>JBGPGW010000036.1:0-18058 GCA_041484095.1 Alphaproteobacteria bacterium | reverse complement strand
GGCGTGATCAGCATGGAGGGCTATCCCAACCAGCGCGAGCAGATCACCGTGCGTTCGACCAATGTCGCACAGGTCGAACACCGCGTAACGCCCATGATGCGGGCCACGCAGAATCACCATCCCGGCGGCGTCTTGTGGCTGACGGGTCTTAGCGGCGCAGGAAAGTCGACTCTCGCGATCGAGCTCGAATGGCGGCTCTTCAAGGAAGGCTACCTCGTCTATGTTCTCGACGGCGACAACATCCGGCGCGGATTGAACGCGAATTTGGGATTCTCGCCCGAAGAGCGTGCGGAAAACATTCGACGCGTCGGAGAAGTCGCAGCCCTATTCGCCGACGCGGGATTCATCGTCGTGACGGCCTTCATCTCGCCCTATCGCAGCGATCGCGACCGCGCGCGCTCGGCCGCCGGCGAGAAGTTTCATGAGGTCCACGTCAAGGCCGCCCTCGAGGTCTGCGAGCAGCGCGATCCGAAGGGCCTCTATCGGCGGGCCCGGACAGGAGAAATCGCGCAATTCACCGGCATTTCAGCGCCGTACGAGGCGCCGGCAAGTCCGGAGCTGATCGTCGACACGAGCCACGCGTCGATCGAGACGTCGGTCGGTGTCTTGGTCGACTATGTGAAACGCGCATTTCGAGTCACACGGAGCTGAGCCTCAGGGGTTTTGGTACCGCCCGCGGTCTGTTATTTTGGGGCAAGCGTTACGACGAGATGGCGATCGGTCATGCCGGGTGTTTCCATTACGATCGACGATCTTGCGGAAGTCAGCGCCAATCTGACGGGCGTCAATGAACGAATCGCGCTCGCGGCCCGCCAAGCCGGTCGCGCGCCGGAAACGATCACGCTCGTCGCGGTCAGCAAAACGCATCCACCGAATCGCATCGAGGCGGCATTGCGCGCCGGGCATCGCTGCTTCGGTGAGAATCGCGTTCAGGAGGCTCAGACGAAATGGCCGGCTTTGCGTGCCAGGTATCCCGATCTTCGTCTTCACCTGATTGGCCCGCTGCAGACAAACAAAGCGAAGGAGGCGGTCCAGCTTTTCGATGTCATCGAGAGCGTCGATCGCCCCAAGCTTGCGTCAGCTCTCGCGGAGCAGATGACGCGCTTGGGTCGACGGCTGCAATGTTTTGTCCAAGTCAATACTGGGGATGAGCCGCAAAAAGCGGGCGTTCCATCGAAGGACGCCGACGAATTCATTCGGGCCTGTCGGGACTCCTACGGGCTTCCGGTGATCGGCCTCATGTGCATCCCGCCTCTCGACGAGCCCCCCGCTTTGCATTTCGCACTCTTGCGGGAGATCGCACGGCGTCATGCGCTTCCCGAACTCAGCATGGGCATGAGCGCAGATTTCGAAGAAGCGATTCGTTTTGGTGCCACGTATGTGAGGGTCGGGACGGCCGTCTTCGGCTCGCGGCCACCCGTTTGAAATCCAAACTCAATCGTGTACGTCGACCTGCGTGGCGGTCTCACCGCGAGATTTTGCAAGCGCCTCATACTTTTCGAGCGCTTCCATCATCGATTTGGAGAAGGGCGAGCTCGACGTTGCGGGCAACGCAATGCCCAAGGGGCGCCCAGCGACGCGCTGATTCGCGTCTTGTCGGATCGCATTCGATACCACGCTTTGAGCTGATACGCCCTGGGTCGAAGAGAGATGGGCCGCCATCTGCTGTGCGGAAAGTTGCGGACCCTGAGAGAAGCCTTTGCGCGCGACGGGCGCCGCGCGCAATGTGTTCCGAGGGTTGGTGCCTGGTGCGTTCAATTCCGCGGAGGCCGCTTTCGTGATCGCGTCTCGACCAGCGGTCGGCGCTGCCTGTCGTGCGATCGCCGGCTCGCCAGCGTGCGCGGGCGCCGCGGCTATGGACTTAACGCTATTCGAAGTCGGGATTCGATCCCAATATGGCTCGCTGCTTCGATCGGACATTCCGGTAGAGGCCCCAAGCATCGAATCGCCGGCATTGTAGGCCACCACGGAAGTCAGTTTCGCGGTCTCGGCGGCTTGGGCCGCTGTCCGGTCGAATGCATAATCGCTGCCCCGATCGGAGGCTTGCGCCATGAGAGGCCCGGGTTCGTTCGGAACGGGGCTCGAGCCGCTCGGTCCGTCTCCAGTGATTACGGCCATGGCGATCTGACCCATGTCTTTGCCGGTTTCCGTGATCAGGGCTGAATTGACGGCGGCGCTCAGAAGGCCGATCGGCCCGCCGATGAGGCCACCAATGGTGAAGCGTGCCAATGCGCCCGGTGACTCGCCGGTGAGATGGCTGTAAATCGTTGAAACTATGGGAATATGTTGGAGCGGGTTCACGAAATCGATGAGGTCAGCGAACGTGAATTCGTCGCCGCGCCAGAGCTTCATCTGCCGCAATCCCTCCGGCGGCACCATGCGCGGAATCGGGTCCCCCGTTTCACGCATTGCCATCGGTGCGACGGACATCACACTTTCTGCCATGAACCCTCTCTCGCGATGCCTAACCCTCGCAAGATCGATACCGTTCCTGAAATCACGACAATTCAATGAGTTAATGGGGCTCGGCCGTGGCGCGCCACCATGGATGCGGGCAAATTTTGCCGAGAAGGGGTCGATCGTGCCGGGGCGGGAGCCGTGGTTGCGCATCCCTTGGCGGCGTTGTAATGCTGCGGAGAGGAACGCTCCAATGCCGCATGTCTTCCGCCACTACGACCAAGCGGCCCTCGACGCGCAATACAACAATCGAGCCTTGGTGCCGGATTTTGCGGACCACACGGCGCATTGGGCCCGCGAGAGCGAGTCCGCGAGGCAGCGGCTGCCGTGCCGCCTCGATCTTCCCTATGGCCCGTCCGCGCTTGAGCGCTTGGATTTTTTTCCTTCAACGCGCAAGAGCGCGCCGCTCCACGTGTTTATTCATGGCGGTTACTGGCGCGCGCTGGACAAGAGCAGTTTCGCGCACCTCGCCCCCGCCTTTGTGGATGCGGGCGTAAACTACGCGGCGCTGAACTATCCACTCGCGCCCGCCATGCGGCTGGACGCAATCGTCGAATGCGTTCGACGTGCGATCTTGTGGCTGAGCGATCATGCTGAAGACCTCGATTTCGATCCTCGTCGCATCTCGATTTCGGGCCATTCCGCCGGCGGCCATCTTGTTGCGATGATTGCGGCAACGGACTGGCCGACATTCTCTGATGCGGCCGTCGGACGCGCTCCGATCGTGACGTTCGGCGCATCATTCAGCGGCATTTACGATCTCGAGCCGATTCGACTGTCCTATCTCAACGCCGATCTTCGCCTTGATCGTGATGAGGCCTCCCGCAACAGCCCGATTGGCATGTCGCCAAAGCTTTTGCCGCCGCTGGTGCTTGCTGTCGGTGCGCTCGAATCCCAGGAATTTCTGCGACAGCAGCGCGATTTGTCCGACGCCTGGCGTCGACAAGGCCATGTGGTCGAAACTCATGAACTTAAGGACCACAACCATTTCTCGATCGTCCAAGAGATTGGTCGCGCAGACGGCCCTGTCCATCGTTTCCTCATCCGACGGATCATGGGGCAGTAAGCATGGCCGATTCGACGCCGGCTGGGCGCAGACTGCTTTTGGTCGATGATGATCCGCTGTTTCGACAATCACTCGCCGAACAGCTCAGGCTGGAGGAGGGCTTTGTCACGACCGAGGTCGAATCGGGAAACGCGGCGCTGACGGCCATCGCCAGTCAAAACTTTGACCTGATCCTGCTCGATGTGAGCCTCGGCGACATCGACGGGAGAGAAATATGCCGCCGCATACGCGGCCAGGGGATCAGCGCGCCCATTATCATGCTTGCTGGCGCGGATGTAGACGTCGACACGATCCTTGGTCTCGAATTCGGCGCCAACGACTACGTCACGAAGCCTTTTCGGCTTGGCACCCTTCTCGCTCTCATTCGCGCGCAGCTAAGAACCCTCGAGCATAGCGAGGCGGCGATTCTCTCCTTCGGCCCTTACGATTTTCTCCCGGCGGCACAACAACTCACTCATGCCGGGACAAAGAAGAAAATCCGACTCACGGAAAAGGAAACGGCGATCCTCAACTATCTCTACCGTGCGCGTGCCGTTGTCGGACGCGAAGAACTTCTCACCGAGGTCTGGGGATATAACTCCGGCGTTACGACGCACACGCTTGAAACCCACGTGTATCGCTTGCGGCAAAAAATAGAAACCGACCCATCCCATGCGACGATTTTGATCACGGCGCAGAATGGTTATCAGCTGGTTCCCTAAGCGGGCGACGCGGAGTTCCGCGGCTTTCGCTGGTAGATCAGCGTCATCGCAAGACCAGTTCCCATCGCCGTCACAGTGGCGAAGAGCGGGCTGGCCAATGTCCAGTCGGCGGTCAGTGTCAGAATCCCGCCCAAAAGCAACGGTCCCGTCAAAACTCCGAGATTGCGGCCAGTCAAGACGATTCCAAAAGCTTGGGGCCGTTGGGCTGGCTCAGTCGCAATCGTCGTCGGCAATCCAAAGAGACATGTCGGCGTGATCCCGGCGCCGATGCCCCAAAGAATCAGCAGCACAATGCCCGCCGCGCCCCCTTCAACGAAGGGCACCAACAGCCACACCAATGCTTGAAGCAGCAGCGTGGCGGCAAGAAGAGGCACGATCGGTACGCCAGCGCGAAGCAGAAATCCCGCGACATAAACGAACGCCAGAAGCGTTGCGACTGGAACGAGATAACCGCGGATAGCCAATGCCTGGTTCGCTCCGTGCACTTCGACGAGAAAGGTCGGCAACCAAGTCATGAAGGCAAAATACTGCGTCGACCAAAGCATGAACGTCCCGGCGGAAAGCATAAGCGCACGGCGCTGGGCGCGCGTAAGCGGGGCGGCGCTTGGCTCGGGTCCAAGCATGGATACGGAACTCAGGCGATCGCGCTTCAGTAGATAGACAGTCCAGACGGCGAGCGCGCAGGTTGCTCCAATTCCGATCAACCAGAGAGGCTTCCAGGTCCCTCGCGCGATAAACAGGCCGGACAGAAGTCCTGCCGCGATCTGTCCATTGGGAATCCAGGCCGCGGTGAGCGCAAATGCGATGGGAAGATGACGCTGGCTCGCGCTCGCGTTTGCCAGAACAGGGCCGACGAGCGCCAGGACCGCGTAGGACCCGCCTTCGAGCGCGCGCGACAGCAGCATCAGGGCTCCGCTCTCCGGCGCAATGAGCCCAAGGGTATTGCCGGAAATCATCAGCCCAAAAGCAAGAAGGAGCGTCGACCCAAGGCCGCGCCGCTGGACGCGCCGGCCTGCCCAAACCGAAAAGAGCAGGCCCAAAACGGCATATATGGACATGAATGAGCCAGCCAGGATTCGGCTGTAGCCATAGTGTTCCGCCAAAAGGGGGAGGACGGGCGGGAGCTTGAACTGCTGGAAGGCGGCCAGCACGCCGAGAAGCGTGCCGAGCCATACGCCAGCCCAGTTCGTGATCTGCCGAGCCATGGGCTAACCCAAGAGAGAGCGTGTTAATGTCCTTGACCGTGAAATGGGAATTTCCCACCCCCACCGATTTGGCTCGATGTGACGGCCATCACACCTGTTTTGACCACATCGCTCCAAATTAGTACACACGGCGATAACATGCTGCCGAAGGGACGCTCACATGGCCGAGGTCGGTGAGTTCATTGTACGGTTTTGGGGTGTCCGCGGCACGATCGCGACGCCGGGGCCGGCCAATGTCCGCTATGGCGGAAACACCTCCTGCGTCGAAATGCGATGCGGACCCCATCGCCTCATCTTTGACGGCGGCACGGGACTGCGCGAACTCGGCAAGTTTCTCGAACCCGAAGGGCCGCTCGAGGCCGACCTCTTCTTCTCCCACACACACCTCGATCACGTCGCCGGACTGCCGTTTTTCAAGCCGCTCTTCAACAGGGGTAATCAGGTGAAGCTGTGGGCTGGCCATCTCTTGCCTGGTCGAACGCTGAATGAAGTGTTGTGCCGCATTATGTCCGCGCCGCTCTTCCCGGTCCCCTTCGAGGTGCTTTCGGCGGGAATTACGACGAAAGATTTTCGCCACGGTGATCATCTTGTGCCGCGTCCCGGTGTCTCGGTCCGCACAATTCCGCTCAACCATCCGGACGGCGCGACGGCGTATCGAATCGAGTATGCCGGCAAGTCCGTTTGCTATGTGACGGATACCGAGCATGTCGCGGGTCGGCTTGACGAAGGCATTCTGCGCCTCATCAAAGACGCGGACCTCTTCATTTACGACTGCACCTATACCGATGCCGAGTATTCGCAGTACGCCGGGTGGGGTCACTCGACGTGGGAAGAGGGCGCCCGGCTTGCCGATGCGGCCGGTGTCAAGACGCTCGTGATCTTCCACCACGATCCCGATCACGACGACGATTTCATGGATCGCGTGACGGCCGAAGCCGAGCGTCGCCGCCCGGGCACCGTCGTGGCAAAAGAAGGCCTCGTCCTGCGGCCATGATATTGGCTGCAGCGCTTCGCAACATCGGCAAGGATTGGCGCGGCCCTGCGCGGAGGCTGGCGCTGGGCCTGTCCACCCTGCTTGGCCTGCACCGGCGGGGATTCTTCGTTCCCTATCGATACGCCGGGCGAACGACAGGCTCAAACGCCGATCGGAACTACGGTGCGGTCGCGACAATTCTTGAGCGCGAGCGCGGCCGGTTTGCGGAGATCTTGAGTGAGATCGACGAATATAGCGCGCCCTTGATTCAAATCGGTCAAGCGAACGACGCACGCGCGGTCAGCCCACGATGGGACCAGGATTGGTTCGCGCCCCTTGACGCGGCGGTCGCCTACACCCTTGTTCGCAACCGCCGCCCGCGCTGGATTGTCGAGGTAGGCAGCGGACATTCCACCAGATTTCTCCTCCGCGCCATTCACGACGGTCAAACGAAAACGCGTCTGACGTCGATCGACCCGGAGCCGCGTGCGGATCTTCCGAGTGACGGCGTGGACCTGCGACGGGCGACGATTCAGGAGGCCGGCGCAGCGCCGTTCTCGGGCCTTGCGCCGGGCGACTTCGTCTTCATCGATTCGAGCCACGTTCTCATGCCGGGAAGCGATGTCGATGTCCTCGTCAACGCCGTTCTGCCGCGATTGCCTTCGGGGGTCTACGTGCATTTTCATGATGTCTTCCTGCCGGATGATTACCCCACGGATTGGCGCTGGCGCGCCTACAACGAGCAGTCGGTGGTGGCGGCTCTTCTGCAAAGCGGGGCGTATGCGCCAGTATTTGCGAGCCATTATTCGGCCACGCGGATGACATCCCTGGTGGGCAAGAGCGTCGTCGCCACATTGCCGCGCCTGGAGAGTGCTCGCGATTCGAGCCTCTGGCTTGTCAAACGCGCCATCGAGATCGCGTCTCCATGACCTTGCGGACGCTCCACGCGCTGATAGACCCGGCGACCGAGCGCGACCTTCCCGAGCGCATCAAAGATGCGATCCGCCTGCAGCAGGATCGCAGCGAAATACTGATTGGCTGGATCCAGTTGTTCATCGTCTTGACGTTCGGGACCCTTTATGCGGTATCGCCAAAAACCTTCGCTCCCAAGATGGGAATCGAGCCGGTGCCGTGGGTACTCGCCTTCTATCTGAGTTTCACGCTTCTTCGCTTGGTTCTCGCGCATCGAAGCCGGTTGCCAGGCTGGTTTCTGGCGCTTTCCGTGGTGATCGACATCGCCTTGCTGATGTCTCTCATTTGGATTTTTCACATCCAATATGCGCAACCTCCGTCCTTCGTGTTGAAGGCCCCGACGCTGCTCTATGTCTTCATCTTCATCGCCTTGCGGGCTTTGCGCTTCGAGGCGCGTTACGTCCTTCTCGCCGGTGCCGCCGCGGCCATCGGCTGGCTGATGCTTGTCGCGCTGGCCGTCAATGCCGATGCGTTCGAGGCGGGAATCACACGCGACTATGTTCTGTACATGACCTCGAATCGAATCCTGCTCGGTGCCGAATTCGACAAGGTCATGTCGATCGCTGCCGTTACGCTGGTGATCGCGGTCGCCATCACGCGCGCGCGCGGGCTTCTCGTACGGGCCGTCGCCGAAGGGGCGGCCGCGCGCGATCTCTCCCGATTTTTTGCGCCAGAGATTGCTCGGCAGATCACCTCGGCCGAGCACCGCATTGCCGCCGGACAAGGCGAGTTGCGGGATGCGGCCATTCTCAATCTCGACCTCAGGGGATTTACCGCCTACGCACAGTCCGTTCCGGCCGTGGAAGCCATCGCGCTTCTGGCGGAGCACCAATCGCGCATGGTTCCGATGATCCAGCGCCACGGCGGCAGCATCGACAAGTTTCTCGGGGACGGCATTCTGGCGACGTTCGGCGCAGCCGTGCCGAGTGCCACCTATGCTGCCGATTCGCTCGGGGCGGTCGATTCGATCATGGCGGAGGTCACGGCGTGGAATACGAAGCGCGAGGCGTCGGGGCGGCCTCCGCTGCGGGTGGGCGCGTCGGTCGCGACCGGGCGAATCATCTTCGGCGCTGTCGGTGATGCAACGCGCCTTGAATACACCGTCATCGGCGACGCCGTGAATCTGTCCGCCAAGCTGGAAAAACATACGAAGGACGAGTCGGTTCGCGCCCTTACGACGGCGGACACCTACGCCCTGGCTTGCACGCAAGGTTACGCACCGCGCGCGGCGCCTGAAATGCGCCGGGCCCGCAGCGTCGGCGGGGTCGCGCAGCCCATCGATCTCGTGGTTTTGGCCCGTTGACGCGTCGTGTTGGGCGCTACTTGTAGGGATCGGCGGCGTCGCGCAGCCCGTCGCCGAGAAAATTGAACGCCAGCACGACGATGATCACCGGCACCACCGGCAGCATGAGCCAGGGATAAAGCGCGACAACGTTGATGTTTTGCGCTTCGTTGAGAAGAACGCCCCAGCTCGTGATCGGCGGACGCAAACCGAGGCCGAGGAAGCTCAGGGCCGTCTCGCCGAGGATCATGTGCGGGATCGATAACGATGCCGATGCAATCAAGTGACTCATGAAGCTCGGCAGCAGGTGCCGCCCGATGACTCGGCTTGGCTTCGCACCCATGAGCTGTGCGGCGGTGCAGAAATCCTCCTCCCGGAGCGCCAATAATTTTGAGCGAACGGCGCGCGCGAGCCCCGTCCAATCGAGTAGGCCGAGAATAAGCGTGATGCCGAAATAAATGATAAGAGGGCTCCAGCGCACCGGCAGCGCCGCCGAAAGCGCCATCCACAACGGCAGCGACGGGAAAGACCGAAAGACCTCGATGATCCGCTGCGTGATGTTGTCGACCCAGCCACCGTAATAACCGGCGAGGCCGCCGATGGTGATCCCGAGCGCGAAGCTGACCACGATCCCGAATAGGCCAATGGTCAACGAAATGCGTGCGCCATAGACGATTCGCGACAGGAGATCGCGACCCAGGCGATCCGTGCCGAAAAGAAACAGCGTTCCGCCCTCAGGCGGACAAACGACATGAAACCGTCCCGGTATCAGACCCCAGGCTTCGTAGGCATCGCCGAGACAGAAGAACCGCAGGGGAAGCGGCTCGCTTTTGTCCTCGCTATACTCCCACTTCAGCACCTCCATGTTGCGATGCTGTTCCAGCCGATACACGAAGGGTCCGACGAATCGCCCCTCATGGATGAAATGAACCGGCTGCGGCGGGGAGAACAGAAAGTCGGTGAACCGACTGTGAAGGTTGTAGGGCGCGATCACCTCGCTGACGAGAATCGAGAAATACAGCGCCCCGAGAATCGCGGCCGAAATGACGGCGATCCGATGGCGGCGGAACTTCCACCACATGAGCCGCCATTGAGAGGCCATGTAGTAGCGTTCCTGCCCCGGGCTGAGAGCATCCACCTCATAGGGATCGAACGGGCCCGTCGCAACGAAGTGTTCGAGCGCGGCGGTCTTGGGCGTTTCGCTCGGCGTCATTTCACGGCCCCGCCGCCGAGACGAATCCGCGGATCCAGGACCGCCAGCAGGAGATCGGAGATCAATACGCCGATGACGGTGAGCATGGCCATGAACATGAGGAACGAGCCCGCCAGATACATGTCTTGGCTGCGGAGCGCGTCCAGCAACATGGGCCCGGTCGTCGGCAGTGAGAGGACGACGGAAACGATCGCGGCACCCGATATGATTTCCGGCAGAAGCGCGCCGATGTCCGCGATGAACGGGTTGAGCGACATTCGAAGGGGGTATTTCACCAGCAATTTAAAGGGCGACAGGCCTTTCGCGCGGCCCGTCACCACGTACTGCTTCTGAAGTTCATCCAGTAAATTGGCCCTGAGGCGCCGGATCATTCCCGCCGTTCCCGACGTGCCGATCACGATGACGGGGATCCACAGGTGGGCGAGTACCGATCCCATCTTGTTCCACGTCCAGGGCGCATCGATATACTGTTCGCCCATCAGGCCCCCGATCGACGTGCCGAACCAGACGTTCGCAAAATACAAAAGCACGAGCGCCAACAGGAAGTTCGGCGTCGCGAGGCCGAGAAACCCGATGAATGTCAGGCCGTGGTCGCCCCAGCTGTACTGGTGTGTCGCGGAATAGATGCCGATGGGAAAGGACACGAACCAGGTAAAGATGATCGTCGCTAGCGACACGACGGCCGTCAGCCACAGCCGGTCGCCGACCACGGCGGCAACGGGTTGGTTGAATTCGAAGGAGTAACCGAGATCGCCCTGGATCAAGCCCACGAACCAGAAAAAATATTGAACGAGAAATGGCTGGTCGAGGCCATAGGTTTCGCGAAGAAACGCGATCTTGTCGAAGTCGACGCCTTCGCCGCGGGACTGAAGCTCGGCGATGTAGCTTTCGAGATAATCGCCCGGCGGAAGCTGGATGATGACGAAGACGATGAAGCTGATCGCGACCAATGTCGGGATCATGACGAGAATGCGATGGGCGAGGTAACGCAGCACGATTCGATCCTATTTCATCGCTTGCGGCTTGCGGCCCTGATCGAGCCAGAAATGGTCGGGGCGATAGATGCCGAAATGCGCGCCCGGCTCCCAGTTGTAGATACCCTCCGGCGGGACATTCCGCAGGCGCGTCGAAACAACGACGGGCTGCAGGGTGCCGCTGATCACGCCGATGGAGAAAACCTGTTCCGCGAAGGCGGAGAGCATCTTTGCCCATATGTTCGTCCGGGCCACGACGTTACTTTCTCGCCTCCACGCATCATTCAACCGGAGCAGCTCCTGGGCGGCGGGCATTTCGGCAGGCTCTCCGGTCTTGCCGCCTGACTCGAAATACTGGCCCCATTTCGGCCATTGCAACTGCTGTTGGCTTGTCGGCGCGAGTTCCTCCGGGCTTTGGTCCGCTGTGGCGAGGCCATTTTCGAGCCCGCTCCAGACCGACATCATCGTGTCGCCGGAGAAGATTCGATTGCGAAAGACCTCGCGTTGCGACGGCTTGATGTACAACTTGACCCCCGCTTTGATCCAGCTGTCGCGGATGAGTTCGAGGCAATCGACTTGCTCCGAACTTTCGCCCGCGGTCTCCACGATGACTTCGAGGGGTCGCCCGTCGGGCAGAAGACGAACCCCGCGACTGTTGCGTTTGGTGAGGCCGAGTTCGTCGAGAAGGTCATTGGCTTGCTTGAGATCGAATTGCGTCCACGCGCTTTGGTATTCGGGGCGGAACAGGGGGCTCTGAGGGAGCACGGTGTTGCTGCCCTCGATGGCAAGCCCGAAGTAAACGACTTGATTGATCTCGTGCCGATTGATGGCAAGCGACAGGGCGCGGCGGAACCGGACATCGCGCATCAGCTCGCGCCAGACCGGATCGTTGACGTTGAGGTTCGGGAATAGAGCGAAGTGGGAGCCCTTCGCCGTTCGCCAAAGATAGACCTTCTGATCGGCCCGCTTCTCGCTTTCCTTGAGGAAGGTGTAGTTGTCGAAGCGAATGTAACGCGCCTGGAGATCGGATTCGCCAGCCCCGGTCTTGGCCGGAATGATCTTGCCGTCCGCGACGCTGAGGACGACGTCGTCGATATAAGGCAGCTGCCGGCCGGCCTCGTCCACGCGGTGATAATAGGGATTGCGCGCGAAGACAAAGCGTTCCGATGGCGGCTTCGTCTTGAGAACCCAGGGGTCGAGCGTCGGCAGGTCCGGGTTGTCGTTCCGGTACTGGTGGTCGAGCTTGTGATGAAGCGCCGCCCAATTTTGTTGCCCGTCCGCCTTGACCAGCTTCTCGAGCGTCGCGGGGTCCGCGTACTTCGCGTGGAACTTCTTGAGGTAGTGGGCCGGGCGATAAATATAGAGCGGCGTTGTCGCGGCCAGCGCCGGCAGGAAGAACGGATTCGGTTTCGTCCAGGAATAGCGGACCGTCGTATCGTTAAGGACCTTGAAGGTTGGGCGCTCACCCTCGACGAGCAGCTGCGTCGGCGGGCCGAACGGAGAGAGGTCCTTGTTGTTGACGATGTCGTCCCAGAAATAACGAAAATCCTCCGCGGTGAACGGATGCCCGTCGGACCACCGATGGCCCTTCCGCAGGTGGAGGGTGAATATCCGATCGCCGACATTGTCGATCGATTGGAGAAGATCCGGCACGAGAACGTAATTGGGGGTCCATATCACGAGCCTGGCGTAGCCGTAGACCACCATCTGCCGGGTGTCTTTTGAAGATCCCATCAGCATTCGCAACGTTCCGCCATGGACCCCGGGCGTGCGGTCGGTCCCGTCGAATGTGCTGACGAGCGGTGGCTCCGGCAATCGCTTCTCGATGGGCGGCAGCTCGCCGCCGGCGACGAGCGGGGCCAACGCTGGCGAATCGATATAGGCCCAGGCGAGGCGGCGCTCCGCGGGCGTGAGCAACGCTGCGATGACAGCCAGAACGAACAAGAACGGCCTCATCGCCGCAACTCCCGCCGATCGGCCCGCGAATCGGCCCGCACGAAGTGACCGTCGCCGAGATCGATCAGCATCGGTTGTGCCGACTGATCGATCGTGAACGGAGATGGCCATGCCCCCGGATCGGAGGCACGTCCTTCCATCAGGGCCGACAGATCAAGACGCCGGCCGAGGTCCGGATAGGGAACGGCCGCGAGGAGTGCTTTCGTATAGGGATGGGTCGGATTGCGGAACAAAAGCTCGCGCGGCGCCAATTCCACCAGGCGCCCTTTGCACATCACGGCGATTCGCGCCGCCAAGTAGTCGACCACCGCCAAATTGTGGGAAATAAACAGATACGTCAGTCCCAGATCGGCCTGGAGGTCCTTCAAGAGATTCAGGATCTGCGCTTGGATCGAGACGTCGAGCGCCGACACGGGTTCGTCGCAAATGAGCATTTCGGGCTTGAGAGCCAGCGCCCGCGCAATGCCGATGCGTTGTCGTTGCCCGCCCGAGAAACTGTGCGGATAGCGATTGAGGTGGCGCACATCCAGACCGACGACGCGCAGCAACTCCTTCACCATCTCCGCGCGATAGTCAGCATCGCCCACCTCATGGATCGCCAGCGGTTCGGCAATGATGTCGAAGACCGTCATGCGTGGATTGAGAGAGCTGAACGGGTCTTGGAAAATAAACTGAAGACGCTTTCGAAACTCGACGAGCTCCCGGCCCTTGAGCGCCAGGACGTCGATCGTCTGTTTGCCGTCGTTGAAGGCAATGGTTCCAGAATCGGGCGTGAGAGCCCGCATGATCAACTTCGACAGCGTTGTCTTCCCGCATCCGCTTTCGCCGACGAGACCGAGGCATTCGCCGCGGGCGACGGCGAAGCTGACATCGTCAACGGCCAAGATGTCACTCGCCGCTTCGCTTGCGAGAAAGCCGCCGTTGCGGACTTTGAACCGCTTCGTGACATGGCTGACCGCCAGTATCGGGTCCGCGGCCGTGGCGACCGCGTGTGGCGGCTTGATCGTCCCGAGAAGGCGACCCGTCTCGTGTTGGATCGCGCGAAGAGGCATGAGACGCTCTCCGGGTTTCATGTCGAAGTGGGGGACCGCGCGGAAGAGCGCCTTGAGATAGGGGTGCTGGGCATCGCGAAAGATGTCCGCCGCGGACCCTGACTCCATCACTTCACCGCGGAACATCACCACGACCTCTTCGGCGACGTTCGCGACGACACCCAGGTCATGCGTGATGATCAGCACCGCCATGCCCAGCTCGCGCTGGAGATCATGAAGAAGCTTGAGAATTTGGGCCTGGATCGTGACGTCGAGCGCCGTCGTGGGCTCGTCGGCGATGAGCAGCGCCGGCCGGCAAATGAGCGCCATCGCGATCATGGCGCGCTGGCGCAGTCCGCCGCTCAACTCAAAGGAATAGTTGCGATAGGCGCGTGCCGGGTCGGGAAAGCCGACGAGGCGCAGCATGTCGATCGTCAACTCTTTTCCCGTTGCCCGATCGACATTGCGATGCAGATGAAGCGCCTCGCTGATCTGATCCCCGATGGTATGAAGCGGGGAGAGCGAGGTCATGGGTTCCTGGAAGATGATCGAAATGCGCCCGCCGCGGATACGGCGAATCTCCGCGCTGTCCTGACCAAGCGCGGCGATGTCGGTCACGGTTTCGCTTCGATCGGGGTCGGCGAAAAGAATCTGACCGCCGGCGATGCGCCCGGCCTTGGGAAGAATGCCCATGATCGCTTGCGCGACGACAGACTTGCCGGAGCCGGATTCCCCGACAAGGGCGACGGTCGAGGCGGGCCGGACGCGGAATGACACGCCGCGCACCGCAGGTACGACGCCACCGGCCACGTCGAACTCGATCTTGAGGTCGCGAACCTGCAGCAGGTCGTCCATCAATAACGCTCATTCATGGTTGCGACGCCGAGTGAGCGGAAATTCTCAACGGTGGACGACGACAAACGAATATTGTTTTCCGCGGCAGCCTGCGCGCACCGCGCCGCAATCGCCCGAAAGCCGTCCAGAGTCGAATCGAGCGCCACGCCCCGCCGACCCGCGCTCAGACTCAGCTCCATCCATCCCTCGCTTCGATCGCGCTTTGTCGAAAAGAACCGCAGACTCACTTTGTCAATGTCCCCCCATGAAAGCCGGACCGGCCGAAGCCCTGGAACGCGCAGGGATCGCGCGCCGACGGGCGCCCAGCTTATCCCGTCGCCCGTGACCTCGACTAGGGTCAGGTAACGCAGCCCTGTCCGCAGGGCGAACACCATGAACAGTCCGGCGAGGCCGCCAAGGATGATTTCAGCGACCTGGCTGTCATGGGCGACGGCCAGCGGAGCCAGAGTGAGAACCAGCCCCGCACATGCGCGAAGCAAGTCCGTGCGCAGACCTCGCCTGGCATACCGATAGGTGTCAATCACCGCGCGAACCATGGGGATCCGCCCCGGTACCGCCGGTGGATTCAAAGACTTCTGTGGCGGCGAGCCACCGCACGGCGGCATGATTCCGCGTTCGCGTAAGCAAGGCTTCCACGAATCGCCAGCACTCGGCATCGTGACCGGCGTGATGAGTCATGAGACCCGTCACCTCCGCCGAATCGGCCAGGCCGCTTCTGCGTGCCTCGAGATGCGCAATGACTTGCATGAGGGCGGCCGCATGCCCGACGAAGGCCCGGCTTCGGCGCCATTCGATGATGTCGACGTGGGCGTTTGCCTGGTGTAACCGCCCGACTGCCGGCCCGCGTCGCCGCGGCCCAAACATGGAGAGGCCACGAAACCCGACCTCGGGAAGCATGGGCACGAGGCCCGGCGCGATCCGGTTCCACGGCGGCACCAAAACCGCAATCGCCCGCGGCCCCATTGCACGCTCGAGGCGCTGCCAGCCGGTCGCGAGGTCGGCCAAGCTATGCATGAACGGGCGTTGCGGGCCGAGCTCGATTTTCTTGTCGCCGGCGCGGGCGTGATTGTCGTGGGCATAACCGTGCTGCATGACCACCGCGCGCGGATGTCGCGCGATGAGGGGCGCAAGCGTCGGGTCGAGCCGCGCCGGAATGACGGCAAGCGCGACCGATACGCCGAATGTATCGGCAAGCGTCAACGCCTGAATGAGCGCGTCGCTCGATGCCGTTGCGTCGTCGTCGCGCCACCACATCGTGGCGGTGCGGCCCGACATGGCCCACTGGTCGAGCTCCCGTTCGAGCGCGTCCCATGAACTCATGGCATTCGTCGAGCGTGCGGTGATCGATCGCTTCTGAGCCAACGCACAAGCAACCGCGCGCTTTCAGCCGCGCCATCCCGCCTGATGTCGTGATCGGGTGGCGCGTGCCGGGAGGCGGCTCGGTCGATCGCGAGCGCCAAGCGCTCCGGATTGAGATCGGACTCCGCGACCGTTTCAGCGAGGCCGCGACGGGCCAACATCTCGGCTCGAAGGATCTGCTCGGTCTGCCCTTGCCCCTCATAGGGCACAACCACGGCCGGCACGCGCGCCGCTACGACTTCCATGATGGTGTTATAGCCCGCCTGCGAGACCGATAGCCGGCAGTTTGCGAGGAGGCGGCTGAAATCCGGGCGTGCGCGTTCCACGACCGTTCCCGGCGAGGCCGTGCGCTGGAGCGACTGGAAGTCCCTTTCGTTGAGATTCGGTCCCGCAAGGAGCCGCCATTGCGCCGCGTGCAGCGTCGTGAGAGTTCGAGCGCGGAGCGCCGTATCGAGCAACGCGTGACCGACGGCACCGCCACCGGCGGAGACGATCACCTCGTCCCAGCCCGGATCGCCCGGCCCGCCTCGAGGAACCGGCGCGGAGATGACATAGCCGGTGTAGTGGAGTTTCTCCGCCATGGTCGAGGCCAAGGGGAAGCTGGCCCCGAGATCGACCAGGGCGGGATCGCCATGGATCAGGATGTGGTCGAACACGCGCGCGGCCTCCGCCATCTCCGCCATGACCTTCGGCGCACGGGCCTGAACGATATCGCGAACGGAAGACACGAGAAGGGGTCGGGGCCGGCATGAGCGGGCGCGATCCAGGAGCGGCCCGATCTCAAACGCCATTTGCCGGCGTCCGAACGGAAACATCTCGAGGACGACCGCCGCAGGGCGACACTGCTCGAATAGAGTCAGAAGCTGTTCGCGCCGCGCGCTGCGAAGGGTATCGTCGATCGCTCGGCCTTGTTCGTCGATCAGGACACGAAAACTTTCATCGGCCGCGGCGATTGGTGAAAGCT
This sequence comes from Alphaproteobacteria bacterium, assembly GCA_041484095.1. GTDB lineage: Bacteria > Pseudomonadota > Alphaproteobacteria > CADEGL01 > CADEGL01 > JBGPGW01. The sequence goes on along the minus strand of JBGPGW010000036.1, from coordinate 1,050 downwards.
GGTGAAGCCGGACGCCGCCGAGCGCGAGGTCTTGGACGGGCCGGCCGCCGGAGGCCAAATGGACCGTGAACCCGGCCTCGTCCAACGCGCGCGCGATGAGCGCTGCCCGGCGCATGTGTCCCGTGCCGAGAAGATGCTGGACATAGATGAGGATCGATAGGCGCATCACCTTCAAACTACAACGAGACTGATGTTAAGGCGCAAGACGCGCGGCACCCCGGATTGATCGATCTCGAAGACATGGCAACTATCCCAATCGAGTGACACGGGCGCTTTACCCGTCATGTCCCAGCCCGTTGCAAGCGCCAATGTCGCGCGCACGACGCCCTTGTGTGTGACGGCAATGGTCGGCCGGGACTGTCGCGCACGTTCCGAGAACCACGCCGACACGCGTGCGCCAACTTCGCGCGGGCTCTCGCCGCCGGGCGCCCGAAAGTCGAGGCCGCGCGACTCGTTCTCGATCAGCGCGGCACCGTACTCGATGCGGAGGGCGTCGAGCGTCTCTCCCTCCCACGCGCCCCAACACATTTCGGCCAGGCGCGGCTCGAGTACGGGTCCATCCGCGCCCAGCAGCGCGGCGGTCTCCCGGGCGCGCATCAGCGGGCTCGATACCCAGTCGTGGCCGCAGAGCTCGTCGGGAACGCGCCATTGTTGGACGCGTGCGCGCCCCGCCGCCGAAAGCGGCACGTCGGCACGGCCTTGAACGCGTCCCGCCGCATTCCACTCCGTTGGCCCATGGCGGATGAGGACGATTTCGGTCATCGGCCCGCCGCGCGCGCAAGAACGTGATCGAGCCGGACCGACGCCGAACCCAAATCGTGATGAGTGGCGACATGCCGCGCCGCATCGCGTCCCATCGATGCTCTTCGCCCGGGATCGGCGAGGAGAAGACGGACGGCATTTGCGAAGGCCAAATCGTCCTCGGGCGCCACGATCTGTCCCGTGACGCCGTCGACGACGATGTCGGGCACGCCGCCGTAATGGCCGGCGATGACAGGACATCCCGCTGCCTGCGCCTCGAGCAAGGCCATGCCATAGGCCTCGCGAACG
>JBGPGW010000035.1:0-18401 GCA_041484095.1 Alphaproteobacteria bacterium | reverse complement strand
CCATGCGCGCCGGGGAGATAGCCGATGCTCATCAGGAACTCGCCCACGATCTCCCCGCCCATGAAACGGAAATTCGTGCGGAAGAGCTTCACCCACTCCGCCTTCGCCAGCGGATGGTGGGACGCGATCCACTCAGCGAACGAGCCATACGTCTCGCGAAAGCCCTGAACGCGCTGGGCGTTCTCGATGACGGATTCGATCTTGAGGCGGTTGCGGATGATGCCTGCGTCCTTGAGGAGACGGTTCACGTCGCGCGTGCCGAACGCGGCCACGGTGTCGACGTCGAACCCCTTGAAGGCCGCGCGGAACGCCGCGCGCTTCTGCAGGACCGTCACCCATGAGAGGCCCGCCTGGTTGATCTCGAGCGCCAGGCGCTCGAACAACGCGGATTCGTCGCTGACGGGGAAGCCGTATTCTCGGTCGTGGTAGGGCCCGTGGACCGGATGGCCCGGCGCCAGCGTACAGTATGATTTGGCGATCGGCCCGGCCGCCATGTCACGGCCCCTCGCGGAACGAGATCATGCCTGAGCCGATGATCCAGTTTGCGACGAACCACAGCGCGGTCGCGATCACCGTGGTCACCGCGAATTTAAGAAGAATCCGCGGGCGGGCCGGCGCGCTCGAAGCATGGCCCGCCTCGGGCTGGTCGGGAACGCGCACGCCCCAGGGGAGGACCGTGAACAGGACCAGCCACCAGATGATCACATAGACCGTGATGCCGCCGAACAAATCCATCGGTCGCCTTCCACTTTTTCCCGCCGTCGGCCCCCATCCTTCGACAGGCTCAGGATGAGGGCAGTGAAGTAAGGATCCTCATGCTGAGCTTGTCGACGCATGAGGCCACGCAACCATTCCGTCGACTTGTATAGTCAACCCGCAAGACATTTGCCTCTAAACCTGTTCGATCTCGACGAGCGTGCCGGCGAAATCCTTGGGATGGAGGAACAGCACGGGCTTGCCGTGCGCGCCGATGCGCGGCTCGCCGTCGCCGAGCACGCGCAAGCCCTCGGCCTTCAAGCGGTCGCGCGCGGCGCGGATATCCGCGACCTCATAACACAAATGATGCATGCCGCCGTCCGGATTGCGCTCGAGGAATTTGGCGATGGGCGAGCCCTCCCCCAAGGGATGAAGCAGCTCGATCTTCGCGTTGGGCAGCTCGACGAACACCGTCGTGACGCCGTGCTCCGGCATCGCCACGGGTGCGGAGACCTTCGCACCCAGCACCTCGCGGTAAAGTACGCTGGCCTTCGCGAGATCTGCGACGGCGATCGCGACGTGATTGAGCTTGCCGATCATGACCCCTCGTTCGGACAAGAATGGCAGGCCGGCATCGCCCCTACAAGCGGACGAGATGCACGTCGGCCGGCGGTTTCTTCCCGTAGGCCGCCATGATCGCGCGGCGCACGGCGCGGCGCGCGGCCTCGCGCACGACGTCGTCGTCCCAGCGATTGCGCGCCGGCATCTCGTCGATCGCCTTGCGGATGGCCTCGCCGATGTCGTCGAGCACGTCCTCCTGCCCCTCGCCCTCGAAGAGGCCCTGAAGCGAGAGCTGCGGCGGACCGGACAGGCGCCCGTCCGGGCCCAGCACCACCGTGGCGACGACGGCCCCGTTCCACAGCATGCGGTTGCGGTTGCGGAACGCATCGTCCTCGACCGGCACGAGCAGCGCGCCGTCGAGCGCCAGGCGTCCCGCATGCACCTCCTCCACGATCTCTGCCTTCCCCGGCGCCAGGCGGATGAGGGTACCGTTGTGCGGCACGATCGTCTCCGCGACCTGGCACGTGCGGGCGAGTGCGGCATGCGCCCGCATGTGCCGCATCTCGCCATGAACGGGAATCGCGATGCGCGGGCGCACCCATTGATACATGTCGGTAAGCTCGCCCTGGCAGGGGTGGCCGGAGACATGGACGAAGTGATCGTTGTCGGTGATGACCTCGATTCCCCGCTCGACGAGACGATTCTGCAGGCGGTAGATCGACTTCTCGTTTCCCGGAATGAGGCGCGAGGAGAACACGACCGTGTCGCCCGATTCGAGTTCGATATGCGGATGATCCGCTGCCGCGATCCGGACGAGGGCCGAGCGCGCCTCGCCCTGGCTTCCCGTGCAGGCAAGCAAGACCTTGTCCCTCGGCAGGAAGGCCGCCTCCGCCTCGCTCAGGAACTGCACGCCCTTGAGATAGCCGGAATCGAGCGCCGATTCGTACATCCGCCAGAGCGAGCGGCCCACGAGCGCCGCCTGCCGGCCGTGCGCCGCCGCGACGGTGGCGATGGTCTCGAGGCGCGCGATGTTGCTCGAGAAGCACCCGATCGCCACGCGGTTGCGGCATTTGGCCACGACCTCGTTCAGGCTGACGCGAAGCTCGCCCTCCGAGCGCGACCGTCCGGGCACGAGGGCGTTCGTCGAATCGCAGACGAGCGCCAGCGTGCCGCCGTCGCCCAACGCACGTAGCGCCGTCTCGTCGGTCGTCGAGCCGATCAGCGGATCGGGATCGATCTTCCAATCGCCGGTGTGGAACACGGTGCCGGCCGGCGTGCGGATCACGACGCCGTTCGGCTCCGGGATCGAGTGCGTAAGCGTCACCAGCTCGATCTCGAACGGGCCGATCGAGACTTTGCCGCCGAGCGGGATCTCATGGATCGGGACCGAGCCCTCGCGCTCCATCTCAGCGAGCTTGCGGCGCAGCACCGCGGCGGTGAACGGCGTCGCGTAGACGGGACAGCCAAGCCGCGCCCAGAGATAGGGCACCGCGCCCAGATGGTCCTCATGCGCATGGGTCAGGACGAGGCCGACGAGGTCGCGCTTGCGCTCAACGATGAAGGCGGGATCGGGCATGATCACGTCGATGCCGGGTGTCGAATCGTCGCCGAAGGAGATGCCGAGATCCACCATCAGCCACTTGCCGGCATGGAGATAGAGGTTGAGATTCATGCCGATCTCGCCCGACCCGCCGAGCGGCAGGAAGTAAAGCGCATCGGCGTCGCGCGGAGCGCGCCTCGACGTCATGCGCGCTTGTTCCGTTCGTAGATGTCGAGCAGGCCGTAGATCGTGAGGTCGGGATCGACCCGGTCGATGACGCGCGTGGCGTCGGCGAAAAGAGCCGCGAGCCCGCCCGTCGCGACGACGAAGGCCGGCCGGCCGAGTTCGCGGCGCATGCGCTCGACCAGCCCCTCGATCAATCCGACATAGCCCCAATAGACCCCCGATTGCATCGCGGGCACGGTCGAGGTGCCGATGACGGTGGGCGGGCGGCGGATGTTGATGCCCGGCAATTTCGCGGCCGCCATGTAAAGCGCCTCGAGCGACAAATTGACGCCTGGTGCGATGACCCCGCCCGCGTAATTGCCGCCGGCATCGACGACATCGAAGGTCGTCGCCGTGCCGAAATCGACGACGATCTTGTCCTGCCCGGGGTAACGCCGGTTCGCCGCGACCGCATTCACGAGGCGATCGGCGCCGACTTCGCTCGGATTCGGCACGAGGACGCCGATGCCGAGATCGACACCGTCATCGCCGACGATCATGGGGGTCGCGCCGAAGTAACGCTCGCACAACGTCTTGAGGGCATAGGCCGTCGCGGGCACGACGTTCGCGATGATGGTCGCGTGGATGTCGGCGCGCGTGAGCCCGGTGAGGCCCATCAATTGCGTCAGCCACACCGCGTATTCGTCGGCGGTGCGGCTGGGATTGGTCGAGGCGCGCCACTGGCCGCGCCTGTCTTCTCCGTCGAAGACGGCGAAGACCGTGTTGGTGTTTCCGGAATCGATGGCCAGCAGCATCTCAGGCCGCGCTCGAAAAAACGTCGCCGGCGGTGACGACGCGCTGGGAGCCGTCCGAGAGCGCCAGCACGAGGCCGCCATCCGCATCGAGGGCGGAGAACCGCCCGGCCAGGGTCTCGCGTTCAAGCCGCACGCGGATATCCTTGCCGAGACCGACCGCCATGCCAAGCCATGCCGCGCGCAGCGGCGCGAAGCCCTCGTGGCGCCACTGCCAGCGACGGCGCGCGAAGGCCGCCAGATAGGAATCGCGGATCGCCTCGACCGCGAGCGCGACGGCACCTTCCGCCGCGAGACTCGTCGCGGGAAATTCGACGTCCGCGGGAAAGCTCACGACATTGATGCCGAGCCCGATCACGAGCCAGGCCAGGCGGTCGCCCGCGCTCGCCTGCGACTCGAGGAGGCAGCCCGCGACCTTGCGGCCGTTGAGGAGGACGTCGTTGGGCCATTTGAGCGACACGCCCGCTCCCCCTGCCGCACGGCCGATCGCCTCGGCGGCCGCGAGCGCAGCCGCAAATCCGAGCTGCAACGCCTCGCGCGCCCGGCAATCCGGCCGCAGCAGGATCGAGCAATAGAGATTGCCCGGCGGTGAGGCCCAGGCGCGCCCGCGCCGCCCGCGCCCCGCGCGCTGGGTCCGCGCCCAGACGATCGTGCCGTCCCCGGCCCCCGCCGCCGCGAGCCGCGCGGCCTCGGTGTTGGTGCTGTCGATCTCCTCATACGCGACGAGGCGATACCCGCTCGGCGCGGTCATTCAATGAACAAGGCGGCGGCCGCGATTTCGGCCCCGGACAGAAGCGGCCCGGGATAGGCGAACAAGAACAGCGTGAAGAGCCCCGTGCCCGCCAGCACGAGGTTCATGACGCGCCCGACGGGCCGATCGAAGGCCCCGGCCGGCGCGTCGAAATACATCACCTTGACGATCCGCAGGTAGTAGAAGGCCGCGACGACACTGGTGAGCACGCCGATCACGGCCAACACGTAAAGGCCCTGCTCGATCGCCGCGAGGAAGACGTAGAGCTTGCCGAAGAAGCCCGCGAGCGGCGGGATGCCGGCCATGGAGAACATGAAGATCGCGAGGGCGAGGGCGAGCATCGGCTGCGTCTGCGCAAGGCCGGCGAGATCGCCGATCCCCTCCACCATCCGGCCTTGCCGGCGCATGCACAGGATGCAGGCGAAGGTGCCGATGCCCATCGCGACGTAAATCGAGAGATAGATGAGCATGCCGCGCACGCCGCTCTCGTTGCCCGCGGCGAGGCCGACCAGCGCGTAGCCGACATGGCCGATCGAGCTGTAGGCCATCAGCCTCTTGATGTTCGTCTGGTTGATCGCGGCGAAGGCGCCGAGCGCCATGGACGCGATCGAGAGAACGATGATGATCTGCTGCCACTGTCCGATCATCTCGGCGAACGGGCTGATCAGCACGCGCGTGAAAAGCGCCATCGCCGCGACCTTGGGCGCCGCCGCGAAAAACGCGGTCACCGGCGTCGGCGCGCCCTCATAGACGTCGGGCGTCCACATGTGGAACGGCACGGCCGCGATCTTGAACGCGAGTCCCGCCGCCACGAACACGAGGCCGACCGTGAGGCCCAGCGAGGTGCGGACGCTCTCCGCGAAGAGCCCGCTGATCACCTCGAAGCGCGTCGTGCCCACGAAGCCATAGATGAGCGAAATGCCATATAGAAGCATGCCCGAGGACAAGGCCCCCAGGACGAAGTATTTGAGGCCGGCCTCCGTCGAGCGGATGTTGTCGCGGTGATAGGCCGCGACGACGTAGAGACAGAGGCTTTGAAGCTCGAGCCCGACGTAGAGCGAGAGGAAATCGCCGGCCGAGATCATCATCATCATGCCGAGCGTCGCGAACAGGAACAGGACCGGGAATTCGAAGCGCGCGATGCCCTCGCGCTGGTTGAAATCGATCGACATGAGGAGTGCCGCGCCCGCGCCGAGCAGCGTGAGGCGCTTGGTGAACAGCGAAAACGGGTCGGTGATGAAGAGGCCGTCGAAGGCGACCGTGATCCCGTCGGTCACGTAGCCCGACAGCCACGCCGCCACCGCGAAGGCGGCGACGACGATCCACGACAGCCAGCCCGCGGAGCGGTCGCCGCGAAAGACGCCGACCATCAACAGCGCCATCCCGGTGCAAGCGAGGAACAGCTCCGGCAGGACGGGCGACAGCGTGGACAGATCGAATTCGGTCATGCGCGCCCCGTCACCGCCACGCGACAATGCCAAACCGCGCGGACTCGGCGCCCGCATCGCGGACCTGCGGCTCCGAGGCCACGAGGTCGCCCGGCAGCTTCGCCGCCCGGGAGCTCTCGTAGTTGGCGATCAGATTCGAGACCGACACGTCCATCACCCGGATGAACGAGGTGGGATAGACGCCCATCCACAGGACGATGACGACGAGCGGCGCGAACACCGCCATCTCGCGCGGCGAGAGGTCCGCGATCTGCTTGAGGTCGCCGCGCAGGAGCGGGCCGAAAATGACCCGCCGGTACAGCCACAACATATAGGCCGCGCCGAGAACCATGCCCGTCGCCGCGAGGGAAGCGACCCAGGTGTTGACCTGGAAGACGCCGACGAGGACGAGAAACTCCCCGATGAACCCGCTCGTGCCCGGTAGACCGACCGAGGCCAGCGTGAACACCATGAAGACGAGCGCATAGCGGGGCATGCGGTGGACAAGGCCGCCGTAGCGCACGATCTCGCGGCTGTGAATGCGGTCGTAGACGACGCCGACGACGAGGAAGAGCGCCGCCGAGACCACGCCGTGCGAGAGCATCTGGATCATCGCCCCCTGAATCGCCTGGGCGTTGAGCGTGAAAATGCCGATCGTCACCAGCCCCATATGCGCGACGGAGGAATAGGCGATCAGCTTCTTCATGTCCTCCTGGACGAGCGCCACGAGCGAGGTGTAGATGACGGCGATGACGCTCAAGGTGAACACGAGCGGCGCGAACAAGGCGCTGGCGTCCGGGAACATCGGCACGGAGAAGCGCAGGAACCCATAGCCGCCGAACTTCAAGAGCACGCCGGCGAGAAGCACCGAGCCCGCCGTCGGCGCCTCGACATGCGCGTCCGGCAGCCAGGTGTGCAGCGGCCACATCGGCACCTTCACGGCGAAGGAGGCGAAGAAGGCAAGCCACAGCCATGACTGCCAGGCCGGGTCGAAGCCGTACTGCATCAAGGCCGGCATGTCCGTCGTGCCCGCCGCGAAATACATGAAGAGGATCGCGAGCAGCATCAGGACCGAGCCCGTGAGGGTAAAGAGGAAGAACTTGAACGCCGAATAGACCCGGCGCGCCCCGCCCCACACCCCGATGATGAGGAACATCGGGATCAGCGTTCCCTCGAAGAACATGTAGAAGAGGATGATGTCGAGCGCGGAAAACGCGCCGATCATCATGGTTTCCATGACGAGGAACGCGATCATGTATTCGCGCACGCGGTGCGTGACCGCATTCCAGCTCGCCAAGACGCAGATCGGCACGAGAAGCGTCGAGAGAAGCACGAACGGCATGGAGATGCCGTCGACCCCCATGTGATAGGCGATGTTGAAATCGGGCAGCCAGCGCGCCGTCTCCTCGAACTGGAAGCCGTCCGCCGCCGGGTCGAACTCGGTCCACAGCAGAAGCGAGACCGCGAACGTCACGAGCGACGTCCACAGCGCGACATGCCGCGCATTCGCCGCCACGACCTCGGGCGTGCCCCGAATGAACAGGATGAAGATCGCGCCCACCAAGGGCAGGAAGGTGACGACGCTCAGGATCGGCCAGCCGTTCATGCCGCCCTCACATCCGTCCGGTGAGGAGATACCACGTGATCAGCGCGACGACGCCGATCAACATGGCGAAGGCGTAATGATAGACGTAGCCGCTTTGGAGCCTGCCCGCCCTGCGCGCGAGATTGACCGTCGCGGCGGCAAGCCCGTCGGGCCCGACGCCGTCGATGACGGCGCCGTCCCCACCCTTCCAGAACCCGCGCCCGATGAGACTGGCCGGCCGGACGAACAGCCGATCGTAGAGTTGATCGAAATACCATTTGTTGTAGAGGAAGAGATAAAGCGGGCGCAGGCCCCGCGCCAAGCGCCCGGGAAGCGCCGGATTCATCACATAGGCATAGACCGCGCCGGCGATCCCCGCGAGCGCCGCCGCGATCGTCACGATCTTGAGCCAGAGCGGCGCGTGGTGCGCGTTCAGGAGCGCCGGATCGGTCGGCAGGATCAGGATCGAGCCGCGCCAGAAATTATCGAGATGCTCGCCCACGAACAGGTCATTCGCGAGCCAGCCCGCGCCGATGGCACCCAGCGACAGGAACGCGAGCGGGATCATCATGACCTTGGGGGATTCGTGGACATGGGCCATGGTCTCGGCGGAGGCGCGCGGCGCGCCGTGGAAGGTCATGAACAAAAGCCGCCAGGAATAGAATGCCGTCATCACCGCGGCGCCGATGCCGAGCCAGAGCGCATACTGCCCGGGCGCGGTGCCGGCACCCCACGCCGATTCGATGATGATGTCCTTGGAGTAGAACCCGGCGAAGAACGGAATGCCGGCGAGCGCCAGGCTGCCGATCCACATGACGGCGTAGGTGAAGGGGATCTTGCGCCAGATGCCGCCCATCCGGCGCATGTCCTGCTCGTCCGACATGGCGTGGATGATCGAGCCCGCGCCGAGGAACAGGAGCGCCTTGAAGTAGGCGTGCGTCATCAGATGGAAGATCGCGGCGGGATAGGCCGAGACCCCCGCCGCGAAGAACATGTAGCCGAGCTGGCTGCAGGTCGAATAGGCGATGACGCGCTTGATGTCGTTCTGCACGAGGCCGATCGTCGCCGCGAAGAACGCCGTCGAGGCGCCGATGACGGCGACCAGCGCCAGCGCGTCCGGCGCGTATTCGAACATCGGCGAGAGGCGACACACCATGAACACGCCCGCCGTCACCATCGTCGCGGCATGAATGAGCGCCGAGACCGGCGTCGGTCCTTCCATCGCGTCGGGCAGCCAGGTGTGGAGGATGATCTGCGCCGATTTTCCCATGGCGCCGATGAAGAGAAGGATGCAGATGAGCGTCATCGCATCCGCCTCGTAGCCGAGGAACGGCAGCGTCATGCCGCGGGTCTCCGGCGCGCCCGCGAACACCGTGTCGAAGTCGACCGAGCCGAACAGGAGGAACGTGCCCATGATGCCGAGGGCAAAGCCGAAATCACCCACCCGGTTGACGAGGAACGCCTTGATCGCGGCCGCGTTGGCGCTCGCGCGGTCGTACCAGAAGCCGATCAACAGGTAGGAGAGGAGCCCCACGCCCTCCCAGCCGAAGAACAGCTGCATGAAGTTGGCGGACGTCACCAGCATCAGCATGAAGAACGTGAACAGGTTGAGATAGGCCATGAAGCGCGGGATCGACTTGTCATGCGCCATATAGCCGACGGAGTAGACGTGAATGGCGGAGGAGACGACCGAGACCGTCAGCACCATCACCGCGCTCAACGTGTCGAACTTGAGCGCCCAGGACGCCTTGAAGGCGCCCGATTGGAACCAGGTGAAGAGCACTATCGTCTGCGCCTGGCCGTCGAGGGCCACGTCGATGAAGATCGGAACGGCCAGGACGGCGGATGCGATCATGGCACCGCAGGTCACGAGCTGGGCGGCGCGGTCGCCGATCAGCCGGCCGAAGAAACCGGCGATGAAGGCGCCCAGGAGCGGCAGCGTGATGCAGAGGATATAGATCACCGCGAACACCTCGGCCCGAGCGGGGATCGAACGCCCCCATGCTTCGACAGGCTCAGCATGAGGGAGTCCTCGCCGTCCTCGTCCTGAGCGTGTCGAAGGACGAGGTGAATACGTCAGCGCTGGTCACGGGCCGCACCGTCCCTATCCTTTCATCACGTTGACGTCCTCGACCGCGATCGAGCCGCGATTGCGGAAGTAGACGACGATGATGGCGAGGCCGATCGCCGCCTCCGCGGCCGCGATGCCGAGGACGAACATGGCGAAGATCTGGCCCGCGAGGTCCTCGAGAAACGTCGAGAACGCGACGAAATTGATGTTGACCGCAAGCAGCATGAGCTCGATCGACATGAGGATGATGATGACGTTCTTGCGGTTGAGAAAGATGCCGAAGATGCCGAGCGCGAACAGGATCGCGGCGACGGTCAGAAAGTGCGACAGGCCGATCTCGAGCATCAGGCGCCCTCCCCGCTCTTGACCTTGCGGAGCTCGACCGAGTCCTCGGCCCGCCGCGCGAGCTGCACCCCGACGCGCTGCCGGCGCACGCCCTCGCGCGCGCGGAAGGTCAGCACGATCGCGCCGATCATCGCGACCAGAAGGATCAGGCCCGCGGATTGGAAGAGATAGACGTATTTCGTATAGAGAACGCGCCCCAGCGCGTGGGCGTTGGTGACATCGGGCGATGCCACGAACCGATCGGACGCGGTGGCGCCGACCTCGGGCGCAAACGTCCAGGCGCCGGCCACCATAATCAGTTCTGCTAGAAGAATCAGGCCGACCAGCCCGCCGATCGGCAGATACTGAAGCGCGCCCTTGCGCAACTCGACGAAGTTGATGTCGAGCATCATCACCACGAACAGGAACAGCACCGCCACCGCGCCGACATAGACGATGACCAGGATCATCGCGAGGAATTCGGCGCCCATCAGCACGAACAGCGCCGCCGCGTTGAAGACCGCGAGGATCAGGAACAAGACGGAGTGCACGGGATTGCGCGCGGCAATCACCATCACGCCCGAGGCGATCGCCACGGCCGCGAAAAGATAGAACGCGACGGCGTAGATGATCATGCCGCCCCCGCCATCCGTCCGTCCCCCTGCATCGCTGCCCCCACTGTCGCGCCCTCTTACCGATACGGCGCGTCGGCCGAGAGATTGGAGGCGATCTCCGCCTCCCACCGGTCGCCGTTCGCGAGCAGCTTGTCTTTGTCGTACAGGAGCTCCTCGCGAGTCTCGACGGCGAACTCGAAGTTCGGCCCCTCGACGATGGCATCGACCGGACATGCCTCCTGGCAGAGGCCGCAATAGATGCACTTCGTCATGTCGATATCGTAGCGCGTGGTGCGCCGGCTGCCGTCGTCGCGCGGCTCGGCCTCGATGGTGATGGCCTGGGCCGGACAGATCGCCTCGCACAGCTTGCACGCGATGCAACGCTCCTCGCCGCTGGGATAGCGCCGGAGCGCATGCTCCCCCCGGAAGCGCGGGCTCAACGGCCCCTTCTCGTAGGGATAATTGATCGTCACCTTGGGCTTGAAGAAATAGCGCAGCGTGAGCGCCATGCCGGAGACGAGCTCGACCAGGAACAGCGAGCGTGCGGCGCGGTCTAGGACTGCCATGTCGCCTCCCTCCGCCTCGCCGCATGCGCGGCAGGCGCGCTCACCCTATCCTGCGGGGCGGTTGCCGCAAGGCTCATGAATGCCCTCCCGGCACGGGCGTCCACCCGAAGGCGACGAGCACGCCTGCCGTCGCCACGAGCCAGAACAGCGAGGCCGGCAGGAACACCTTCCAGCCCAGGCGCATCAGCTGATCGTAGCGATAGCGCGGAAACGTCGCGCGAACCCACAAGAACACGAACAGGACGGCGGCGATCTTGAGCACGAACCAGATCGGGCCCGGAATCCAGTTGAACGGCGCGATGTCGAGGGGCGGCAGCCAGCCGCCCAGGAACAGCACGGCGGTCATAGCGCTCATGAGGATCATATTGATGTATTCGCCGAGGAAGAACAGGGCGAACGCCATGGCGGAATATTCGACGTTGTACCCCGCCACCAGCTCCGCCTCCGCCTCGGGCAGATCGAAGGGGGCGCGGTTGGTCTCCGCGAGCCCCGAGATGAAGAAGATCACGAACATCGGGAACAGCGGAATGCAGAACCACAGGCCCTTCTGGGCCAGCACGATGTCGGTGAGGTTGAGCGAGCCCACGCACAACAGGACGCTGATCATCACGAAGCCGATCGAGACTTCGTAGGACACCATCTGCGCCGCCGAACGCAACGCGCCGAGGAACGCGTATTTCGAGTTGCTCGCCCATCCCGCCATGATGATGCCGTAGACGCCGAGGGAGGAGATGGCGAAGAGATAGAGGATGCCGACATTGATATCGGCGAGAACCAGGCCGACGTCGAACGGGATCACCGCCCAGGCGACGAGCGAGAGGATGAAGGTGATCATCGGGGCCAGGATGAAGATCACGCGGTTGGCGCCGCTCGGGATCACGGTTTCCTTGAACACGAGCTTGACGCCGTCCGCGATCGGCTGCAGGAGGCCGAAGGGCCCCACCACGTTCGGGCCTTTGCGAATCTGCATCGCCGCCAGCACCTTGCGCTCGGCCAGCGTCAGATACGCCATCGCGCCCATGAGCGGCAGGACGATCAGAAGGATCTGGCCGACGATGATGACGGCCGGCCAGAGATAGAAGCTCCAGAACTCAGCCATGGGTTCCCGTCTTCGCCCCTCGGGCCCCGCCAATTTCCGCCGTGCAGCGCGCCATCGTCTCCGAACAGCGGCTGACCGGGTCGGTCATGTAATAATTCTCGATGGGATAGGCGAACGGCGCGGAATCGACCGGCCCGTCCTCGCCGAAGGCACCCCATGGTGCGGCGCCGATCGCATCGACGCCCGCGAACACCGGCCTTGCCTCCGCCATGCGCCCGCGCAATTGCTCGAGCGTGTCGAAGGGCAGCGTGTGGCGGAGCGCTTGCGAGAGCGCGCGCAGGATCGTCCAGTCCTCCCGCGCATCGCCCGGCGGGAATGCCGCGAGCCGGGTGCGCTGGGGGCGGCCTTCCGTGTTCACATAGGTCGCGTCTTTTTCCGTGTAGGCCGCACCCGGCAGGACGACGTCGGCGCGGTGGGCCCCGCGGTCGCCGTGATGGCCCTGATAGATCACGAAGGCCCGGCCGAGGCGCGTCATGTCGATCTCGTCCGCGCCCAAGAGATAGACGACGTCGATCTCGCCCTTGCCCGCGCCGTCGAGGATTCCCGCGACGTCGCGGCCGCCGGCCGCGGGCACGAAGCCGAGGTCGAGCCCGCCCACGCGCGAGGCCGCGGCGTGAAGCACGTTGAAGCCGTTCCAGCCCTCGCGCACGAGGCCGCTTCCCTCGGCGATGCGCCGCGCGAGGCCGAGCACGCGCGCGCCGTCCGCGCGCGCGAGCGCCCCCTGCCCCAGGATGAGCATGGGGTTCTTCGCGGCCTTGAGCGTCGCAGCGAAGGCATGCCGGCCGGACGCGATCTCCTCGAGCGTGCGCGGCCCCTCGCCGAGCCAGGCGCTCCGATAGGTGAGATCCACCGCGCGCCCGATGGCGCCCACGCTGAAGCCGCCGCGCAACCAGCGCTTGCGCATGCGCGCGTTGATGATGGGCGCTTCGTGGCGCGGATTGGTGCCGATGAGGAGGCAGGCATCGGCCCCTTCGATCCCCGCGATCGTCGTATTAAAGAGGTACGCGCCGCGCACGCGCGGGTCGAGACGCGCGCCGTCCTGCCGGCAGTCGAGATGAGGCGATCCCAGCGCCGTCATCAGCGCCTTGAGCGCGAACATCGCCTCGGCATCCGCAAGATCGCCCGCGATCGCGGCCATGCGCGCGCCGGACCGGCCCTCGAGCCGCTCGCGAATCGCGGCAAAGGCTTCCGTCCAACTGGCCGGGCGCAGCGTGCCGTCCGTCCGGACATAGGGCTGATCGAGCCGCTGGCGCCTGAGACCATCGCAGGCAAAGCGCGTCTTGTCGGCGATCCATTCCTCGTTGACCGCTTCGTTGAGGCGCGGCAGGACGCGCATGACTTCCGCGCCCCGCGTATCGATGCGGATGGCGCTGCCGACCGCGTCCATGACATCGATCGATTCGGTCTTCTTGAGCTCCCAGGACCGCGCGGTGAAGGCGTAGGGGCCCGAGGTCAGCGCGCCCACCGGACAGAGGTCGATCACGTTGCCCGAGAGCTCCGAGCTGATCGCGCGCTCGAGATAGGTCGTGATCTCCATGTGCTCGCCGCGATGGACGGCCCCGATCTCCTCGACGCCCGCGATCTCGGTCGCGAACCGGACGCAGCGCGTGCAATGAATGCAGCGCGTCATGAAGGTCTTGACCAGCGGGCCCATGTTCTTCTCGCGGACCGCGCGCTTGGCTTCGCGGTAGCGGCCCCGGTCGAAGCCATAGGCCATGGCCTGGTCCTGCAGGTCGCATTCCCCGCCCTGGTCGCAGATCGGACAGTCGAGCGGGTGATGAATCAGCAGGAACTCCATCACGCCGTTCCGCGCCTTGGTCGCCAAGGGCGAGCGCGTGTGGACGACCATGCCTTCCGTGACCGGCATCGCGCAGGACGCCACCGGCTTCGGCGACTTCTCGACCTCGACGAGACACATCCGGCAATTGCCGGCGATCTGAAGCCTGTCGTGGTAGCAAAAGCGTGGGATCTCGACCCCGACGGTCTCGGCCGCCTGGAGGATCGTCGTGCCCGGTGGGACCTCGACGTCGTGCCCGTCAACCCTAAGCTTCGGCATGGCTTTCCTATGCCTTGTCCAGATGGCGCGGGGCGCCGCGGGGACGATGCGTGCGTGCGTTCGGCATGCTCACTCCGCCGCCTGGGCGGCGCCGCCCTCTTTGCGCCAGCGGATGCGCCGCTCCATCTCCGGGCGGAAATGACGGATGAGGCCCTGCACCGGCCACGCCGCCGCATCGCCGAGCGCGCAGATCGTGTGCCCCTCGATCTGGTAGCTGATCTGCTCCAGGAGATCGATCTCGTCGATCTCGGCGTTGCCGGTCACCATGCGTTCCATCACGCGCCACATCCAACCCGTTCCCTCGCGGCACGGCGTGCACTGGCCGCAGCTCTCGTGCATGTAGAACTTCGAGAGCCGCGCGATCGCCTTCACGATGTCGGTCGACCGGTCCATGACGATGACAGCCGCAGTGCCGAGGCCGCTTTTCACCTCGCGCAGACTGTCGAAATCCATGAGCACCGTGTCGCAGATCGACTTCGGCAGCAGCGGAACCGACGAGCCGCCGGGAATGATCGCCAGGAGATTGTCCCAGCCGCCGCGAACCCCGCCCGCGTGTTTCTCGATGAGGTCCCTGAGCGGAATGCCCATCACGTCTTCGACATTGCACGGCTTGTTCACGTGGCCGGAGATGCAGAACACCTTGGTCCCGACGTTGTTCGGCCGGCCGAGACCGGCGAACCACTCGGGCCCGCGTCTCAGAATCGTCGGCGCGACCGCGATGCTTTCGACGTTGTTGACCGTGGTCGGGCAGCCATAGAGGCCCGCCGCGGCCGGGAAGGGCGGCTTGAGGCGCGGCATGCCCTTCCGGCCTTCGAGGCTTTCGAGGAGGCCCGTCTCCTCCCCGCAGATATAGGCGCCGGCGCCGCGGTGCACGACGATGTCGTAATCCCAGTCCGAGCCGCAGGCATTCCTGCCGAGGAGCCCGGAATCATAGGCCTCCGCGATCGCCGCCTCGAGGCGCTGGGCCTCGCGCACGAACTCGCCGCGGATATAGATGTAGCAGCGATGCGCCCCCATCGCGAAACCGGCGATGAGACAGCCCTCGATCAGCTTGTGCGGATCGTGGCGCATGATGTCGCGGTCTTTGCAGGTGCCGGGCTCGCTTTCGTCGGCATTGACGACGAGGAAGTGCGGCCGCTCGCCGATCGCCTTCGGCATGAACGACCATTTGACGCCGGTCGGGAATCCCGCCCCGCCGCGGCCGCGAAGGCCGGATTTCTTCATCTGGTCGATGATCCAGTCGCGGCCCTTGAGAAGAATATCCTTGGTTCCGTCCCAATCGCCGTGCGCGCGGGCACCGGGCAGGCGCCAGTCCCCGAAGCCGTAGAGGTTGGTGAAGATGCGATCCTTGTCGTCGAGCATGGCTCAGCCCCGCCTCGGTGTCGTGGGGCCGCCGGCCGGCTCCGAGCTTCGGCGCCCGGCCTGCGAACCCGGCTTCGGGGCCTCGCCCCGCTTCAGGGCATCGAGAACGCGCTGCATCGAATCGGGATCGAGATCTTCGTAGTAATCGTCGTTGACCTGAACCATCGGCGCGTTGACGCAGGCGCCGAGACATTCGGCCTCGAGCAAGGTGAAGGCGCCGTCCGCGCTCGTCTCGCCGACCTCGATCCCGAGCGTCTTGCGGCAGCGATTGAGAATCGCGTCGCTTCCCCTCAGCCAGCACGGCGTCGTCGTGCACACCCAGACGACGTGCCGGCCCACCGGCTTGTCGAACAGCATGGTGTAGAAGCTCACGACTTCCTCGACCCGGATTCGCGCCATGCCGAGCACCGCGGCCACATGCTCGATCGCCGCGCGCGGCAGCCAGCCGCCGCACTGACGCTGGGCGAGATCGAGCAGCGGCAGGACCGCGCTCTGCTGCCGGCCCTCGGGATAGCGCGCGATGATGGCGTCCACGCGCCGGCGGTTCTCGGCCGTGAATTCGAATCCGTCGGCCGCCGCCATGCCCGCGCTCATCGATCGATCTCGCCGAAGACGATGTCCATGGAGCCGATGATGGCGACGAGATCGGCCAGCATGTGGCCCTTCGACAGGAACTCGGTGGCCTGGAGGAACGCGAAGCCCGGCGCGCGGATCTTGCAGCGATACGGCCTGTTGGTGCCGTCCGAGACGAGATAGACGGCGAACTCCCCCTTCGGCGCCTCGACCGCCGTGTAGGTCTCGCCCGCCGGCACGTGGTAGCCCTCGGTGAAAAGCTTGAAGTGATGGATGAGCGCCTCCATCGAGCGCTTCATCTCCGCGCGCGGCGGCGGGGTGATCTTGCGGTCGTCCACCTTCACGGGCCCGTCCGGCATCGCGTCGAGCGCTTGATCGATGATGCGGAGGCTTTGGCGCAGCTCCTCGACCCGCACGAGATAGCGATCGTAGCAGTCGCCATGCTTGCCGACCGGAATGTCGAAATCCATGGCGCCGTATGCGTCGTAGGGCTGGGCCTTCCGCAAATCCCACGCGACGCCCGAGCCGCGCAGCACCGGGCCGGAGAATCCCCAGTCCTTGGCCTGCTCGGCCGTCACGATCCCGATGTCGACGGAGCGCTGCTTGAAGATGCGGTTCTCATTCAGCAGCGATTCGATGTCGTCGATCACGGCCGGAAACTGCTTGGCCCAGCGCCTTATGTCCTCGGCGAGCCCCGCCGGCATGTCGAGCGCGACCCCGCCCGGCCGGAAATACGCCGCATGAAGCCGCGCGCCGGACACGCGCTCGTAAAATTCCATCAGCAGCTCGCGCTGCTCGAAGCCCCAGAGGAACGGCGTCATGGCGCCCACGTCGAGCGCATAGGCCGTGATGTTGAGAAGATGGTTGAGGATTCGCGTGATCTCGGCGAACAGCACGCGGATGTATTGCGCGCGGGGCGGCGCGGTGAGACCGAGAAGCTTCTCCACGGCGAGGGCGAAGGCGTGCTCCTGGCACATCGGCGAGACGTAGTCCAAGCGGTCGAAATACGGCACCGCCTGGAGGTAGCTCTTGTACTCGATGAGCTTCTCGGTGCCGCGGTGGAGAAGTCCGATATGCGGATCGGCGCGCTCGATCACCTCGCCGTCCATCTCGAGCACGAGACGCAGAACCCCGTGCGCCGCCGGGTGCTGCGGCCCGAAGTTCATCGTGAAGTTACGGATCTGGGCGTCTGCCATCAGATGCGACCGGTCATCGCGCGCCGCCTTTCGGCGCCTTCTCGTCGCCGGGCAAGGTCATGCCCTCCCAGGGCGAGAGGAAATCGAACGTCCGGAATTCCTGCACGAGCTTGACCGGCTCGTACACCACGCGCTTCGCCTCGTCATCGTACCGGACTTCGACATAGCCGGTGAGAGGGAAGTCCTTGCGGAGCGGATGACCCTCGAAGCCGTAATCGGTGAGGATGCGCCGCAGATCGGGATGATCGGAGAAGAAGACGCCGAAGAGGTCCCAGGTCTCCCGCTCGCACCACCCTGCCGCGCTGTACACGCCGGCAACGGACGGCGCGAGCGTCTCGTCCGGCACGGCGATCTTGACGCGCACGCGCCGATTGTGGCCGAGGCTCAAGAGATTGTAGACGACGTCGAATCGCTCGCCGCGTTCGGGCCAATCGACGGCCGTGACGTCGACCAGGACCTCGAATCGGCACCGGGGGTCGTCGCGCAGGAAGGTGAGCACCCTGACGATCGAATCCCGCGCGACGCGCAGCATGAGCTCGCCCGCCTTGACCTCGACGGCCTGCACCGCGTTCGGCAACGACGACCGGACGAATTCCCCAAACTCGTGGAGCGCTTCGCTCATCGATCAGTGTCCGAGGTCACGTGGTTCGGAGAGAAAGGTTCGATCAACGCGCAATCGTCCCCGTCCGCCGGATTTTCTTCTGGAGCTGCAGAATGCCGTAGAGGAGCGCCTCCGCCGTGGGTGGGCAGCCCGGGACATAGACATCGACCGGCACGATCCGGTCGCAGCCGCGCACCACCGAGTAGGAGTAGTGGTAATAGCCGCCGCCATTGGCGCAGGAGCCCATCGAAATCACCCAACGCGGCTCCGACATCTGGTCGTAGACCTTGCGAAGCGCGGGCGCCATCTTGTTGCAGAGCGTTCCGGCGACGATCATCACGTCGGACTGGCGCGGGCTCGGCCGGAACACCACCCCGAAGCGGTCGAGGTCATAGCGGCTGG
>JBGPGW010000034.1:0-18687 GCA_041484095.1 Alphaproteobacteria bacterium | reverse complement strand
CTTGGACTTCGGCCAGGCTCTTCTTGAGCGGCGCGAGCATCTGGCGTCGCTCGGCTGCGAAACGCCGCTGATCTCTGCGGTCGGATCGGTTGCCGCTCGATCGCTCTCCTTCCTTTAGGCTCTCGTCTCGCGCCAGGAGACTCAGGCGATACGCTTCCATGTCGCCCTCGAAGGGCTCGACCCGCCCCTTCGCGACCAGCCAGAACCGATCGGCGGTCAGCTCGATCATGTGCGGGTCGTGGCTGATGAGGACGACCGCGCCCTTGAAGGCGTTGATCGCGTGGATGAGCGATTCGCGCGAGACGATGTCGAGGTGGTTGGTCGGCTCGTCGAGCAAAAGGACATGGGGCCGATCGCAGGTGATCAAGGCGAGGAGCAGCCGCGCCTTCTCGCCACCCGACATGGCTGCGATCTTGGTCTCGGCGCGCTGTTGCGAAAAACCGAAGCGCCCGAGATGGCTCCGCAGTTGGCGATCCGTGTCGTTCGGCCGTTTGCGCCCGAGCTCCACGAGCGGGGTGGCTTCGAGATCGAGCTCTTCGGCCTGATGCTGGGCGAAATAGCCGATGACGAGCTTGCGCGAGCGGACAATATCGCCCGCGATCGGCGCGAGACGGCCGGCCAGGAGCTTCATGAGCGTCGACTTGCCGTTGCCGTTGGCGCCCAGGAGCGCGATCCGGTCGTCGCTGTCGAGGTTGAGCGACAGGCCGGAGAGCACCGGCTTGCCGTCATAGCCGACATCCACCCGATTGATGCTGCAAAGCGGCGAGGGGAGCAATCCGGGATCGGGGAAGTCGAAGACGATGCTGCCTTCCTCCTGGTGCTCGGCGATCGGCGTCATGCGCGCCAGCATCTTCAGGCGCGACTGGGCCTGCCGGGACTTGCTGGCCTTGTAGCGGAAGCGTTCGACGAATTTGAGGATGTGCGCGCGCTGCGCCTCCTGTTTCGCCCGGAGCTTGTCGTCGAGCATAAGGCGCATGCTGCGCGTCTCCTCGAAGCGGTCGTATCCGCCCTGGTAAAGCGTCAGCTTCCCGTGCTCGAGATGGAGAATCTGCCCGACGGCGCGGTTGAGGAGCTCGCGGTCATGGCTCACCAGCAGAATCGTGCCGGGGTAACGGCGCAAGTAGTCCTCGAGCCAGATCGTGGCTTCGAGATCCAGGTGGTTCGTCGGCTCGTCCAGCAACAGAAGATCCGGCTGCGTGAACAGAAGTGCCGCCAGGGCCACGCGCATGCGCCAGCCGCCGGAGAAATCGCGACAGGGCCTCTGCTGGGCGGCCTCGTCGAAACCGAGGCCCGCGAGGATACGCGCGGCCCGCGACCGCGCGCTGTGCCAGGCCTTGTCTTCGAGGCGCGCATGAACGGCCGCGATGCGGTCCGGATCGTCGGCCGTCGCCGCCTCGGCGGTCAGGCTCACGAGTTCCTTGTCGGCCGCGAGGACGGTGTCGATCAGGCTCTCGTCCCCGCTCGGCGCTTCCTGGCTCGTGAGACCGATGGTCCAGCGCTCGGGACGCTGGATGCTGCCTCCGTCCGGCTCGAGCTCACCGGCGATGAGCCTGAGCAGCGTCGTCTTGCCGGTGCCATTGCGGCCGACGAAGCCGACCCGCTGGCCCGGATTGATCGTCGCCTCCGCCTGATCCAAGAGGATTCGCGGGCCGATTCGGTAGGTAAGCTTGTCAATGCGAAGCATGGGGCTCCCGTTTCGAGGCGGCATATACCAAACAAGGCGCGCGGATACCATCATCGGCAACGGCGGGGCCGGTATTTCGGCGGCTCGCTTGTACCGGCCGGGCTTCTCGTTTAGGAGTCGATGAGCGCGCGAAGAGAGGGAACGAAGAACGCCATGGGCCAGCTCGTCGATTGGCATACGCACTGCTTTCTTCCCGAGCACATCTCGGCCGAAGACAAGGCGTTGCAGAAGCGCCGCGGCGTCCTCGGCACGCAGAATGCCCAACCGGACGTTCACCGGAGCGTCATCGACGAAGCGGGGGCCGGCCAGTTCGTCGTGATCGCCATGCCCAGGCGCGCTGGCGTTCACACGCCGCACGAGTTCATCGCCGAGTATGTTTCGCGCTATCCCGGGCGCGCGGTCGGCTTCGGCTCGGTCCACCCGAAAGAGCCGGACGCTGCGGAGGAGTTCGAGCGCGCGGTCACCAAGCTGGGCCTCAAGGGCCTCAAGCTCTCGCCCACCTACCAGGCCGTCGACCCGCGCTCACCCGAATGCTGCCGGCTATACGAGATTGCCGATCATTACCGCGTGCCCGTGATGTTTCACTGCGGCGGTGCCTATACCGGCAGCCTCGAATTTGCCGATCCCTGTCTTCTCGACAAGGTCGCGCTCACCTTCCCGAACTTGAAGATCATCGTCGCCCATTACGGCCAGCCCTATATGGAGCAGACGGCAATTCTCATGCGCAAGAGCGACAACGTGTTCGCCGACCTGTCCGCCCGTTACCACCGGCCATGGCAGCTCTATCACGGCCTGATGATCGCGATGGAGTACCGCGTGACGGATCGGCTCCTGTTCGGCTCGGATTTCCCGGTCCGCACGACGAGCCACGCGATGGCCGAGTTCCGGCGCATCAACGATTGGGGCGGCGGCGTCAGCATGCCCCGGATTCCCGAAAACGTGATCGAATCGATCCTCTATGAACGGCCGCTGTCACTGCTGGGTCTCGCGCCGAGCGCGCCGTAGCGTCGAGCCATGATCGCCGAGGCGGCCGTTCCGGCAATCCCGATCGTGTTGATCACGGGATTCCTCGGCAGCGGCAAGACGACGCTGCTGAACGCGCTTCTGCGCGCGCCCGACATGCGGGACACCGCCGTGCTCGTCAACGAGTTCGGCGATATCGGAATCGATCATCTGCTCGTCGAGACGCTGGACGATGACGTCGTCTTGCTCAATGCGGGCTGCCTGTGCTGCACGATACGCGGCGACATCGTCGCGAGCCTGGCCTCGCTGTTCGAGCGGCGAGCGAGGGGGGAAATTCCGGCGTTTCGGCGCGTGATGATCGAGACCACGGGGTTGGCCGATCCCGCGCCGATCCTGCACACGCTCCTCGGCCATGAGGCGATTCGCGACCGCTATCGGGTCGAGGCCATCGTGAGCACCGTGGATGCGGTGAACGGCGACCGGCACCTGACGGAGCATGACGAGAGCGTCAAACAGGTCGCCGTCGCCGACAGCCTCGTAATCACCAAGACCGACATTGCCGATCGCGGGGCCGTCGATGCGCTTCGACGGAGGCTCGACGGCATCAATGCCGGCGCCCCCATCCTGGAGGTGGTGGGCGGCGCCGTCGCGCCGTCATGGCTGATGCACGGCGCCGCACCGCAGGGTGCGAGCCTCGGTGTGGCGCGATGGCTGAACGGGGCGGATGACCGGCAACGCCACGATGTCGAGGGCAACCACGCTCATAGCCGCCATGACGATGGCATCCGGCAGTCTTCCATCGAAACCGATGACGTGATCGAGGCCCATCGCCTGATCGGCTGGATCGAGCGGCTTCTTCAGACGCACGGCGACAAGGTGCTGAGAGTGAAAGGCGTGCTCAACATGGCCGGCAGTGACACGCCGGTCGTCGTCCACGGGGTCCAGCATGTCTTCCACCCCCTCGCGCATCTGTCGCGTTGGCCGGATGGCGACCGGCGATCGCGGATCGTGATCATCGCGCGGGACTTGCCCATGGGCCCGCTCGAGGAGAGCTTTCGGCGCTCGGTTCTCTCGCCGCGATAGCACGCGCATGCGATGCGGCGCGCGGCCGCGTTGCGCGCTCAATGTTGCGCGCTCAATGGGCCATCAGCACCGGCAGCGAGGCAAGCGTCAGCACGTCGCGCGTTGCGCCGCCGAGCGCGAATTCCTTCAAGCGGCTGTGACCGTAGCCGCCCATGACCAAAATATCGGCGCCGGAATCGGCCGTGAGTTCGAGCAGCTGGCGCCCGCTGGAGTTGACGTCGAGAACGAAATTCTTGGCCTTCGCGCTCACGCCGTGCGCCGCCAGGTAGTCGACGAGCTCCTCGGCCGCGACTTTGACGCGCCCGCCTTCGCTGCCCGAGAGCACGATGACCTTCGCCGCCTTTCCAAGCAGCGGCAGGGCGGCCTGCACGGCATGGACCGCCGGCCGCGACCCGTTCCATGCAATGGCGATCGTCTTGAAGTCAGCCTGACGGGAGGCCGCCGGCGTGACGAGGATGCCGCGCCCGGATTCGAACAACATGGCTTCGAGGGTCGGCGAGGAAATCGTCCCGACGCCATCGAGCGGCCGGACAAGGACGATGAGATCGGAGAGCCGGGCCAAGCGGAGCGCGACGTCATCGGCATTGCCATGCGCCTCGATCCAGAGGGCCGAATAGGTTCCCGGGCGCTGGGCGGCCTTTGCGCTCGCGCGCTCGTTCTCGGGGATCTCGGCGTTGAAGGCTTCATGAGCCGCGCGTGCTATTCGATCCGCGGCCTCCGTGAGGACCTGGAGAACCTCCGGCACGGAGAGCGCAGCCATCGGGTCGCCCATCATGGGGAGGGATCTAAGCGGCTCGGCCCGGACATGGAGCGCACGGACTTCCGCGCCGAAGACGCGCCCGATCTCGGCGGCGATATGAATGGCCGCGCGTGATCCCGATTTCCCGTCCAAGAGAGCCAAGATCGTGCGAATCGTCATGCTATTGCTCCTGTCGCTGAGGGCTTCTCACGCGCACGGCATCCGGCCCAAGAGTTGCCGACCCTGTGATCGAATCGGTTCATACGCTTCGCACCTCGCACGTCGTTGATTCACGTCAACGCCCAGCGGTCCCATCGCCGTCCTTCGGCCCGCGCATTGCGTCTCACGGGCCTGATCGGCGCGGCTGACAGGGGTCCGCGGGGCGTGCCAGAATGCCACGAACGCGGAGGAATGCGATGACGTCGATACGTGAGATTGCCAAGGGGTTGCGGTTTCCCGAAGGTCCGGTGGCCATGCCGGACGGCTCGTTCCTGGTCGTCGAGATCGAGCGCGGCACGCTCAGCCGGATCGAGGCCAACGGGTCGGTTCATGTGGTCGCATCTCCCGGCGGCGGGCCCAACGGGGCGGCGATCGGTCCGGACGGCAAATGCTATCTCTGCAACAACGGCGGCTTCGAATGGCACCGGGGGCCGGATGGCATTCGGCCGATTCTCCAGGCGAAGGACTATTCGGGCGGGCGGATCGAGCGGGTGGATTTGAAGACGGGCGCGGTCGAGGTGCTCTACACCGGCGACGCGAAGAATAAGCTCCGGGGGCCGAACGACATCGTGTTCGACAACCAGGCCGGCTTCTGGTTCACCGATCTCGGCAAGGCGCGGTCGCGGGAATTGGATCGCGGCGGCATCTGGTACGCCAAGGCCGACGGCTCGTTCATCAAGGAAGTGATCCATCCCGTCTTGACGCCGAACGGCATCGGCCTCTCGCCGGATGGCTCTCGCGTCTACGCCGCCGAGACGCAAACCGGCCGGCTGTGGGCGTGGGAGATCACGGGCCCGGGCGAGGTGAAGAAAGCGCCCTTCCCATCGCCCCATGGCGGCTCGCTGGTCGCGGGCGTCGGCGGGTTCCAGATGTTCGATTCCCTCGCCGTCGATTCGGCCGGCAACATCTGCGTCGCGACGCTGATGAACGGCGGCATCACCGTCATCTCGCCCGACGGGAAGACCGTCCAGCACATCCCGATGCCGGATCACTACGCGACGAACATCTGCTTCGGGGGGCCGGACCTCAAGACCGCCTATATCACGCTGTCGATGTCGGGTCGCCTCGTCGCGATGGATTGGCCGCGTCCGGGGGCGAAGCTCAACTACCTCAACGTCTAGGCGGGTTCCGCCAGGCCGCATCGGGCTCGCCCTCGGCCGGAAAGCGTCGCCGCGCGCTCAGCGCCCCGGCACGATCCCCGGCGAAAGACTTTCGATATGCGCGCAAATCTCCCGCGGCCGGGTCAGCCATATGCGGTCCCGGTGCGCGAGGATGTGCTCGAAGGCGCGGCGCAGCCGGCGAATGCGGTAGGGACGCCCGACGACGAAGGGATGCAGCGAAATGGGGGAGACGAGCGGCTGCTTCGCCGATTGCTCCAGCATCTCGTCGAATTGGTCGACGATCATGTCGGCGAACTCGGCCGTCGTGTACCGGTACCAGACGATGCCGCGCGTGTCGTTCACCTCGACCGGATAGGGAATGGACAGAATGCGCCCCTTGCGCGTCGCGAGCCAGATCGGCTGATCGTCCATCGTCCAGTCCATGAAGTAGCGATAGCCGGCCTCCTGGAGAAGATCCGGTGTCACGGCCGAATTCGAAATCCAGGGGCTCATCCAGCCGATGGGTTTCTGTCCTTCGTTCCGTTCGATCGTCGCCGTCACGCGCGCGATCATGGCGCGCTCCTCGGCTTCGCGAAGATGGCCTTGTTCTTCCGAGTTGGTCTCGCCATGGCCGAGGATCTCGTCGCCGCGCTGGCGGAGGCGCTCCGGTATGTCCGGCGCCGCCTCGTAGATCGCCGTATTCAGCTGCGCCTCGATGGGGATGCCGAGCTCGTCGAACATGTCAAAGAGACGCCAGATGCCGACCCGGTTGCCGTAGTCCCGCCAGGAAAAGACGGAGTGGCTGTTGGCCTGATCGGGCGGCGCGATCGCGGCGCCCTTGCCCATGCCGAAGCTGAAGGCCTCGATGTTGACGGCGACATAGACGGCCAAGCGCTGCCCGCCCGGCCAGCTGTAATCCGGGCGCTTGGTGATGTTCGAATAGGCATAACGCCCGTGCGTCGGCAGCATCTCTGTCTCCTTGGGGACGGCCTCGATTCGCGCGGCGCGTCCGGCTATTCCTTCTCCGTTTCGTGCGCGCCTCTCATGGCCGGCCCGTCACTGTGACGTGGTGATCCGGTCCACGTCCACGACATCCTCAGGCGTGAGCGCGAAATCGGTCGCGCGGACGTTTTGCTCGACCTGCTCGGGCTTCGTCGCGCCCGCGATGACGCTCGTCGTCCGTGGCTGGCTCGCGAGCCAGCCGAGAGACAGCTCGAGCAACGTGCAGCCGCGTTTGGCGCAGAAGGCGGCCAACGCATCGACTTTTTTCCAGTTCGCATCGGTCAGGTAGCGCTCGGCAAAGCGCTCCGTGACCGTGAGACGCGCGCCCTCCGGCAAGGGCGCGTTCCTCTTGTACTTGCCGGTGAGAAGACCGCAGGCCAGCGGGAAGTACGGCAGAAGCCCGAGCTCATAGGCATTCATCGCGGGGATCAGGTCACGCTCGATGTCGCGAACGAGGAGGCTGTATTCATCCTGGCACGAGATGAAACCCGCGATGCCCAGAGACTTCGCAGTCCACTGCGCCTCGACCGCCTGCCACGCCGGCAGATTCGAGCATCCGATATAGCGCACCTTCCCCTGGCGCACGAGATCGTCGAGCGCGCGCAGGGTCTCCTCGATCGGCGTCAGCGGGTCGGGTTGGTGAAGCTGGTAGAGATCGATCCAATCGGTCTTGAGCCGGCGGAGGCTGGCCTCGACGGCGGACATGATATAGCGGCGCGCGGCACCTTTGAGGGTGTCTGCGTCGTCCATGGCCATGCCGAACTTCGTCGCGAGGACGATGTCCTTGCGCCGCGCGCCGAGAATCTGGCCCAAGCATTCCTCGGACCCGCCGCGATTGCCGTACATGTCAGCCGTATCGAGCAGCGTGATGCCGAGGTCGAGCGCCCGGTGGACGACTTTCCTGCTGGCCTCGAGATCGATGCGGCCGCCGAAATTGTTGCAGCCGAGCCCCGCGACCGAGACGCGAAGACCGGACTTGCCGAGATTGCGCTGTTTCATGCGTGTTTCCTTACAAAGAGACAAGACGTCGAATCGTGCGACTTCAAATCGGATCCCGGCTCCCGCGGGGCGATGACGGGAGTGCTTCCGGTATCCCTCGGCATGCGATCAACGAAAATCGGCGCCGACGAGCCGGACGCGGTCGGCGATCCGTATTCGCCGGTTCAGCAGGTTCGACCGTCCGATGCTCCACAGAATCGCCCGGCGCAAATGACGAAGAGGATGGGGCCAGCGCGTCGTGAGGACATCGAGGCGGACGGACCATCGCTGGGTCTGGTCCGCGATCGCGCGGAATTGCCGTTCCCAGAGGGCGAGCGCCGTCGGCACGTCGCGTTCCTCTTCAAGGATCCGCGCCAGCGCGTAGCCATTGGCGATCGCGAGGCCGGCACCCTGGGCGAGCGTCGGGGGAAGGGCGTGGGCCGCATCCCCGATGAGGGCCGCCCGACCCCGTGACCAGGACCGAACCACGGCGTGGGGATAGGCATGTCGCGTGGTGCCGAACGCCGTCGGCATGCGCTCGAAAAATCCGGCGATCGCCGGAAAAGCGTGCTGCCAGCTCTCGATATCGACGGGAATCGCGCAGCCCCGCTCATCCGCGGTCGGGCAGCTCAGATAGGCGTAGGTCAGGTCCGGCGCGCAGGGCGTGATGCCGACGCGGCGCTTTCCCGACCAGTGCTCGCGAAGGGCGGGTTCCGCTTCGGCATCGGTGCGTGCGATGAGCACGCGCGTGGCCCCGCTCCGTCTCTCTCGCGCATAGGCCGTCAAGTCGAGCTGATCCCTGAGACGCGAGTGGAATCCATCGGCGCCGACGACGAGATCGGCTTGTCTCTCTTCTCCCGATTCGAGGCGGAGGCTGCCATCCGGACCGATTCTCGTAACGACCGAATTGGTGACGATGTCCGCGCCTTCCCTTCGGGCGGCCTCGGCGAGGCCGAGCACGAGATCGGAGCGCGGCAGGACGAGCCACCGGTCGCTCTCGGGCAGCGTCCGCCGCTGGATCAGGCTGCCGTCGCGCTCGCGCCGCTCTGTCGCGCGGAGCTGGACCGCCCGGCGCAGGATGAGGCCAGCGATCCCGTAATGCTCGAAAATGGACAGGCTGTTGTTCATGAGAAAGATGCCGGCGCCGATCTCGCGAATGTCGGAGCCGCGCTCATGCACCCGCACGCGCCATCCGTAGCGGGCCAGCGCCCATGCGATGGACAGACCGGCGATGCCGCCGCCGGCGATCTCAGCCGATCGCGGGGTCATGCCCGCACCGGCGCGCAGCCGGGGCTTGCCCGGCGGTCCTCATGGCGCTTCGTCACGGTACCTCAGAATACGCGTATGGCGATCTCGCGGGGCATGCCGATCACGTCATCGAGCGACCACCGGCGGTCGACATAGAACTGGAGGAGGAAACCGTCGGGATCCCTGATGAAGGCGCTGCGCCGCACGGGGCCGTCGAACTCCCCCTCGAGCGCCAGGCCCTTGGCGCCGAGGCGCGCGAGCGACGCGACCAGCTCCGCTTCATCCGCGACGCGAAAGCCGATGTGATGAAGGCCTGTCTCGTCGCGCGCGCCGGCCTTGAAGAGGCCGAGGCTCGGCTCGCCGAGCGAGCCGCCGAAGATCGCCCAATCGCCGTCGGCGTCGCCGTGGAGAGGTGCGAGGCCCACGACCCCGGTGTAATGCGCGTACATCGCGGGGTAGTCGCGCGCCACGAACGAGGCATGCGCGGTTTTCGCGGGATGGAACACGGCATCCCTCACGTGATCGATCGCCGGCGACACATGATAGTTGCGCTCGGCGGAGGGCGCCGTCATGCCCGGCGCCCAGCGCGGCTTCGCCTTGGTGACGATGCCGGCTCGGCGTGTCCGCCAGTCTTTGACGACGTCGGCGTAAAGCTCGTACATGTTGCCGTCGGGATCGCGGCCATAGACCGCGTGCGCGATGTCGTGATCTTGCGTATCGGCGAAGGTGATGCCCGCGTCCGTCGCGCGACGATAGTCATCGACCAGCTCGACTTCGGTGTCGAGCTCGAACGCGACGTGGAAGAGACCCACCCCCTGGCCCTTCGCGTAGGGCGCGCGGATGTCGGTCACGGCGATGTCGTGATGGGTGTTGCCGTTGCTGAGGAAGGCGGCGGGAACGAGCGGCTGGCGGTAGACTTCGTTGAACCCGACGACGGTGGTGTAGAAGTCGAGCGCGCGCAGATAATCGCCCACGAACAGATTCGCATGGGTGAGGCGCCGGGGATGGAAAAATCCGTTTCGATCTCGAAGCGTGGTCGCTGCCGTTTTTTCCTGCATACTCATGGCTGTGTCCTCGCGTCGTGAAAACAATGTCGCCGCGGCGCCGATCGATTATCCGCGCCGCGTTCGGCCGATGCCGGATGGTCGCGCATCGCGCGCTGGCGCTTGATCGAGCGTATTGGCGACGTCCGAGACGGTCGTTCGCTGCATGACCCGGCGGTGCGACGGGTCGTAAGGCCGTCCGCGATGCATGGTGCAGCGATTGTCCCACATCACGAGATCGTTGACCCGCCAGCGATGCTGAAAGACGAATTGCGGCTGGGTCGCGAAGGCGATCAGCTCTTCGATCAGCGCGCGCCCTCTCTCGACCGGCCAGCCGATGATATGCGAGGCATGCGAAGCCAGATAGAGCGACAGGCGCCCGGAGCCGGGATGACGCCGGACGATGGTCTGGCGGACCGGCGGAAGCTTCATAGGGAGCTCGGGGTCGAATTCCGTGAAGCCGATCTGGCTTCGCGACCGGACGATGCTGTGCTCGGCGACGAGACCCGCGAGCACGCGCCTCTTCTCGCCAGGGAGCGCGTCATAGGCCGCGCGCATGTCCGCGAACTCGGTCTCGCCGCCCGCGGGCGGGATCTCGTGCGCCAGCAGCAACGAAAATTTCGCGGGGACATGTTTGAACGAGCTGTCGGTGTGCCAGAGCTGATTGCCGATGTCGTAGGCCCGGCGCCGGTCATTGACGGCGAGGACGCGCCCCTCGGCATCGATGTTCGAGATGTCGATCAGCTCCGGCGTCGGCAGGCGCGGTTTCACGCCCGCGACGTAGTTCGGGCTGCTCTCGAGCGGGCCGAAGCAGCGGCTCAATGCCAGCTGCTGGTCGTCCGAGAGAGGCTGGTTGGGGAAGATGAGGACAGCGTGCCGGTTGATCGCGGCCTCGATCGCGGCAAGGCGTTCGGGCGACAGCGGTGCCGAAAGGTCGATCCCCGCAACCTCGGCGCCGAGATGAGGATGCAACGGTGTGATGTGGAGCGGCATAGGCCTGTCCTTCCGGCGCGCCTCCGGCACCCCCAAGAGTAGGTCGCTTTGCCGCAGCCGGTCAAACGATCGCCAAACCGGCCGATTCGTCATCATGGGCGGGGCCGGCCGTATTGCGGCGGCGCCCGGGATCGCGCGATAAGAGGGGCAGCAACGCATCGGTGGATCGAATGGAGAGGGAAGCCGTGACCGAGAAAGCCGTCCTCGTCTACTCGCCCTATCCCGGCGACCTGCCGCGCTATAGCGCGCTTCTCGAAGGGAAGCTGCGTGGCGTTCGCTTTGCCTATGCGGGCAGTCCGGAGGAAGCGGCGCCCCATCTTTCGGATGCCGAGATCTTTTACGGCTGGGGGTTCTCGGCCGACATGCTGCGCCGCATGCCCCGTTTGCGCTGGGTCGCCAAGATGGGCGCGGGCATTGATGACATCGCACCCGATTGGCCGTTCGGATCCTCCGTCATTCTCACGCGCACCGACGGCCGCGCCCTGGCGCAACCCATGGCCGAATACGTGCTGGCGGCCCTGTTCAGCGAAACGCAGCGCTTCGCCCATGCGGCGAAGCTTCGGGCGGCGCGGCAGTGGGACTACTACATGGTCGGCAGTCTTCGTGAGAAGACCGTCGGCGTCGCCGGTCTTGGCGATATCGGCGCCTATATCGCCGAACGGCTGCGTCCGTTCGCGGGCCGCGTGCTCGGGTGGCGCCGGACAAAGGCGCCATCGACCGCAGTCGACGCCGTGTTCGCGGGGCGCGAACAGCTCCGTGCGTTCGTCGCGGCGTGTGACGTCCTCGTCCTCGTCCTTCCCCACACCGGAGAGACCGAAGGCCTCTTCGATGCCGCGACGATCGCGGCGATGAAGTCCGGAGCCTATCTCGTCAATGTCGGCCGCGGCGGCGTGTTCGATGAGCCGGCGCTCGTCGAGGCGCTTCGGACGGGCCGGCTCGCCGGTGCGACCCTCGATGTCTTCGCGACCGAGCCATTGCCAAGAAATCATCCGTTTTGGGGCATGGACAACGTGGTCATCACGCCGCATGTCTCCGGCCCGCTCATCCCCGAGCTCGTCGTCCCGTATTTTCTCGAGAATCTTGCGGCCCATTGCGAAGGCAGACCGCTCGCGCGCGTGATCGTACCCGCGCACGGCTATTGAGGGCTTGCCCGCGCGATATCCGGTTCAGCGCCGCCCCGCCGCGGGGTCCTCGGGCGCCAAGGGAGTCGTACCCCGGATCGCGTCGGCGATCTTCTCGCCGATCATCATGGCCGAGGCGTTGAGATTACCCGTGATGACGTCGGGATAGATCGACACGTCCGCGACGCGGAGGCCGCTCGTGCCATGGACGAGACCGGCGCGATCGACGACGCTCGAGGGATCCGATTCGGGTCCCATGCGGCAGGTCGAACAGCCGTGAAAATCGGTGACCGCCTCGGCCCGCGCGAAGGCGTCGATCTCGGCATCGGTCTCGGCGCCGGCGCCGCTGCTGATCTCGGGGCCGCGGTATCGATCGAATACGCGGGCCCCGAAGACGGCGCGAAGCGCCCGCACGCCGTCGCGCAGCTCCCGCCTGTCCCGGTCCGTCGCGAGATAGTTGAAGAGAATGCGCGGGCGTTGACGCGGATCGGCCGAGGCGAGCGTCACGGCCCCGCGGCTTTCGGGCCTCTGCACCGTGACCTTGGATTGGAATCCGTGGATGCGCGTTTGCCTGACCGTGTGATAGGTGCCGCCGAAGGGTGCGAACTGAAACTGAATGTTGGCGTAGTTGGCCTGTCCCACGCGGAGGAACGCGCCTGTCTCAAAGTGGTTGGAGGCACCAATCCCGGTCTTGGTCAGGATCCATTGCGTGCCGAGAACGGCGCGCGCCAAGGGCGAGGTCCAGCGCGCGAGCGTAATGGGCTCGGTGCAGGCGTAGCGGACATAGACGCCGATGTGATCCTGAAGGTTTTGCCCCACCCCCGGCCTGTCGATGAGGGCGGGAATCCCCAGCGCCTTGAGCGCGCGCGCCTCGCCCACGCCCGAGAGCATCAGGAGATGGGGCGAGCCGATGACTCCGGCCGAGAGAATCACCTCCCGGCCCGCGCGGATCGATTGTTGCCGGCCGCCGGACGCGACGCTGACGCCGATGGCCCGCGTTCCCCTAAACTCGACCTTGCACACATGCGTGTTCGGCCGGATCACGAGATTGGACCGGGACCGCACGGGATGAAGATAGGCGCGTGCCGCGCTCTGGCGCCGGCCGCGCCAGATCGTCCAGTCGATCCGAAAGAAGCCCTCCTGCCGGCCGCCGTTCACGTCCTCCGTGATGCCGTAGCCGGCCTCGTCGCCCGCCTGAAGGAACGTCTGATGCAGGGGATGGTCGCCTGGTGCCGTGGCGACGAAGAGCGGCCCTGACCCGCCGCGATAGGGGCTTCCTGCCTTGTCGCTCGTCTCGCTTCGCTTGAAATAGGGAAGACAGTGCCGGTACGACCATTCGCCAAACCCGGTCGAGGCGGCCCAGCCGTCGAAATCGAGCGGATTGCCGCGGATGAACACCATGCCGTTGATGGACGAGCTGCCGCCGATGACGCGGCCGCGGTGGAAAATGTCGGTGCGGCCGCCGAGATGGGGCTCCGGCTCGGTCGGGAACTGCCAATTGACTCGCGGGTTGTCCTTGATGACCGCCATCGCGACGGGCATGTCGATCAACAGCGACCGATCCCATGGCCCCGCCTCGAGAAGAAGGACCGAGATGTTCGGGTCCTCGCTCAGGCGGCTGGCGACGGCGCAGCCGGACGAGCCGGCGCCGACCACGATGTAATCGAATTCGTCCGTCTTCATCCCGTGTCCCCGTGTCGAAGCGCGCCGCGACGGCGCCCGTTATTCGACGGGCACAATCCTTAGCATGCGAAAGGAAATGTGTCTCGGGTCGGCAACGATTCGCGCGCGCCGACCGGGTACAGCGGACGGCCCGCGCGTTCTCAGGACTCGCCGACCGGGATCGCGCCGTTGACGGGCCAAGTAAAGGTGATCGGGGCGCCGATCGGCCGCAGCGGTCCGATCCCGAATGACGGCACGAGCGCGGCAATGAGCCCGATAGGCGTGTCGGCGACGTAGTAATGCTGCATGCCCATGAAAGCGGCGGAGTTGACCGTCCCGGCGATCCGGTTCATGCCGCCGCTCGCAGGCGATCCGTTGGCCAGTGATACGCGCTCCGGCCGCAGTGCCAAGATGACGGTCTGTCCCGGCACGAAGGCGCCGCTGGCCGCCATCGCCCGGATTGGCGCGCCGCGCACGGCGACGGTGAGCGTGTCGCCTTCGCACCGCTCGACGGTGCCTTCGAGGAAGGTCGCGCGTCCCAGGAACTCCGCGACGAAGCGTGTCGCGGGCCGATCGTACAAATCGCTCGGCCGGCCAGCCTGGACCATGCGCCCGTCGCGCAGAATGACGATGCGATCCGACATCGTCATGGCTTCCTCCTGGTCGTGCGTCACATTGACGAACGTCATGCCGAGGCGTGCATGAAGCTGCTTGAGCTCGATCTCGAGCTCCGCGCGGAGTTTCTTGTCGAGGGCCGAGAGAGGCTCGTCGAGCAGGACGACGGCGGGCTCGAAGACGAGCGCCCGCGCGAGCGCGACGCGCTGCTGCTGGCCGCCCGAAAGCTGGCGCGGCAGGCGGTCGGCAAATGCGCCGAGCTGCACGAGGTCGAGGACCCGCTCGACCCGTTCCGCGATCGCCGCGCGCGGAACCCCCCGGACGGAGAGGGGATAGCCGATGTTGGCGCGGACCGGCATGTGGGGAAACAGGGCATAGCCCTGGAAGACGACTCCGAAGTTGCGCTTCTCGGGAGGCAGCTCGTTGATGCGCACGCCATCAAGAAGGATGTCGCCGGAATCGGGCCTCACGAACCCCGCGATGGCCATGAGAATCGACGTCTTGCCGGAGCCGGAGGGACCGAGGAGGCTCAAGAACTCGCCCGGCGCCACGTCGAGCGTCACGTCGTCGATCGCCGCGAGACTGCCGTACCGCTTGGTCAGGCCACGCAGCGCGAGCGTATGCTGTCGTTGGTGGGTGGAGGCTGTCGTCATGATCAACCCGCTCGGGCCGCGCGGCCGCGCCGCGTCTGCTGAATGATGACGGCGATGACGAGAATCGACGTCGCGGCGATGAGGCTTGTGGCGACAGCCGCCACCGTCGGATCGACGCTCTCGCGGATGCCGTCCCACATGCGCCGCGGCAGGGTGTAGACCGCCCGGCTCGAGACGAACAGCGTCACCACGATCTCGTCCCAGGACACGATGAAGGCGAACACCGCGCTGGTGAGAATGCCCGCGCGGATGTTGGGCAGAATCACGCGCAGCGTGGTGGTGCGGGGCGACGCCCCGAGGCTGCGCGACGCCTGTTCGAGCCGCGGGTCGATGAGGCTGAGCGCGGTCGTGATGGTAATGACCACGAACGGCGTCGCCAGGATCGTGTGGGCCAGAATGACGCCGAACCACGTGTCGTAAAGGCCGAGAACGACCCAAGCGCGGTAGAGCGCGAGGCCCGAGACGATCGGCGGCAAGATCATCGGCGTGAGCACGAGCGCGCCGATGAGGGTTGCGGTCCGGCCGACGACGCGCCAGAGCCCGATCGCGCAGGCCGTGCCGATGATCACGGACAGCGTCGTCGCCACGAGCGCGATCACCGCGCTCTCGCGCATGCTGGTCATCCAGTTGCTGCTGTACAGCATGGCTTCGAAATGCCGCAGCGACAGACCTTCCTCGGGCATGCGGACCCAACGCGTATCGTTGAGAGAGACGGGAATGGTGATCAGTCCGGGCAGCAGGAGAAACAGGCCGATCAGCCATGCCGCGGCCATCACGAAGATCCGGGCGCGGGCGCCGAGGCTCATCAGGCGCCACCCAGCATGCGCCGAAGGTTGACGGCGCGGCTGATCATCCAGATGAGCGCGAGCGTCGAGGCCAGCAGGACAACCGAGAGCGCGCCGGCAAGGCCCCATCGCGCGCTCTGCAGCACCATGAGGCTCGCATATTCCGACAGCATGACGATGCGCCCGCCGCCCAGAATCGCGGGGGTGATGAAGAATCCGAGGCCGAAGACGAAGACCAAAAGACCGGCACCGAACACGGCGGGGAGCGTGAGCGGCAAAAACACGTCGCGGAAGGTGCGCAAGGGCGACGCGCCCGCGCTGCGCGCAGCCATGAGGAGGCTCTGATCCATCCCGCGCATGGCGCCATAGAGCGGGAACACGGCATAGGGAATCATATAGTGCACCATGCCGATGATGACACCGAGCTCGTTGCGCACGAGCGAAAGAGGTTCATCGATCACGCCCCAATTCAGGAGCGCCTCGTTGATGAGGCCGTTGTTGCGAAGAAGAATGAGCCAGGCGAGTGCGCGCACCAGCACCGACAGCCAGAACGGCACGAGCACGCAGAGCGTGATCAGCAGGCGCTGACGCTCGTTCATATGGACCATCGCGTAGGCCACGAGATAGCCGAGAACGAGCGCGACGAGGGAGGTGATCGTGACGATCCGAGCGGTCGTCCATAGGATCTTGTGAATGCCGCTCGCGGTCGCGACCTGTTCATACCATCGGAGAGTCCACTCCGTGGGTCCCCCAAGGGACATGAGACCGAGCCATCCGATCGGCAACAGATAGAGCAGGCCGACGAGGATCGCCGCCGGCATGACGAAGGGCAGGTAGGGATCGCTCCCTATCCGCGCCTTCGTCCTGCCGAAACGCTGCGACGCGATGATCGGATCAGCCCGAGATGCCGTCGATCCACTTGTCGGTGGCGGCATCGTAGTTCTTCTCGTACCAATCCTCGTTCCGCACAAACTGCTGCTTGAGGTTCGCTTCGAAGCCGGGGTCGAGACGGTTCATGTCTTTCGGTTCCGCTGCGGACCCCTTGGGATTGCTCGGGCCATTGCCAAGGAGCGAGAGGAGCTTGATCTGCCGTTCGGGCGCGAGCGTGGAGGCCAGCCACTTCATGACTTCCTTGCCGGCGGGATTGCCCTTGGGCACGACCCACGCAGCCGGACAGAACAAGCCCTGGTTCCACGTCCAGGTGACGCGGCCCTTGGTGTCGCGCTCGAGCACGCTCGCGCGCGTGTTCCAGATGTTCGCCATGATCACTTCTTTGTCGAGGAACACCTGTTGGGATTCGGCGCCTGACGACCAGTAGATGATGTCCTTGCCGAGGGTCTTCACTTTCTTGATCGCACGATCGACGTCGAGTGGATAAAGCTTGTTGACCGGCACACCGTCGGCCAACAGGCAGGCCTCCACCGCGCCCATCTGGTATTTCCACAGGGAGCGCTTGCCGGGGTACTTCTTCGTGTCGAAAAAGTCGGCATAAGTGGGCGGCTTGTTGGGAAACTTCGTCTTGTCGTAGGCCAGGACGAAGCTGTAGGAGTAGCTGCCCATCGCGTACTTCCAGTCCCATCCTGGGCGAAGCATCGACTTGTTCACGATGGAGTAGTCGATGGGCTCGAGCAGGCCGTGATTGCCGAGTTGTCCGCCGACGAATCCGTCCGCGTCGCACGCATCCCAGGTGACCTTGCCGGATTCGACCATCGCCTTGATCTTGCCGGGCAATGGACTCGCGCCGTCGAAGACGACTTTGATGCCGGTGTCCTTCGTGTACGGCTCTCCCCAGGCTTCACCCATGAACTTGACCGCGTCGCCGCCAAAATTCGCGGCCACGATTTCCTTGGCCTGAGCCGCGGCTTCGCGTGCGCTTAGCGGCCCGAACCCCATGGCGGCCGGCGCGACGCCAGCCCAGAGACACAGTTTCAGAAAATCACGCCGCTCGATTCGACCCGCCTCCAACTCGCCGCGGGCGATGTCAACAAGATCTGCTTTGACAGATTGCAACGTCATGACCGAGTCTCCCCGTTGTTGGCCTCGATGAGTGATATGGTCTAACGGTCGGCGATGTCTCCGCTCGTGCCGGCCCCCATTCG
Source organism: Alphaproteobacteria bacterium (assembly GCA_041484095.1). Classification (GTDB taxonomy): domain Bacteria; phylum Pseudomonadota; class Alphaproteobacteria; order CADEGL01; family CADEGL01; genus JBGPGW01. The sequence goes on along the minus strand of JBGPGW010000034.1, from coordinate 700 downwards.
CGCCCTCGAATCTAGGCACGCTCCTCTGAACAGTTCCAGCGCAATCTGTGCGCGGGAGCGCGTCTGGTGGGATTGGCGATGGATCCGATCTGAGTTGTGCACCGCACGCCGCAGCGCTAGCAATTGACCCTCTGAGACAACGATGTACTGTTTTGCAAATGTGTGAGCGGACAATACGGGGCACCGGTTTTGGTCGATAGAGCAATCGATCGGCCGCCCTGTCACGTGAGACATCATGGATCCCGTTGATGTGATCGTCGTGGGCGGCGGCAATGCGGCCTTCTCCGCCGCAGCCGCCGCGCGCGAGCAGGGGGCGTCGGTGCTCGTTCTCGAGCGCGCACCCGAATCCGAGGCCGGCGGCAATACGCGCTTCACCGCGGGCGCCATGCGCTTCGCCTATGACGGGGTCGACGATCTCAGGCGGCTCATGCCGGACCTCTCCGATGACGAGGTCGCGCGAACGGATTTCGGCAGCTACACCGAGGCGCAGTTCTTCGACGATATGGGACGAGTGACCGACTACCGGACCGATCCCGATCTCTGCGATCTCCTGGTGCGGAAGAGCCGGGAGACGATGCTCTGGATGCGCGAGATGGGGGTTCGGTTCGCGCCCATTTGGGGTCGGCAGGCTTTTCTCGTCGATGGCCGGTTCAAGTTTTGGGGCGGCTTGACCGTCGAGGCCCATGGCGGCGGTCCGGGG
>JBGPGW010000033.1:0-18867 GCA_041484095.1 Alphaproteobacteria bacterium | reverse complement strand
CGCGCCCCTGGGGCTGTTGGTCTCCCGGACCGTGCCCGAGATCGTCAGGACGGGATCACCCGACGGCTTGGGCAGTGCGGCGAGGGCGGCCGTTGCCGCGACGACCGCGGCGCCAAAGGGAAGCAGACGGAGGATCGGACGAACGAAGCGGAACATGGCGAGTACCTCTCGCGTCAAGCGTGATGTGATTGGCCGCGTGCGGCCGGGCCGGGCCGCGCGCGGCAACGGCGCCAGCCGCCTGCCAGGCTACGCAAGCGTCGCTAAAAGAGCGTTAAGGTATCAGCGTGCCGCGCGGCGGGCCGCCCATCCATCGGGGTCGTCGAGGAAGCGGTCGATCTCCGCCAGGACCGCCTCCGAGAAGTCGCCGCCCGCGCGGGCTTCCCTGGTCACGTCGCGCCAGGTCGCGAGGGCGTGGAGGCGCACGCCTTCGGCGGTGAGCGTGGCGACGCTTTGCGGGAAAATCCCGTAGTGGAAAATCACGAGCACGTCGCTCACCGTGGCCCCCGCCGTGCGGAGCGCGTTGATGAAATTGATCTTGCTGCCGCCATCGGTCGCGAGATCCTCGACCAGCGCCACGCGCCAGCCGGTGCCGAGATCGCCTTCGATCTGGGCCATCCGGCCGAATCCCTTGGGCTGCTTCCTGACATAGAGCATGGGCAGGTCCAGCCGATCGGCGAGCCACGCGGCATAGGGGATGCCGGCCGTCTCGCCGCCGGCGACCGCGTCGAGCGAGGCGATGTCGAGGTCGCGGCGCAAGAGCTCCGTGGCGAGATCGATGATCAGCGAACGCTGCTTGGGGAAGGAGATGATCTTGCGGCAGTCGATATAGACGGGGCTGACGCGCCCCGAGGTGAAGGTATAGGGCTCGTCGGGGCGGAAGTTGACGGCCTTGATGTCGAGAAGGGCGCGTGACGTGAGCCGCGCGGCGTCTGTTGGCGATCGCTCTGTCATGGAAAATCCCCGGACGTCGTGGCCGCTGTTTACGACCGATAGGGGAGCCAGGCAATTGCTAATTCGCTTCCCTCATCCCCCGAGGAAGGCGTCTTGGATGGCGGGCGCTTGCCGGAGCGCCGAGGCGGCGGCGCTGTGGACGACTTCGCCGAGGCGGAGGACGTAGCCGCGCGTGGCGACGGCGAGCGCGAGCGCCGCGTTCTGCTCGGCGAGGAGCACCGCGATGCCGCCGTCCGCGATCGCGCGTATGCGCAGGAACACGTCGCGCGCGAGGGAAGGTGCCAACCCGAGCGAGGGTTCGTCCAAGAGCAACAGGCGCGGCGACTGCATGAGGGCGCGGCCGATCGAAAGCATCTGCTGCTGGCCGCCCGAGAGCTGCCAGGCCGCGCGGCCGGCCTGGGCGGCCAATTGCGGGAAGAGCGCGAAGACCGTCTCGGCGCTTCGCCGGCGCGCCGCCCGCGAGCCCGTCGCCGCGACGTCGAGATTCTCGCGGACGCTCAGGGCCCCGAAGACGCGCCGGCCTTCGGGCGCGAAGCCGATGCCGAGGCGGATGCGTGCTTCGGGTGCGAGCGCGCCGATGGACCGGCCTTCGAACGCGATCGTTCCCCCTTGAAGCGGCGCAAGCCCGACGATGGCGCGAAGCAGAGTGGATTTGCCCGCGCCGTTGGCGCCGAGCAGCGCGACGATCTCGCCGCGCTCGACTGTGAGCGAGACGCGCGCGAGGGCAGCCGCCCCGCCATAGCCGACGCACGCGCCGTCGACGTCGAGCACGGGGCGGCTCACGCGGCACCGTCCGGCCGGCCGAGATAGGCTTCGACCACGCGGGGGTGCGCACGGACATCGGCGGGCGCGCCGTCCGCGATGAGGCGTCCGACCTCGAGGCAGGCGAGCCGCGTCGCGAACCGCGCGAGGAACGGCAGGTTGTGATCGATGACCAAGACCGTCACGCCCTCCCGCGCCACATCGGACAGGATCGCGGCGAGCTCGGCGGCCTCTTCGGAGGAGGACCCGGCGCTGGGTTCATCGAGCACGAGGAGGCGCGGCCCGGACATGAGCGCGCGCGCGATTTCCGCGCGCCGCCGGAGCGCCGGGCCCAGCGTCCGCGCCGCGTCGTTCGCCCGCGCCGCCATGGCGAAGCGGACCAGCATGTCGAAGGCATGCGCGCGGGCCTCGCCCAGCCGCCGGTCCTCGATCGACAATCCCCGAATCAGCGGCGGGTGTTCCGAGCGCCCTCGGTCGCCCGCGGCCACGTTGTCGAGCAGGCTGGCCTCTTCGATCAGCTCCGGCGCCTGGAAGCTCCGGCTCATGCCGAGGCGCGCGATGTCGAAGGCGAGACGCCCCGTGACGTCGTGGTCATCAAACCGAATCCGCCCGGAATCGGCGCGATAAAGCCCGGTGAGAAGGTTGACCAGCGTCGTCTTGCCCGAGCCGTTCGGCCCGATGAGGCCGAGAATCTCGCCGCGCAAGACAGTGAGCGACACGCCATCGACGGCACGAACGCCGCCGAAGGATTTCGACACGCCATCGAGGCGGAGGATGGGACTCTCGGATTCGCGCGAACGGTCGCCTGTGGGCGGCGCGGCTCTTCGCGGGCGGCCGACCGCATCCGGCGTCGCGATCGGCCGCTTGGGCCGGAGGCGCTCGATCGCGCCGATGATTCCGTCCGGCGCGGCGATGACGACCGCGAGCGCCGCGGCGCCGTAGGCGATGAGGTAATACGCCTCGAGCCCGCGGAGCCATTCCGGCAGATGGATGAGCAGCACCGCGCCGAGTATGGCGCCGGCGATGCGCGCCCGGCCGCCGATGACCGCCATGGTCAGGCACGACACCATGACCGGAAAGGCAAGCGTGTCGGGCGAGACGACGCCCAGGCTGTGCGCGAACAATGCGCCCGCGGCCCCGGCGTAGCCGGCGCTGGCGATGAAGGCCAGCGTGCGAAGGCGTCCGCCATCGATGCCGACGGAGGCGGCGGCAAGCGGCCGTTCGCGCACCAGGCGATAGCTGAGACCGGTGAGGCCGCGCGTGCGCGCGGAGGCCATCGCCCCGCCGATGGCGACGAGGCACCAGACGAACAGCAGGAGCGGCCAGCCGCGCGCGACCGTCCAGCCCGCGATGACGATCGGCGGCACGCCGGCGAGACCGTTGGCGCCGCCGGTCACCGCGGCCCAGTTGGTGCCGACGAGCCACGCGCTCTCGGCGAGCCCGAGCGTCGCCAGCGCGAAGTAGTGCGACTCGAGACGCAGCACGGGTATCGCCACGAGCGCGGCGACGGCGAGTGGAAACGCGATCGCGAGGGCGAAGGTCAGGGGGAACGCCCAGCCGAAATGAACGGCGGCGATTCCGGCGGCGTAGGCGCCGAGACCGAAGAAGGCGCCTTGCGCCAAGGAGAAGGCGCCGGCATGCCCGAAGATGAGCTGATAGCCGATGACCATGAGCGCGTAGATGCCGGCGAGCGTGAACACGCGCTGGGCGTATGCACCGCCGAGGATCGGCAGCGCCGCGAGGATGAGTCCGCCGAGAAGGAGGGGCGCATGGGCTTTCAACCGGTCGCGCACGCACGCGGTGTCGATCATGCGCGCCGCCCGAGCGCTTCACCGAACAGCCCCTGCGGCCGCACGAGCAGAATCCCGAGAAGGGCGGCGTAGAGGAGGCCTTCGGCCATGGGCTGGCTCAGCAGCGTCGCGACCACGACCTCGAACAGCGCGATGATGACGGCGCCGAGCAGCGCGCCGCCGAGGCGGCCCCAGCCGCCGATGACGACCGCGATATAGGCCTTGAGCATGAGCGCCATGCCCTCGTCGGGCGTGACGAAATACTGGTTGGAGAGAAGAAGGCCCGCCGTCCCCGCAAGCGCCGTGGCCAACGCGAAGGTGAGCGCGATCATCCCCGGCACCGGAATGCCGCTGAGGCGCGCCAGCTCCGGATCTTCGGCCGTGGCGCGAAGACGGCGGCCCGTCCGCGTTCGCGTGAAGACGAGATGACATCCGCCGATGAGGATCGCGGCGGCGGCGATGATGGCGAGCGATTGCCGGTCGAGGAGAAGACCCTCGATCGCGATCATGCCCTTGCCGGCGATCGCGGGCCCCGCGCGGGGTGCCGCGCCGAACAGCGCGTTGGCGCCGTTCTGCAGCATGATGCCCGTCGCAATCGTGCTGATGAACACCGCGACGGGCGGACGCGACCGCAGCGGAAAATAGGCGATCGCCGAGAACAGGAGGCCGAGCGCCGCCATGGCGATGAGGACGAGCGGCAGGAGAAAGAAGCCCGCATCCGGCGCGACCTGCGCGAGCGCGATGCTGACGAATCCGCCGGCCATGACGAGGTCGCCATGGGCGAAGTTCACCGCGCCGACCGCGTTGATGACGAGAACGAAGCCGAGTGCCACGAGGGCATAGGCGCTCCCCAGTGCGAGGGCATTGAGCAGGAGCTGTGCCGCGAGCGTCGCCACGGCGGCGCTCACCCTCTGCCGAGCGGCGTGCGCGTCACCGGCCGGCCGCGTAGCGTTTGACGATGGCGGGAACGCGGCTCGTCCCGTCGTAGCAGAGGATGACGGCGTCGTGCGCCATGTTGCCCGTGCCGTCGGACCGATAGGTCATGGCGAGACCGTCATAGCTGCTCGAGGCCAGGAACGCGCGCACGGACTCGGCGTCGCGCGCACCCTTTGCCACGGCGGCGAGGACCATGCGCATGCCGTCGTATTGGGCGAGGGCGAAGGCGTCGGGCTCCGCGCCGAACTTCGCACGGTATGTCTGGGCGAATCGCTCGATGCCGGGCGAGCCGCCTGAGATGGGGGAGGCGCTGCTCTCCGCGCACACGCCTTTGAGCTCGGCCGGCTCGAGCAGGGCCGCCGTGGACGGCTGGTGCATGGCCGAGCCCGCGACGATCGGCACGCCCAGGTTCATCGCGGCGGCCTGCTTGATGAGGAGAGCCGTCGGGCCGGAATGAAGCTGGAGCACGAGCACGTCCGGATTCGCGGCCTTGGCCTTGGTGAGCACGGGCAGCATCTCCTTCACGGTCGGCGCGAGACCCTCCTCGAACACCAATGTGGCGCCGAGGCGCTTCAAATTCTCGGTGAGGTGCTGCTGTCCGCTCTGGCCGTAGGCCGTCGTCTGGTAGACGAGCGCCACGCGCGTGCGCTTCAACTCCTCGACGACGTAGCGCGCCTGCGCGCGCTTGACGACGGCGTCCGTCGGGAAGAAGCGAAAGACGTAAGGGTTTCCCATTTCGGTCAGCTTGGCTGTGCCCGAGATCGTGACGAGCGGCACTCTGCGCTCGGCGGCGATCGGCATCATGGCGAGCATCTGCGTGCCGAAAATGGACGCGGCCACGGCGACCACGTTCGGCTCGGACAAGGCACGCTCGAGAGCGTTGACGGCGATCTCGGGTGCGGCGGCGGTATCGGCGACGTCGCGGATGATCTGGACGTTGGGCACGCCCTCATCGAGCGCCAGAACGGCGCCGTTGCGCTGGCTCGTCCCTTCGAGGGCGAGGATTCCCGTGAGCGGCACGAGCACCGGAATGCGGATCGTGTCGGCGGCATGCGACGACCCGGAGACGAGCGTGGCCGCCAAGAGGCAAAGCGCGAGCCGTGCGGCGATCGTGTCGAACGTCATGCGTCCCTCCTTGTCGTTGAGGGAGTCGCGGCGTCCGAGCATGGTTGGCGGATGTGCTGTGCCCGGCCCGTGGCGCTCCCTCCGCTGGAATGACCCAGGTCAGGTTCAGTGGGTGTGCTCTCAGCCCCCGCGCATGCGCGGGGGCACCCCAGCCTCACGTAGTTGGGAAAAGCATGGGTGCCATGCCGTGCCCTGTCAAGCGACCCACGGGACGGCATGGGCGCAACCGGCGCTTACGCGCATTTTTGTTGAGCCCGCTCGACTTAGCGGCGGATTCTGACTAAACCTATCGACGGTGTTGCAAGGCGGCGATCCGAGACCGCGACGCAATGGTGGGGGTTATGCTGCGCCGACTGATGGTCATCGCCTGGGCGATCTGCGGCGTGTTCATTGCGGCGGCCGATGGCTGGGCGCAATCTCCGCCGCCGTCGTCCAAATCAAAGTCGGAGCCGAACGGCAATTCCGTTGCCACGTTCGCCGCGGGGCCGAGCACGGCGAATGCCGTGCTCCAAGGGGCGACGAGGGGGCTCGGCGGAAGCCAGAACGTCTTTCGCGGGACGCTCGCCGCAGCCGATAGCGGGATCCGGGGATTCTCGGCGGGCGATGAGCCGTCGCGCATCGGTCTCTGGACCAATCTTTCGGGAACGTGGTTCGCCGAGGACCAGGTGGCGATCAAGTCCGACGGCCGCATCGCGACCGGGCTCGTCGGCGCGGATTACCGGATCAGCGATTGGTTCATCGTCGGCCTCTCCGCCGGCTACGAGCGCCAGGACGTCACGACGGATTTCAACCAGGGCTCGATCGTGTCGAACGGCTACGTCGTCAGCCCCTATGTGCTGCTTCAGCTCGTTCCCGACCGGCTGTTCATGGACGTGTCCGGCGGCTATGTCGGCTCGAAACAGACGATCGACCGGACGCTCAACGGTCAGATCGTCTCCGGCTCGCCCGATGCCCAGCGCGTCTTCGCGGCCGGCGCGCTTCAGGGGAATTTCGATCACGGCAAATGGCGTTTCCGTCCGGAGACCGGCGTGTTGTGGCTCAATCAGCACGTCGACGGTTATCTCGAGAACGGCGGCACCGCCATCCCGAGCAGCAACACGCCCCTCGGCCGGGTCCACGCCGGCAGCCGGGTGTCTTACAACCTTGGCCGCATCGAGCCTTATGTGAGCGGCGAGTTCGAATACGATTTCAAGACCAGCACGACGGTGGTGGATAGCGGCCTGCCGCAGCCCTCGACGCGGCGGACGGGCGGGGTCCTGGGGACGGGGCTGATGTTCCAGGCCATGCCCGGTCTCTTCGGCGGAATTCAGTTTTCGGCCAGCGTCGGCCGTGCGGACTACTCCCAGTACAATCTGGGTGGGACGCTCCGTTACGCGTTCTGATCGCGCGTGCCGGGACGACAGCTCAGACTCTTGCGGATGTTGGGACGGATCGCCGCGGTCCTTCTCGTTTCTCTTGGCGCGGGTTGCTTCGGCACGTCATCGCGTCCGCGCGGGTCCGAGGCGGCCGGCCAGCTCGCGCAACAGGCGGGGTGGCAGCGGATCGACATCGACGCCGGCGCATTCCAGCTCGTGGGATATCGCCGCTTCGGCGCTCCGGACGTCCCGTCGCTCACGGTCTATATCGAGGGCGACGGCACGGCATGGCTGACGCCCACCCAACAGTCGAGCGATCCGACGCCGCGCTATCCCCAGGCTTTGGCGCTCGCCATCCTCGATCCGTCGCCCAACCGGCTTTATCTCGCGCGGCCCTGCCAGTATCAGCCGGCCGGTCGCCTTGCACACTGCGACCCCGTCTACTGGTCGGTCCGCCGCTATTCCGAAGAGGTGGTCAGGGCGATGAGCGAGGCGATCACGATCGCCAATGGCGAGCTGGGCGCACGGCGCATCGGCCTCGTCGGTTATTCCGGCGGCGGCGCCATCGCGGCCTTGATCGCCGCGCGGCGGACGGACGTCGTTCGCCTGGTCACGATCGCGGCCAATCTCGATCACGCGGAATGGACGCGGCAGAAAGACGCGACCCCACTCGGCGGCTCCCTGAACCCGGCCGATTACGTGGCGACACTCGAACGCGTGCCCCAAATCCATTTCGTCGGGGAAGACGACGAGGTCGTGCCGAGGGTCGTCGCGGACGCCTACCGGCGCCATTTTCGCGACGGCGCGCGGGTCCGCATCGTCGACGTGCCCGACGCCGATCACGATTGTTGCTGGACCAAATTGTGGCCCACGCTCATCGAACGTTATCTCGGCCCCGATCCCTGATCGCCGTACTCAGGCGCGGGGCTTGTTCCAGGACAGCACGGTGAGCACGCCGTCGAGGAACGCGTCGAGATTGCCGCCGGCGAACTGAAAGCCGCGCACGCCGGCCGCGTCGGCCGCTTCCAGATCGCTGTCGCGGTCGCCGATGAGAAAGCTCGCGCCGAGATCGACCGGCCATTCCGCGGCGGCCCGCATCAACATGCCCGGCGCCGGTTTGCGGCAGGTGCAGGCGACGGCATAGGGGCCGTTGCCCGCGCTCGGATGGTGCGGGCAGTAGTAGAAGGCGTCCACGCGCGCGCCCTCGGCCGTCAGCGCCGCGTTGACCCACTGGTGAAGGGCGATGACATCGGCCTCTTGATACATGCCGCGGGCGATGCCGGCTTGGTTGGTGACGACGAAGACGAGCGCGCCGAGATCGTTGAGGCGCCGGATCGCCGCGCGCGCGCCGTCGATCCAGACGAAATCGGCCGGCTTGTGGATGTAGCCGACGTCGTGATTGATCACCCCGTCCCGGTCGAGGAAGGCGGCGGGCCTCAGCATCGGTGTCGAGGGCATTCGTCTCACGTGAAGCTGCGGCCCTTGACGATCGCGCCGGGGCCGAGACGGTCGCGGACCTGGTCGACCGCCCGCTCCGCGCGGGCGCGGCGCTCAGCGCCGGGATCGAGCAGGTCCGGCGGATCGGCGGCCTCACCCGCGGTCAGCGCGCCGGCGCCGATCCCGATCAGGCGAAACGCCGTGCCGTCCGTCTCGCGCTCGAGAAGCGCGAGCGCGTTGCGGTAGATGACGTCGGCCAGCTGCGTCGGGGCGGAGAGGCGGCGCGACCGCGTGCGAAGGTGAAAGCTGGAGTCCTTGAGCTTGAGGGTGACGCTGTGTCCGGCGAGCGCGCTCCGCTTCAGGCGTCGCGACACAGTCTCGCACAAGGGCCACAACGCGTTCGCCAGCGCCTTCCGGTCCTTGAGGTCGCGCTCGAACGTTGTCTCGGCCGAAATGCTCTTCGTGGGCGCGTCGGGATCGACGCGCCGGTCATCCTCGCCGCGCGCGAGATGGTAGAGCCTTCGGCCGATCGAGCCGTATCGCGCGGCGAGCCGGTCCTCGGGGACCGTCCGGAGATCGCGAACGAGTGCGATGCCGTCCTCGCGGAGGCGGCGCGCCAGCGCGGGCCCGACGCCCCACAGAATCGTCACCGGGCGGTCCGAAAGAAAATCCAGCGCTTCGTCGGGGCCGATCACGGCGAATCCTCGCGGCTTGTCCAAATCGGACGCCAGCTTGGCGAGGAACTTGTTGAAGCTCAAGCCGACCGATGCCGTCACGCCGATCTCGCGCTCGATCCGGAGCGCGAGGCGGGCCAGCGTCGAGGCCGGGCTGCCGCCGTGGAGCATCTCCGTGCCGGACAGATCGAGGAAGGCTTCGTCGATCGACACCGGCTCGACGAGAGGGGTCACGTCCCGCATGAGCGCGCGAATGTCTTTTCCGGCGGCCGCGTATTTGCGCACGTCGGGCCGGATGACCGCGGCCTCGGGACAGAGGCGGCGCGCCTTGAACATCGGCATGGCGGACCGGACGCCGTACATGCGGGCGATGTAGCAGCAGGCGGAGACGACGCCGCGATGCCCGCCGCCGACGATGACCGGACGATCGCGCAGGAGCGGGTCATCGCGTTTTTCGACGGCCGCATAGAACGCGTCGCAGTCGAGATGCGCGATCGACAGGCGATCGAGATCGGGGTGGCGGAGAAGGCGCGGCGAGCCGCAATCCCGGCACCGCTCCTGCGCGGGCGCCCGCGTCGAGCCGCAGTCCCGGCACAGCGAGGGGGTCGCGCTCACAATTCGCCGACCCGCCAGAGCCACGCGGCACCCCGGACGCCGCTCGAATCGCCGTGGCGCGGCGGCAGAAGCACGGTGTCGATGCGGTCCGAGAAGACATAGGCGCCCCATCGTCGGGGCACGTTCGCATACAGCCGCTTCACGTTCGACAGCCCTCCGCCGAGCACGATCGCGCCGGGGTCGATGACATTGATGACGCTGCCGAGCGCGCGCGCAAGCCGCGCCTCGTAGCGCTCGATCGCAGCACCGGCCAGCGCCTCGCCGCCCTCCGCACGCAGGGCGATCGCGGCCGCATCGATCGCGTCGCCGCCGGCGGCATGATAGTCCCGCGCGAGCCCGGGTCCCGAGAGAAACGTCTCGATGCACCCGGTGCGTCCGCAATAGCAGAGAGGGCCCGGCCATTCCCCGGGGCCCGGCGCCGGCAGCGGGTTGTGTCCCCACTCGCCGGCGATGCCGTTCTGTCCCTCGAGGAGGCGGCCGTCGACGACGATCCCGCCCCCGACCCCCGTGCCGAGGATGGCGCCGAAGACGACCGGAACGCCCGCGGCCGCGCCGTCGGTTGCCTCCGACAGCGCGAAGCAATCCGCGTCGTTGGCGAGACGGACAGGCCGCCCCATCGCGTCGGCAAGATCGCGATCGAGCGGGCGGCCGATCAGGCAAACCGTGTTCGCGTTCTTCACGAGCCCGGTCGCGGCCGACAGGGTGCCGGGTATGCCGACGCCGATCTGTGCGCCGGCGCCGAGTGTCGCCTCGATCGACTGAACCAGGCCGGCGACCGCGCGGACGATCCCGGCGTAATCGCCACGGGGCGTCGCGACGCGGCGCCGGGCGAGCGCGTTTCCGTCACGGTCGATGGCGAGCGCCTCGATCTTGGTGCCGCCCAGGTCTACGCCGATCCGCATGAATACTCGTCAGACACCCGAAGTGGGATGCGTCATGGTTAATTTTATGCGAGTCTCGATGCGGGCGACAGTATACGTCGCGTGGTTTTCCGGTGGGGTGGTTGGCGATTTCGAGCCTGGGCGGATAGGGGCGCCTTGGCGGCAAGCCGCGCCATGTCAAGGGTACATTAACTATTTTGCGCGACTGTCAAACATTCACTTGGCTCAACCCGGAGCAAGGCCTTGGTCGATTCTCTCGGAACATTTCCTACCGAAGACAAAGCCCGCGCGCCTGGTTCCACGCGAGTGCAGTCATTGCGCAAAACAATCCTTGTTGTCGAAGACAACGAGCTCAACATGAAGCTGTTCGAAGACCTGCTTCAGGCGCACGGTTATCGAATCCTGACGACCAAGGACGGCAAGGAAGCGCTGCGCCTGGCGAAGGAGCACCGGCCTGATCTCGTCCTCATGGACATCCAGCTTCCGGAGATTTCGGGTCTCGAAGTCACCCGTTTGATGAAAGCCGACGAGGACATTCGCCATATCCCCGTCGTGGCGGTCACCGCGTTCGCCATGAAGGGGGACGAGGAGAAGATCCGCCAGGGCGGATGCGAAGGCTACATCTCGAAGCCGATCTCCGTCTCGCGTTTCATCGAGACCGTCCAGAAGTTCCTGAAGTAATCCTCACCGGTCTTGGCCGCCATGCCCGCCCGCGTGCTCATCGTCGACGATGTGCCGGCAAATCTCAAGGTGCTGGAGGCTAAGCTCTCACAGCATTACTACGAGGTGATGACGGCGCCGGACGGCCCGAGCGCCCTCGCACGCATCGGCGAGGAACCGCCGGACATCGTGCTGCTGGACGTGATGATGCCGGGGATGGACGGCTACGAGGTCTGCCGGCGCATCAAAGCCAACTCCGAGACGGCCCATATTCCCGTCGTCATGGTCACGAGTCTGACCGAGCAGTCCGAGCGGATCTCGGGTCTTGAATCCGGGGCCGACGATTTTCTCACCAAGCCCATCAACGACGTCGCATTGATTTCGCGCGTTCGCTCGCTCATCCGCTTGAAGCAGATGATGGATGAGACGCGCCAGCGGTCTCGCACCGGTGCGCAGCTTGGTTTGATCGGGATGGAGGGGCTCGTCGCCGACAGCCCCGGTCAGATTCTTCTTGTCGAAAGCAATGCGGTCGTTGCCGGCAAGATTACGGAGGCCCTCGCCTCTCATGGCCACGGCGTGAGCGTCGCGACCGACGCGGCCAATGGATTCGAACAGGCGTGCACCGGTGCGTTCGACACCATTTTGGTCGGCGCCCGCCAGGACGTCGCGGAGAGCTTTCGGTTCTGCGGACATCTGCGTTCGCACGAAACCTGTCGCGCGATTCCCATCGTGCTGATCATGGAGCAGCACGACGTCTCGGCGGTCTCGAAGGCGCTCGAACTCGGCGTTACGGACTATATCGTCCACCCGATCGACCCTAATGAGCTGCGCGTGCGGACGAGAACGCAAATCCGCCGCAAGCGTTACCAGGACCGGTTGCGCGAGGATTTCAATCGTAGCCTGTCGATGGCGTTCACGGACAGCCTCACGGGCATCTACAACCGCCGCTACCTGATGGCCCATCTCGGGACATTGCTCGGCCAGTGCGAGAGCGATTCGCAGACCCTTGCGGTGCTCATGATCGACATCGACCGCTTCAAGTCGATCAACGATACCTACGGTCACGCCGTGGGGGATGGCGTGCTCCGGCAGCTCGCCAATCGGCTGTCGATCAGTATTCGCAGTTCGGACCTCGTCGCCCGGCTCGGTGGCGAGGAGTTCGTCATCGTGCTGCCAAGCGCGACCGAAGAGACGGCCGTCGTGGTCGCGAAACGCATCCTTGACGCCGTGGCGTCGACACCGTTTGAGAAGCTCGCGGTCCAGCCGCTTTCGGTCACGGTCAGCCTCGGCGCGGCGGTCACCGATCAGGCCGGGGAGACGGTCGATTCGTTATTGCAGCGCGCCGATCAGGCGCTCTATGCGGCCAAGGCCGCGGGCCGGAACCGCATGATCATTGCCGCGGGACGTCCGGCCAGCATTCCGCGCGCCGCTGCCGGCTGATAGGGCGTCGCTCGTCTCCATCGGCTCGCGCGAGCCGGACTACTTGATCTTCGATTCCTTGAACACCACGTGCTTGCGGGCCACGGGGTCGTATTTGCGCAGCTCGAGCTTCGTCGTCGCCTTCTTGGGGTTCTTCTTGGCGACATAGAAATAGCCCGTGTCGGCCGTGCTCACGAGCTTGATCAGGATCGTATTCGATTTCGCCATCGGCTCAACTCCCTCGGGGCTTCGGGCGGGAAGATAACGCCCAGAACTGGCGTGTCAATTCGGACCCGCGCCGCGTCCGCCGGCCGCCGTTAACGTTTGGCCAGATCCGTCGGCGCCAGAGCCAGCGCTTGACGATAAGTTACGTTGTCGCCCAGCACGTTACGGGCGACCTGGGGATCGATCTCGCGCACCGACTTGTCGGCCCGGCAATTGGCGCGCAGGCCATCGAGGCCGTCGAAATTCGGCTGGAGAACGGCCCGCCAACGGCTGAACAGGGCCTGGGTCTCCGAGCCGCGGCGTTTCATGTAGTCGATCACCGACGCGACGTTGGCTTTCGTCCCGGCGGTGCATAGCGTCGGCATGACGCCGAGCTTGTTGAGGATGTACCCCGACGGCGCCACGAGCCGCGACCAGGTCAGGATGAGCTCCCCATCGTTCGGGAGATGAACGACGGTCTGGACGGTTCCCTTCCCATAGCTGTTCGTGCCGATGACGACGGCGCGGCCGTTGTCCTGCAAGGCCGCGGCGACCACTTCGGCGGCCGATGCCGTGCCCCCATTGACGAGCAACGCGATGGGCACGCCGGCCGCGATGTCGTTGCCCGTCGCGTCGTAATGCTGAAGGCTCTCGGGGTGGCGGCCCCTAGTGCTGATGATCGTCCCTTTGGCGAGAAACAGGTCGGCCATCTGGACGGACTGGTCCAGGAGGCCCCCCGGATTGTCCCGAAGATCGATGACGATTCCGCCCAGCGTCCCGCCCAAACGCTGTTTCGCTTCGGTGACGTGCTGCGAGACGTTACGGGCGGTGTCCTGGTTGAAGCTCGTGACCTTGAGCTCGAGCACCCGCCCGTCGATCCGCGAGGTCACGGTCTGCGGCATGATCTTGTCGCGCGTCAGGTGGTAGGTCAGCGCGCTGGGAACCTCGGGGCGCTCGATGGTGAGGCTGACCCGGGTATTGATGGGGCCGCGCAGCCGGTCGATGACGTCCTTGAGTTCCCAGTTGCGGATGGAGAGCCCGTCGATGTTCGTGATGCGGTCCTTGGGCTGGATACCGGCGACCGATGCGGGCGTGTCGGGCATGACCGTTTCGACTTCGACACGCCCATCGATGGTATGCAGGCGCAATCCGATGCCGCCGAATCCGACCCGCCGCGCGCGCTCCTCGCGCGCCAAATACGGGCTCGCATAGCGTGAGAAACCGTCGAGCTTGGCGAGCGCAGCGTCGAACACCGCTTGATAGACGGCTTCCTCCTTGGCCGCCTGGAGGGAGGAGGAAGCGCCGCTCGCGACACGAATGACGTCAGCCGTCATGACGGCCCAGCCATGCGCATCGTCGTTCTTCGGCACGGGATAACTGGCGATGGGCTGGCCGCGATGGAACACCTGCACCGCGGCATTCGTCCGCGCGACCGCTATGGTCTGGTCGATCGTCGACAGGGCGCTCATGCCGCTGAGGGCGATCGTTGCGATGGGGATGGCCTCGAGATAGCGCTCCGAGATGCTCTCGTAGCTCATGGCGAAGATGCGGGTCGTCGTATTGTCGCCGATCTCGTGCTGGCGCGAGGTTCCGTTGGAGCACGCCACCGCCAGCAGCATGACCACGAGGCTCATGCCGAAACGACGCTGTCGGCTTACGCGATCAAGGAGCCCCGCCCGTGTCAAGCCAAAGCGAAACCACGTTCCCACCACACGCATCTGTCCGCCCACTCGCAGGTGCACATTGGCCTGCGCATCTCGTGTCGGCGGCGGCGATCGCACGCTCGACGTCGGGACCACACCGCCTCGCCGCGCGCATGATGCGGCCGATGCCCAGCTTTGGTCAACGGCTCCGATGGGGTGGTCGACGGTCTCGATGCATTTCAGAATCCGCCGTCGCCGCGCGGCGAGGACGCAGGCGTCAGCGCCGCTTGCCGCCGCGCGCGCCGCGGGGACGCGCTTGCATCGGGGTCACGCGGTCGTCGTCGACGAGCCGGAGCAGGAGGCTTCCGGTCAGGCGCTCCGCTTCCAAGAGGCGTACGGCAACCGGCTGGCCGAGAATGAAGGTGCGGCCTGAACGCTCGCCCACCAGGCGATTGAGCCGTTCGTCGTGGCGGTAGAAATCGTCCGGGAGCATGCTCATGGGGACGAGCCCGCTCGCGCCCGTGTCATCGAGGCTCACGAAGAGGCCGGCCCGGTTGACGGCCGCAATCCGGCCTCGGAACTCCAGCCCGACGCGATCGACGAGATAGGCTGCCATGAAGCGGTCGAGCGCATCGCGCTCCGCCGCGATGCCGCGCCGCTCGGCAAGCGAGATCTGCCGGGCCAGCGCTTCCATCGCCGCGCCGTCCTCGAATGCGCCCCCGTCGAGACCGAGCGTGCCGAGAAGCGCGCGGTGCACGAGAAGATCGGCGTAGCGCCGGATCGGCGAGGTGAAATGGCAGTACCGCCTCAGCCCCAGGCCGAAATGCCCGATGTTCGTGGGGTGGTATACGGCGAGGGCCTGCGTGCGCAGGACCAGATCGTTCACGACGGTTTGATGCGGCGATTCCCGCGCTTGCTCGAGGACGCGGTTCAGCACGGCAGGTGTCACGACCTGTCCCTTTGAAAATTTAAGGCCGAGGTCCCTGAGCATCTCGGCCAGACTGTCGAGTTTCGCGGGGTCCGGCTCGTCGTGGACACGGTACATGCAGGGACGCCGCTGGGTCTCGAGCGTCTCGGCGGCCGCGACGTTCGCCGCGATCATCATTTCCTCGATGAGGCGGTGGCTGTCGAACCGCTCGCGGCGGGCGACGCGCTGGACGCGTCCGCCCTCGTCGACCTCGACCTGCCATTCCGGAAGGTCCAGGTCGAGCGCGCCGCGCCGTTTGCGCGCCTCTGTAAGCGCCGCGAACACGCCATAGAGGGGTACGATCACCGATGGACTGATGGCCGCCGTCGCGGGATCGACGATCTCGTCCGCCATGGCCTGGACCTGATCGTAAGTGAGGCGCGCGGCAGAGCGGATCATCGCGCGCTCGAAGCGGTGCCGGCGGAGCTGGCCCGCCCCATCGATCCACAGATGGGCCGCGAGGCACGGGCGGTCGACGGCCGGCTTCAGCGAACAAAGGTCGTTCGAGAGCGCCTCGGGCAGCATCGGCACGACGCGGTCGGGGAAGTAGACCGAATTGCCCCGCTCGGATGCGGTCCGATCGAGCGCGTCGCCCGGCCGCACATACCAGCCGACATCGGCGATCGCCACGATGGCATGCCAGGTCCCGTCTTCGCCGCGCTCGGCAAAGACGGCGTCGTCGAAGTCGCGGGCATCCGCGCCGTCGATCGTGACGAAGGGAATTGCGCGGAGATCGACGCGGTCCGCAAGGGGGGCCGCGCGGCAGGCCTCCGCCTGACGGATCGCG
The DNA here is from genome assembly GCA_041484095.1 of Alphaproteobacteria bacterium. Classification (GTDB taxonomy): domain Bacteria; phylum Pseudomonadota; class Alphaproteobacteria; order CADEGL01; family CADEGL01; genus JBGPGW01. Next base: position 2,661 of record JBGPGW010000033.1, on the reverse strand, counting down.
GCATCGGCGAAGGCCAGCGGCAGCTCATGCGTGTGGGCGGCGATCAGGCTGATGGAACGGCTGTCGTCCTTGTGGGCGACGCGCTCGGCGACCCGGCCGCGGCGGGCACCGAGGCGGGAGGTCGGATCGGTCTCGACGACCACGATGTCGCCTGGCCCGGCGCCGCCGGCCTGGCGGGCAGGAATGATGTAGTCGTTCTTGTCGCGGCGGCTGGTGGGGCGGACGCGGCCGCTGCCATCGGCCAGGCGCTCGAAGATGCCGACGATGCGCGACGGCATCCGGCCGAGCAACCGAAGCGTCGTCGCGGTGTAGCCATCCGTCGCAGGGGTCAGTCGGGCGAGGATGCGCTCGCCGATCCCCGGTGCGCGTCCGGCCTGCCGCGACCGTTCGAGGATGATGAGGGGCGGCGGCGAGTCCGCCGGCCAGTCGGTCGGGCGAAGCTGGACATCGCCGTCCTCGTCGATCGCGACCACGTCGAGGACCGCGACGTTCGGCAGCGCGTCCGCCACGGCCAGCCGGCGATCGGCCGAACGCGTGATCATGCCGTCGGCTTCGAGTTCGCGAAGGAGAGCCTTGAGCGCGATGCGATGGGAGCCGTGCAGGCGGAAGGCGCGCGCGATCTCGCGCTTGCCCACGCGCGAGCTGGTGGAGCGGATGAAATTGACGATCTCGTCCTTACTGGGGAATTGATCGGGCTGGCGTCGGATCTTCGGCACGTATCCGATATGGTGCGGCGGAGGCCTAATCGCCAGCCGCAGCGACAGGCGCGCGCGGCTTTCGCTTGCTCTTGGCTGCGGGCTTGGCGGCGGGCGGGGCCTTGCTCTGGCGCCTTCCGGCCGGTTTGCGCCGCCCGCTGTCGGGGCGCGCCGCGCGTGCCGCGAGCAGCTGGACCGCTTCGTCCAGCGTCACCTCTTCGGGTGTCTTGTCGCGCGGAAGCGGCGCGTTCGTCTTGAGATGTCGGATATAGGGGCCGTACCGGCCCGACATGATCGCGACGGGCTTGCCATCCACGGGGTGCGCACCGAGCGCGCGGAGCGTGTTGGCACCCCGGCGAGCGGGGGCCGCCAGGAGGTCGACGGCCCGGTTGAGGCCGATCGAGAGCACCTCTTCGACCGAATCGACCGAGCGATAGGCGCCCTCGTGCTGGACATAGGGGCCGAAACGGCCGAGCCCCGCCGTGACGGGCTTTCCCGATTCGGGGTGCAGGCCAATCTCGCGCGGCAGCGACAGAAGCTTGACGGCCATCTCGAGCTCGATCGTGGTGGGATCGAGGGGTTTCGGGATCGAGGCGCGCCGGGGTTTCTCTTCGCCGTTGTCCAATTCGACCTGCACGTAGTGGCCGTAAGGGCCTTTGCGCACCGAGACGGGCTTGCCCGTCGTCGGGTGAGGCCCGAGCTCGCGGGGGCCGATGAGCTCCGCGCCGTTCTTGCCGTCGCCGCCCGGAACCTGCAGGGCGAGCGCGCGGGTGAACCGGCACTCCGGATAGCCCGAGCAGCCGATGAAGGCGCCGAACTTGCCGAGCTTCAGGCCGAGCCGCCCGGTGTTGCACCCCGGGCAAAGGCGGGCATCGACGCCGGTGCCCGTCTCGGGGAAGAAATGCACGCCGAGATATTCGTCGAGCGTGGTGATGACCTGCGAGACGCTCAGATCCTTCGTGCCGTCGACCGCGGGGCCGAAGGCCTGCCAGAACTCGCGCAGCACCGTCTTCCAGTCGATGCGGCCGCCCGAGATGTCGTCGAGCCGCTCTTCCATCTCGGCGGTGAAGTTGTACTGAACGTAGCGCTCGAAGAAGTTGGCGAGAAACGCGGTCACGATGCGGCCGCGGTCCTCCGGCACGAAGCGCCCCTTCTCCAGCAGGACGTATTTCCGCGCCTTGAGAATCTCGAGGATGCTCGCATAGGTCGAAGGCCGTCCGATGCCGAGCTCTTCGAGCCGCTTGACCACGCTCGCTTCCGTGTAGCGCGGCGGGGGCTGGGTGAAATGCTGCTCCGGGCGCACCGCGTCGCGCGTCAGCGCTTCGCCGGGTTTAAGCGGGGGCAGGGCGCGGTCGTCGCTCTCTTCGTCCTCGGAGGGATCGTCGCGGCCTTCCTGGTAGAGGACGAGGAAGCCGTCGAAGACCGGCACCGAGCCGGTGGCGCGAAGGACGATCTGCCCGTCGGCGGCGGCGATGTCGGCGGCGATCTGGTCGAATTCGGCACTCGCCATTTCGCTCGCGACCGTGCGCTTCCAGATCAGCTCGTAGAGGCGCTGCTGATCGGGATCGAGCGCGTTCGCGACGTCCTGGGGACGGCACGTGAGATCGGTCGGGCGAATCGCCTCATGGGCCTCTTGCGCGTTCTTGGTCCGCGTCTTGTAGATTCGCGGCTTCTCCGGAAGGTAGGTATCGCCATACTGGTTCTTGATCACGGCGCGCGTCGAGCCGATGGCCTCGCGCGAAAGCTGCACGCTGTCCGTCCGCATATAGGTGATGAGCCCGACGGACTCGCCGCCGATGTCGGCGCCTTCGTAAAGCTGCTGCGCGATACGCATCGTGCGGGAGGCGCTCAAGCGGAGCTTGCGCGATGCTTCCTGCTGGAGCGTGGACGTCGTGAAGGGCGGCTGCGGGTGCCTGCGCACGCGGCTCCGCTCGACGTCCCGGACGGCGAACCGGCCGGCCATGAT
>JBGPGW010000032.1:0-19033 GCA_041484095.1 Alphaproteobacteria bacterium | reverse complement strand
CCGATCCGGCCCCGTCAAAAGCTCGGCGCCGGACGCCACCGCACTCGCCACCGACGGCGCTTCCACGGCGGCGACGAAGGCGCGGTTGCCGTCGCAAATCTGAAGGGTCGCGCTTCGCAGCCATACCGGAATTGGCAGCGCATCGAGCGCCTGGCGAAACCGGTCGCGTTCGAGATTGGCCGCCGTCATGGCGGCCACCGTATCCGATACGTCTCTCACCCACAGGACGTCGGTCGGCGCCGCCGATCCCTCCGTACGGAGCCGGACGCCGGTCATGCGAAAATGACGTTTGCCGTCGGCCCCTTGAAGACTGAGATCGAATGCCTCGCCCCGGTCCCTGAGCCCGGCAGCGGCGGCATTGAGCGCCGAGGCGTCATCGGCAGCGAGAACGCCGAGCATATCGGCAAAGCAAAGAGACATGTCTTCGGGAAAACCGAGCAGATTCGCGAGCTGCGGCGATGAGACGTCCCCGTCCGGACCATCCCAAACCAAGAACGCCGCCGGAGCGACGGAGAGAATGGTGTCCTGCAGAGCCCGCGCCGCGCGCGCCGTCCTCAATTCACGGCGGGCGGCCTGCAACCGGCGGCCGAGCAGGGCGGCAGCGGCGGCAAGTCCTGCGACGATCGGGCCGGCGATGACCCAGCTTGCCGGCGCGCCCCATATCTGCGGCTCCGCGGCGATCGCGGGACCGCTCGTGACGAGCAGCACGGCCACGAGACGGCCCCGGCGAATTGCGCCCTGCACCGTGGATGTCCCGCGACCGCCAGGGCGCACGTCACCGGCGATCACCGTGTGATCCAGCCAATGTCTCGCTAGGCTAGCGATCTGCCCCATTCGCGCGTGCCGTACCCCTCGGGTTCTGATTGCAGCGTGCGGAATCCACAGCGTATCCGTCAATAACGATAGTAATCCGGCTTGAAGGGCCCCGTGGGCGCAATGCCGAGATAGCCGGCCTGCTCCGGGGTCAGCGTCGTGAGCGCGGCCCCGAGCTTGCCAAGGTGCAGAGACGCGACCTTCTCGTCGAGCGCCTTCGGCAGGACGTAAACTTTCCGCTCATAGGCCTTGCTGTTCGCCCACAACTCCATCTGGGCAAGCACCTGGTTGGTGAAGGACGCGCTCATCACGAAGCTCGGATGCCCCGTGGCGCAGCCCAGATTCACGAGCCGCCCCTTCGCAAGCAGGATGAGGCGCCGCCCATCGGGAAAGCCGATCTCGTCCACTTGCGGCTTGATCTCGCGCCACGGCAGATTGCGCAGGGCGTCGACCTGAATTTCCGTATCGAAATGTCCGATGTTGCATAGGATGGCGCGGTCTTTCATTGCGCGCATGTGGTTGATGGTGATCACGTCCTTGCAGCCGGTAGCGGTGACAAAGATGTCTGCGATCGGTGCCGCGTCCTCCATGCGGACGACCTGGTAGCCCTCCATCGCCGCCTGCAAGGCACAGATCGGATCGATCTCGGTGATCAAGACCCGTGCTCCCTGCCGCGCCAGCGCGGCGGCGCTGCCCTTGCCGACGTCGCCGTAACCGCAAATGACCGCCACTTTCCCCGCGATCATCACGTCGGTCGCACGCTTGATTCCGTCGAGGAGGCTTTCGCGACAGCCGTAGAGGTTGTCGAATTTCGACTTCGTCACGGAGTCGTTGACGTTGATCGCGGGAACCTTGAGTTCGCCCTTGCGCGCCATCTCATAGAGGCGGTGGACACCGGTCGTCGTTTCCTCCGAAAGGCCGCGGATTCCCGCCAGAATGTCCGGATATTTATCGTGCATGAGTTTGGTCAGGTCGCCGCCGTCGTCGAGCAACATGTTGGGCTGCCAGCCGTTCGGGCCCTTGATCGTCTGTTCGACGCACCACCAGTACTCGTCCTCTGTTTCGCCTTTCCACGCGAAGACCGGCACGCCGCGCGCGGCCATGGCGGCGGCGGCCTGGTCTTGCGTCGAGAAGATGTTGCACGAACTCCACCGGATTTCGGCACCGAGCTCGATCAGCGTTTCGATCAGGACCGCGGTCTCGATCGTCATGTGGAGGCAGCCTGTGATGCGCGCACCGGCAAGCGGCTTCGCCTTGCCGAACTCGGCCCTCAGCGCCATCAGTCCCGGCATTTCCGACTCGGCCAGATCGATCTGGCGACGCCCGAGATCCGCCAACGCGATATCCGCGACTTTGTAGTCCGTCGTCCCTGCCATCACATGCTCCAAGTCGTGAAGACCGACGCTTTCCCGCGGGCCGGCCGGTGATTTGCCAATACTAATCCACAAACCGTTAATCGCGGGCGTATACCAGTCCAGGCGGGCGCCCGGCAACACTCGGCGTGCGGGCGCAGGCGCCAAACTTATCTCGGTAATTAGGTATGGTAAACTAGCCCTGAGAGCCGGTCACGCAAGGGCGTTGAAGTCGTCCAGCAGGGCGGTGATCCGCCCGGCATCCCACTGCTCCATGATGAGCCGCGCGCGCTGTGTCGCCGCCACGAGATCGATGGCGCGAATGCGTTGCTTCACCCTGAGAAGACTGGCGGGATTCATCGACAGATCCCGAATGCCGAGCCCCAGGAGAAGCGAGGTATAGCGCGGGTCGCCGGCCATCTCACCGCACAGGCTCACCGGGATGCGCGCGCGAAGAGCCGCCTCGGTCGCGAACTGAATGAGCCGCAGCACGGCCGGATGCAGCGGATTGTAAAGATAAGCTACGCTTTCGTCGGCCCGATCAATCGCCAAGGCGTACATGGTCAGGTCGTTCGTGCCGATCGCAAAAAAGTCACAGACCCCAGCCAGCGCATCCGCGGTGAGCGCCGCGCCCGGAATCTCGATCATCGCACCCACCGGCGGCAACGGATCGGCGATTGGGACGTGCCGACGCTTGAGACGGCGCACCACCCTGCGCAGGATGTCGCGAACCTGCCGCACCTCGCCAACCGTCGTCACCATCGGCAAAAGGATGCGGATCGGGCCGTGCGCGCCGGCCCTGAGTATCGCCGCGAGCTGCGTTTCCATAAGCCGCGGCTCCATGAGCGTGATGCGAATGGCGCGAAGCCCCAGGGCCGGGTTGGCGCTCTGCGAGGGGCGCAGGCCCAACGAGCCAGCCAGCTTCTCCCCGCCGAGATCGAGGGTGCGGATCGTCACGGGCCGGCCGGCCATGCCGGAGACGATGCCCAGCAACGCGCGATATTGCTCGTCTTCGTTCGGAAGATCGTCCCGGTTCATGAACAGGAACTCGGTCCGAAGAAGGCCGATGCCGCTCGCCCCGGCTTCCAACGCGCTGTCGAGCTCGCGTGGCAACTCGACATTGGCATGCATCTGGATATCGATCCCATCGCGCGTCACCGCCGCAAGGTTGCGCAGTCGCGTCAACTGCCGTCGTTCCCGGTCGAGCGTTTCCTGCCGACCGGCATAGAACGCAAGCGATGCTTCGCTCGGATTCACGACGATGCGGCCCGCCGACCCGTCGACGACGACGACGTCACCACTGCGGATATTCGCCGTGAGGCCCGCGACGCCGAGCACGGCGGGAATGCCGAGCGAGCGCGCCATGACGGCGGTATGGCCTTCAGCGCCGCCAAGCACGGTCGCGAAACCGCCGATCCGCCGCGGATCCATGAGTGCCGTGTCCGCCGGCGACAGATCTTCGGCGAGGATGATGCTGCCCTGCGGCAAGACGGAGTAGGCCTGATAGGGCGTCTTCGTGAGATTGCGGATCAACCGTTCACCGACATCGGTAATGTCGACAGCGCGTGCGGCAAGGTAGCGGTCCTCGATCTCCGAAAATCCCTTGGTGATATCGAAAATCTCGCCGTGGACGGCCGCCTCGGCATTGATCCGGTCATGTGTGATGCGCGCTTCCACGCCATGCACAAGGCGCGAATCCTGGATCATGTGAAGGTGTGCGTCGAGCAGATACCCGATTTCCTCGACGGCCGCCGGCGGCAACGCGGTCGATTTTGCCTTGAGTTTCATGAGTTGCCGCGACGACTTGGCAACCGCCTCGGCGAAGCGCGCGCGCTCCGCCGCCACATCGTTGGCCGCGATCCGGTACTCCGGGACCTCGGCGCGCCGGCCCGCGCTCACATGCGCCGGCCCGATCGCAACGCCGGGGGAGATCGCCAGTCCCTCAAGGACGTGTTCGCGGCGCTTCCTCCCTGGTGATCGCGACCTAGTCTTCATGGAACTTCTCTTCGATAAGCCGGACGAGCGCCGCCATCGCGGGCTCGGCCTCGCGTCCCTCAATCCTGAGCTCGAGCTCAACGCCTGCTGATGCCGCTAGCATCATCAAATCCATGATCGACGAGCCCGAGACCTCCGTGCCGTCTCTCGACACCCGAACGTCCGCATCGAACTGATGCACCGCCTCGACGAACCGCGCCGACGCGCGCGCGTGGAGGCCTCGACGATTGAGAATGGTCACCCGTCGGATCAACGGCATCGCCTGTCGGACGGGATCGAGCGGCTCATCGGTCATAGCCGTCGGCACCATCTTTGCCGGAGATGCTCGGCGATGGGCGATTTCGTGTGCACCGACCCGCCTCCGCGAAGAGACCGTCGGGGCTTTAAGATATCCGAGCCCGCGATACCGCCCCGCGCCGGACGCACTTGACCATGTTCAAGACCGCCGATCATACCGCTCCCACGCCTCACGCTCGTTCACCGCGCTCAACGGCCGACCGAATGTCAACCCTAGCCGGACTCGGTCCGATCCACGTCGCGGTGCCGGAGACTCACGCGTTGACCCCGTTCACTTAGCCATGCGGCCAAGCGTTCCGCAACGAAGACGGAACGGTGGCGCCCGCCCGTGCAGCCGACCGCAATCGTCAGGTAGCTTTTTCCCTCGAGATCGAAGCGCGGCAAGAGGGGCTCGAGCAAGTCCCGCAGGCGATCAAAAAAGGGCCGAAAATCCGGATCCTTCTCGATAAACGCCGCAACCGCGGGATCCGCGCCCGTCAACTTCGAGAGATGCTCTTCATAGTGCGGATTCGAAAGAAACCGGACGTCGAAGACGATGTCGGCTTCGCGCGGCAACCCGTATCCGTAGGAGAACGACGTCACGATCACGAGGAATGACGGCTTGGTCTCGAGGCCGAAATGACCGTTCAGCGTGCTGCGCAGAGACCCCAGCGTCAGATTGGTCGTGTCGATCACGACGTCGGCCCGCTGGCGCAGCGAAGAGATCAGCGCGCGTTCCTGCGCGATCCCATCCGTGACCGGGCGGTCGAGCGCAAGCGGGTGACGCCGGCGCGTCGCCGTGAAGCGCCGGCGCAACATCTCGTCATCGCAATCGAGAAACAGGAACCTGACCTCGATCTCCGGCCGATTCTTGAGATTTGCCAGCCGTTCGAGCAGCGTGTCGACGTGAAAGTCGCGAGTTCGGATGTCGATGCCGATCGCCATCGGCCGAACAGAGCTGAGCCCGATTGAAAACAGTCCGGTGAGAAGGGACAGCGGCAAATTGTCCAATGCTTCATAGCCGATATCCTCGAGCGCCTTGAGGGCCGACGACTTGCCTGCCCCCGACATCCCGGTCACCAGCACAACGCGAAGGGAGCCTTCGCGCGCACCGTCGCGCCGCCTCGTCGCTTCGTTTGGCTCCATCTTAGGCCGATCCGTCCCCCTGCCGATCATGGTCCCATGAAATTATACCGGCCCGTGCACGACAATTCACGGCTCCGCCGCATTCGGCGCTTCAGATGTTACGGGCGGAAGAGCCGGTCGCGCCACAGCCGAGCTCCGCGGGAACGTCTTGGGGCGGCATTCCCGCGGGTTCGGTCTCGCGCCCCGGGCCGGCTGGCCGCGCCGCTCAGGCGACGATGCGCGGCAGGCGCACGATGAACCGGGCGCCCACCACGCGGCCGGTCGCGTCCTTGCGATTTTCCGCACGGATCGTGCCGCCATGGGTTTCGACGATCTGCTTGGAAATACTGAGGCCGAGGCCGGAATGGGTGCCAAATTTCTCGCCGGGCGGCCGCTCGCTGTAAAAGCGCTGGAAAATCGCCTCGAACTTCCCCTCGGGGATGCCGGGCCCCTCGTCGTCAACGGTGATTTCCACCTCCGCGCCACGCCGGACCGCGCCGAGACGGATCGCACCACCGGGCGGGCTGAACGAAATCGCGTTGACAATGAGATTACGCAGAACCTGCCCCAGACGGTCTTCAATCCCGGCCACGATCAGCGGCTCGCGCGCTTCGGCCTCAAGCATCAGATCGTGCCCCGCCGTACCGGTTTCGCGGTGGATGTCGATCATCGTGGCCAGCATTTTTTGCACGTCGACAGGAACGGCTTCCTCCCGCAGCAACTCCGCATCGAGCCGCGACGCGTCCGAGATGTCGCTGATCAGCCGGTCCAGGCGCTGAACGTCCTCGAGGATGATCGTCATCAAGCGCTTCTGCTGCTCGGGGTCCTTGATCCGATACGCCGTCTCCACCGCGCTTCGCAGCGAGGACAGCGGGTTCTTGATTTCATGCGACACATCCGCCGCGAACCGCTCGATGGCGTCCATGCGCTGCCAGAGCGCTTCGGTCATCTCCCGCAGCGTCGTGGCGAGCTCGCCGATTTCATCGGACCGGCTGGCGCCGAAATCAGGCATTGCATGCCGGCGTCCAGGTCCGCGCCGGACCATTTCCGCCGCCGCAGCGAGCCGCCGGATGGGGCGCGCGATGGTGCCCGCAAGGTAGAATGACAAAAGCACCGTCACGCCCAGCGAGATGGCGAAGATACGGAGGATATCCTCCCGGACGATTCGCAGCCCGCGCTCGATCGAGCGGCTGTCGTTCGTCAGGAGAAGCGCGCCGGCTATTTTGCGGTAGTGCTGCACCGGAATAGCGGCCGACAAGATCATGCCTTCATGGGCCGTGCCGCGAACATAGACGGTCGATTCGCCGCTCAATGCCCTCTCGACCTCCGGATATTGATCGGCCCGCGGCACCGAATATTCGCGATAAAGCTCCAGCCCGACGCGCCGCGGAACCCAATTGACCACCCAATTGAACACGCGCACGAGCGGATCGACGATCGGATAGGCCGACCGCGGCTCCGGCAGCGGCTCGATCTGAATCACCCCGCCCGGCCCTTCGACAAGGCGGCTGTCCGCGACGAGAGCGCCAGATACCGAGAAGAGGCGGGCCCGCGTTCGCGTCGCCGCCATGACGCGGGGCAGGAGTTGACGCACCTGCACCGAGTCGAAGACGACAATCGAATCATCGTTCGATCCGAGCATCGTCTCGCCCAGCGCGACCGCGATGACCTCTCCGCGCTGCCGAAGCGCTTCGAGCTCGGCATCAACGAGGCGTCGTTCATAGTCATCGAGATAAAAGACGCCGCCGAACAGAATCGCGAGCGCCAGCACGTTGATGGCGAGTATGCGGCGCGTGATCGGCGAGCCACGCGCGCGCCGGCGACGCGGCGCCGGCGAGCCGGATTGCGTCGCCCCATCGGATGTCTTTATCCGGCGGCGCGACCGAAGACGTGGTCGATCGGCCTCATCCCCCATCACGGAATGATGACTCAAGCGTCTCGATAGCGATAGCCGATGCCGTACAAAGTTTCGATCTGGGTAAACTCTCCATCGAGCACCTTGAACTTCCTGCGCAGGCGCTTGATGTGACTGTCGATCGTGCGGTCATCGACATAGATGCTTTCGCCGTATGCGGCGTCAATCAACTGGTCGCGGTTCTTGACGTGCCCCGGCCGCTGCGCGAGGGCCTTGAGGATGAGAAATTCCGTGACCGTCAGGTCGACCGACTGTCCGCGCCACGTGCAGAGATGCCGCGTTGGATCCAGCAATAAATCACCGCGAACGATCGCGTTCTTGCGTTCCACGCCGCTGACGTCCTGGGTCGTATCGAAGCGGCGCAACACGGCGCGCACGCGTTCGACCAGCAAGCGCTGCGAGAACGGCTTCGTGATGTAGTCGTCGGCGCCCATCTTGAGACCGAGCGCCTCATCGATCTCGTCATCCTTGGAGGTCAGGAAGATGACCGGCGTTGCAACCTGACGGCGCAAGCGCGTCAGCAGCTCCATGCCGTCGAGCCGCGGCATTTTGATATCGAGGACCGCCAGGTCGACCGGACGGGCGGTCAGCTCGCGCAGCGCCTCCTCCGGATCGGCGTAGGCGCGTACGGAGAACCCCTCCGTCTCGAGCATCATCGTCACGGATGTCAGGATGTTGCGGTCGTCATCGACGAGCGCAATGGTCCGGCGCACGGCTTTCGCCTCTGTTTTCGGGGCCGGTAATTCGGTATCGGGCATTGCGTTGCTCCCCTGGATATTCTGCCATGTTTGCCCGGCAATGTGGCGCATTTCCGGCGGAATAACGGCGGCAGTCTGATTGACGCCGGGCACGCCCACCGCGTAAAAGTGCTTGTTGCAATTAGTTTTAGGGTGTCTGGCCGGGGGTAGTCAGGGCGAGCCCGTTTACCACGTTCGAAGGGCCGGTCCCGAACGGGGTGGCGGGACGGGGTGGCGCCCCGCTCCGGGGTTCCGGCCCGACCGACCGCGGCAGGACCGCAAGGAAGCGAGGGATCCGATGTCCGAACACACCGTCACGCGATCGAGCGACGCGTCCGCTTCGGCGAGCGTTGCGGGAAGGGCCGTTGCCGCGACGATTGCCGCATTGCTCGGCGCCTTCATCCTCTTGGGCATCGGGTTCCTCAATTCACAGACGCTCCACAACGCCGCTCACGACGCGCGGCATTCCTTCGCCTTTCCCTGCCACTAGCCATGTCGGCGGTCATCACGCGTCTTCTCGGCGCGGCGCTTGCGGCCGGCATCGTGGCGGGGCTCATCGCCTCGCTCGGCCAGTCGATGCGCCTCACCCCCCTGATCCTTGTCGCGGAGCAATTCGAAGCCGAAGCACAGGGCGAACAGGCGTCTGAGACGCAGGCCGCATCGGTCCATGATCACGCGCAAGCATGGCAGCCCGAAGAAGGCATCGAGCGCACGGCCTACACCGTGCTCTCCAACGTTCTCGTGGGAACCGGCTTCGCCCTTCTGCTGTGCGGGTGTCTCACTCTCTACCGCGGCCGGCTGGACGGCGCCCGCGGCGTCGTCTGGGGGCTTGCGGGTTTTGCGGCCTTTTCTCTTGCGCCCGCGCTCGGCCTTCCGCCGGAGCTGCCGGGCAGTGCGGCGGCTGAGCTCGGCGCCCGCCAGGCATGGTGGCTATCGACGGCTGTGGCGACCGCAATCGGCCTCGCGTTTCTTTTTCTGCAGAAGCGAACGATTTGGCGGATCCTTGGCGCGGTCGCGATCGCGGCCCCCCATCTCGTCGGGGCGCCCCATCCGGCCATCCCGGGCGACGCGCTTCCCGCTGAACTTGCCGCCCAGTTCGCGATGGGATCACTCGTGATCTCGGCCGCATTCTGGATCGCGCTCGGCGGTATCTCCGGATTCGCCTTACGCCGCCAGCACTGAACGGCATGGCCCGGCCGCCCTGCGCCTCAACCTGCCGTCAGGAGGCCATGCGCGCTGGATTTGGCGGGTGGCGGCCCGAGCGACGTCTCGGACGCGCGGACGCAATCCGCGTCCCCGAGGAATGCGCACCGTGACAGGCGTGGGGCCAGGCGCGAAAGTGCGCGCATTGATGCGCGCAAGCGACCGGGTTGCACTGGCGACGGCGGCCGCAAGCGAGGCGGGCCGGCCGCACGCCTCGCTCGCCATCGTCGCATGCGCAGCCGACGCCTCGCCAATTTTGTTGCTGTCCGCGCTTGCCGAGCATACGCGCAACATCGCGCGGGATGCGCGGGTCGCCCTGCTCTATGACGGCACGCTCGGCCAGGACGATCCATTGGCGGGCACGCGCGCGACCGTGGTCGGCCGCGCCATACCAAGCGCGCGCGCCGAAGATCGATCGCGATTTCTCGCACGCCATCCCGGTGCGCGCGGCTACGCCGATTTCACCGATTTCAGCGTCTTCCGGATCGCCGTCGACCGCGCCCATCTGGTCGCCGGATTCGGGCAGATTTGTTGGCTCGATGCGGCGGAGGTGCTCTTCCAGGGCGATGCCGGCGCGCTCATGGCGCGGGAAGCCGAGATCGTCGACCACATGAACAACGATCACGCCGATGCCGTCCGTCACTATGCGACGTCCCTTCTGGCCTGCATGGACGGCGATTGGCGCATGACCGGGATCGACCCCGAAGGCTGCGATCTCCGTTGCGGCGGTGCCACGGCGCGGCTGACCTTTCCCCGCCCGATCGCCGGTCCGGACGAAGCGCGCGCGGTACTCGTCCAATTGGCCCGCGAGGCGCGTCGGTGACATGCCGCACGATGTTGCAGTGCAAAAACGATATGTCGGCCGAGTCATTGCACCGGCGGCGTTCTCCCGGCTATGGTGCCGGGGTCGAACAGTCCACATCTGAACCGGCCAGTATCCATACGCAAGCGCCGAGAGCGCTGCTAAACCGGCAAGAAAACACGTGACGCGCCGGGTCGGATCATCTTACCCACGAGGAGGCAGGGCGTGCAGCAGTTGGGTCCGCATTTGAGCCGACACGGGCTCGAGATCCACGGTATCCGCAATATCAATGCGGCCTATTGGAATCTTGGCCACCCCGGCCTTTATGAGGAATCCATCCGTCGCCGGGAAGGGCTCCTCGCTTCGGGCGGCTCGCTGGTCGTCCGTACCGGGCACCACACCGGGCGCTCCCCCAACGACAAGTTCATCGTCGAGGATGCGGGAACGCGCGAGTCGGTTTGGTGGGGCCGCGTCAACGCGCCGATCACGCCCGAACGGTTTTCGAGCCTTCATCATCGCATGCTCGCCTACCTCCAAGGCCGCGACCTGTTCGTGCAGGACCTTTTTGCGGGTGCGGATCCGACCTACCGCCTCAAGGTGCGCATCATCACCGAAACCGCATGGCATAGCCTGTTCGCGCGCAACATGTTCATCCGGCCAAAACCGGAGGACCTCACGGACTTCGAACCCGAGTTCACCATCATCCAGGCGCCGCGCTTTCACGCGCGCGGCAAGGAAGACGGAACCAACTCCGAAGTCTTCGTCATCGTGAATTTCGCCGAGCGCCTGGTCATCATCGGCGGCACGTCCTATGCCGGCGAGATCAAGAAATCGGTGTTCTCCATCCTCAATTATCTCCTGCCCGCGCGAAACGTCCTGCCGATGCACTGTTCGGCCAATATCGGACCGAACGGCGACACCGCGATCTTCTTCGGGCTGTCCGGCACGGGCAAGACCACGCTGTCGGCCGACGCCACGCGCACGCTGATCGGCGATGACGAGCACGGCTGGGCCGAACGCGGCGTGTTCAATTTCGAGGGCGGCTGTTACGCGAAGGTCATTCGGCTGTCACCGACGGCCGAGCCGGAAATCCATGCGACCACCGGCCGCTTCGGCACGATTCTCGAGAATGTGACGATCGATGCGGAACGGCGCGTCCTCGATCTCGACGATTCCTCGCTGACCGAGAACACGCGCGCGTCCTATCCGATCGATTTCATCCCGAATGCGAGCGCGACGGGCATGGGCGGACATCCCGAGAATATCGTCATGCTCACGGCCGATGCCTTCGGCGTCCTGCCGCCCGTCAGCCAATTGTCGCCCGAACAGGCGATGTATCACTTCCTCTCGGGCTATACGGCGCGCGTGGCCGGCACCGAAAAAGGCCTGGGGAACGAGCCGCAGGCGACGTTCTCGACCTGCTTCGGCGCACCGTTCATGCCCCGCAATCCGACCGTCTATGCCAAGCTTCTCGGCGAGAAGATGGCACGCCACGGCGCGAAGTGCTGGCTCGTGAACACGGGCTGGACGGGCGGCGCCTACGGCGTCGGGACGCGCATGCAGATCGCCTATACCCGCGCGATGGTGCGCGCGGCCCTCGACGGCCGGCTTGCGCAGGTGGCGAAGAAGCCCGATCCCAATTTCGGCGTTCACGTGCCGGAGGCGTGCCCCGACGTGCCGTCCGAGGTGCTCAACCCCAAGAACACCTGGAGCGACAAGCAGGCCTACGACAAAACGGCGCACGAGGTCGCAAAACGCTTCGAGGCCAATTTCAAGCAGTTCGAAGGTCAGGTCGACGAGAAGGTCAAGGCCGCCGCGGTCCGCGCCGCCGCCTAGATCAAGGCTCGATGATGGCAACCCCCGCGGCGTCAACGCGTGCCGCGGCGCATTGCGGCATTCCGGAGAAATCCTCGGCGGACTAATGCGCGTCCGCCCAGTTGTCCGCCGCACCCGCGTCGACGACGAGCGGGACGGAGAGATGCGCGGCATTCTCCATGATTCGCGTGATGACCTTCGTCGTCTTGTCGACTTCGGATACCGGCACTTCGAACAGAAGCTCGTCGTGCACCTGGAGCAGCATGCGCCCTTTGAGGCGGTTGGACCGAAGCGCTTCGGGCACACGGACCATGGCGCGCTTGATGATGTCGGCCGCCGCGCCCTGGAGAGGCGCGTTGATCGCCTGTCGCTCCGCGAAGCCGCGCCGCGCCGGGTTCTTGTCGTTGATCCCCGGCAGATGGATCCGCCGGCCGAACAGGGTCACGACATAGCCGTGTTTGCGGCAGAACTCCCGCATCCGTTCCATGTAGTCGCGAATGCCGGGATAGCGTTCGAAATAGGCCTTGATGTAGCGCGCTGCGTCGCCGTGAGGAATGCCGAGCTGGCGCGCGAGCCCGAAGGCGCTGATGCCGTAAATAATCCCGAAATTGATGGCCTTCGCGCGCCGGCGCGTCTCGGCGCTCATGCCTTTGACGGGCTCGCCGAACACCTGGCTCGCCGTCAGCGCGTGAATGTCGATTCCCTGGCGAAACGCGTCCTTGAGCGCGGGAATATCGGCGACATCGGCAAGAAGCCTGAGTTCGATCTGGGAGTAGTCGAGGGAAAGAAGGGTCATCCCCCGCTCCGCCACGAAAGCCCGGCGGATCTTCCGCCCCTCCTCGGTCCGGACCGGAATATTTTGAAGATTCGGGTCGGTCGAGCTCAGCCGGCCGGTGTTGGCGACGGCCATGGCGAACGAGGTGTGGACGCGGCCGGTCTCCGGGTTGATCTGCCCGACAAGCGCATCGGTGTAGGTGCTCTTGAGTTTCGAGAGCTGACGCCAGTCGAGCACGCGCGCCGGCAGATCGTGGCCGATGGCCGCGAGATCCTCGAGCACGTCGGCGCCCGTGCCGTAGGCGCCCGTCTTGTTGCTGCGCTTGCCCGCACCCAAGCCGAGCTCATCGAACATCACCTCGCCCAATTGCTTGGGCGAGCCGATATTGAACGGGCGCCCGGCGAGCCGATGAATCTCTTTCTCGAGCGTTGCGATGCGGCCGGCGAAATCCACGCTCAACCGATTGAGCTCCCCGACATCGACCTTGATGCCGGCCCGCTCCATCTCCACGATCACGGGGATGAGACGCCGCTCCATGGTCTCGTAAAGCGCGACCGCATGCCCCTCGACCAGCCGGGGCTTGAGAAGCCGGTAGAGACGCAAGGTGATGTCGGCGTCTTCGGCGGCGTAGTCGCGCGCCGCCTCGATCCCGACACGGTCGAACGTCACCTGAGCCTTCCCCGTGCCGGTGACGTCATCGTATTTGATCGTCTCATGGCCGAGGTGAAGCCTGGCGAGCTCGTCCATGCCGTGGCCGTGCTGGCCGCTCTCGAGGACGTAGGACAGAACCATGCTGTCCTCGACCGGCGTGATGCGGAGGTCGTAGGACGCACGCGCCAGAACCAGCATGTCGTATTTGATGTTGTGGCCGATCTTGAGCACGGCCGGATCTGCGAGTAGCGGCTTCAGCACCTGGAGCGCTTGCGCCAACGGAATCTGCTTCGGCAGGGCCGCATCCTCGGCGCCGAGATCGAGGCTGCCCTGCGCCGCCGGCGAACGGTGGCCGAGCGGCACATAGCACGCATGACCGGGCTCGATGGCGAGCGACACGCCCACGAGCGATGCGCGCATCGCATCGAGCGACGTCGTCTCCGTATCGAAGGCCACGGCCCCCGCCGCCTGGGCCCGCGCGACCCATTCCTTGAGCGCCGGCAGCGTCTGGACCAGTTCGTAACTCGTCTTCGCCGGCTTCGCGGCCTGGACGGCGCGCGGCGGCGCGGCCTCGCCCTCCACTCTGCCGAAGCGGTCGCCGATCCGCGCCAGGAGCGACTTGAAATCCTGCGCCTTGAGAAACGCTGCGAGCGTGGGGCCGTCGGGCGGCTTCACGCGGAATGCCTCGAGCGGCTCCTTGGCCGGCACGTCGGCCCTGAGGCGCACCAGTTCGCGCGACATGCGCGCCTGGTCCGCGAATTCGATCAATTTCTCGCGCCGTTTCGGCTGCTTGATCTCCCCCGCCCGCGCGAGCAGCGTATCGAGGTCGCCGTATGTGTTGATGAGCTCCGCGGCCGTCTTGACGCCGATGCCCGGCACGCCGGGAACGTTGTCCGAACTGTCGCCGGCCAGGGCCTGGACATCGACGACCTTATCCGGGCCGACGCCGAAGCGTTCCGTCACTTCGGCCGGCCCGATGCGCTTGTTCTTGACGGGATCGAACATCGTGACGCGGTCGCCGACGAGCTGCATCAGGTCCTTGTCCGAGGACACGATCGTCACATCCGCGCCGGCCTCGACCGCGCGGCGCGCATAGGTCGCGATGAGATCGTCGGCCTCGAATCCATTCAGCTCCACGGCCGGAAGGTTGAGTGCGCGCGTCGCATCGCGGATGAGGGCAAATTGCGGAATCAGCTCCTCGGGCGGCTCAGGTCGGTGAGCCTTGTATTCCGAGTAGATTTCAGTGCGGAAGCTCTTGCGCGAGGTATCGAAGATGACGGCGACGCAATCCGCGTCGGTCTCGTCCCGGACCTTGAGCAGCATGGTCGTGAAGCCGTAGACGGCATTCACCGGCGTGCCGTCCGATCGCGTCATTGGCGGCAGGGCGTGGAACGCGCGGAAGATATAGCCGGACCCGTCGATCAGGTAGACGTGACGCGGGGCGCCGTCCTTGGCGGGGTTCGATCGTGCCATGGCCACGGCTTTGTTGTTGATCTCGGCACCTTGCCGGAACCGCCCACGGGAGTCGAGCGCGGCGGCACCGCTTCAGTGGGCGCCGCGGGCGCCGCCGCCGGCCTTGAGCACGAATCGCCGGTCGCAATAGGGGCATTCGACCCAGCCCTTGGGCCCGATCGCGAGATAGACCAGCGGATGGCCGAGCGCGCCTCCGCCGCCATCGCAGGAGACATTTGCCGAATCGACGTCGATGACCTCCGGCGCTTGCGTTGCTTCGGCCATTCGCGCGCTCCCGTTCCGTTGACCCCCCAAGCGGCCGGATGATACGCATTGCCGTGGGGCCATCAACCCTTACCACGCAAGGATGAGCCTCTGCACGACTTGAAAGGGTCCGTCTCACTGATGCCATCCGTCGAGAACCGAGAGGGCCCAGCGCTCGCGATCGATGTCCGCGGCCTCCGCAAAACTTACAAGGGCGGGCGGCACCACCCGGTGCGCGAGGCCTTGGCGGGGATCGATCTCGCGGTTCACAGCGGCTCGATCTTCGGCCTCCTTGGCCCGAACGGTGCCGGGAAGTCGACGTTCATCAACATCCTGGCGGGCCTTGCGATCAAAACCGCGGGGCAGGTCACGGTCTGGGGGATCGATATCGACAAGGCGCCCCGGCTCGCCCGCGCGGTGATCGGGGTCGTCCCTCAGGAACTCAATATCGATCCGTTCTTCACGCCGCGCGAGCTGCTCGAACTTCATGCCGGGCTCTATGGCGTCCCGCGGCGCAAGCGGCGCACCAACGAGATTCTCGAGGCCCTCGCCCTATCCGACAGGGCGGATTCCTACGCGCGAAGCCTCTCCGGCGGCATGCGCCGGCGCCTACTCGTCGCGAAGGCGATGGTGCACAGCCCGCCGATTCTCGTGCTCGACGAGCCGACGGCCGGCGTCGACGTCGAGCTTCGGCGGCAATTATGGTCCTATGTGCGCGCGCTCAACGCGAGCGGCACCACGATTCTCCTCACCACCCATTATCTCGAGGAAGCCGAACAACTTTGCGACCGCATCGCGATCATCGATCGCGGACGCGTCGTCGCCCACGACCGCACCGAGACGCTGCTGAAGCGCGTCGACCGCAAGGAAATGGCGATCACGGTCGCCGAGGAGATTCGCACCCCACCGGCTTCGCTCGACGGCGTCGTGGTCGAGATCCTTCCGCCGCGCCGCATGATCTTCCGTTACCAGCCGAGCCGCACGCGGATCCGCAGCATTCTCGACGCCGTCCGCGGGGCCGGCTACACCATCGCCGATCTGACGACGGAAGAGAGCAAGCTCGAGGACATCTTTCTCGATCTGACCGGCTCCGCTCCGCACGCCGGCAACGGGCCGTGACGTCTCGCCTCGGGCGATTGGCGTCATGCCTCGTTCTGCTCATGGCGTGCGCATGCGCGCCCAACATCAAATCTCCGGGCCCGCGGATCGCGGAGCCGGCCGTCGCCTCCGACGGCCTCACGATGCCGGACGGTGCCGTGCTTCCCTTGCGCCGCTGGGTGCCCGAGGAGCCTCCGGTCGCGGTCATCCTCGCGCTCCACGGCTTCAACGACTATTCGAACGCGTTCGACGAGCCCGCGGCCTTTTTGCGGAAACAAGGCATCGCGACCTATGCTTACGATCAGCGCGGATTCGGCGGGGCGCCGAACCGCGGTTATTGGCCGGGCGAGGCGGCGCTCCTCGACGACCTCGCGACGGCAATGACATTGATCCGCCGGACGCATCCCGGCGTGCCGTTGATCCTTTTGGGGGAAAGCATGGGCGGGGGCGTCATTCTCGCCGCCATGGCGAGGGACACAGCACCACAAGCGGACGGCGTCGTCCTCGTGGCCCCCGCCGTCTGGGGCCGTGCGACCATGGATCTCGGCAAGCGGGTTGCACTCTGGCTGTCGGTCCGGACGGTGCCATGGATGACGTTTTCGGGCCGAGGCCTCGACATCACGCCTTCCGACAATATCGAGATGCTGAAGAAACTCTCGCGCGACCCCCTGGTCATCAAGGAAACGCGCGTTGACGCGATCTGGGGTTTGGCGAATCTGATGGACGACGCCCTCGACGGCGCGCGCGCCTTCCGCACGCCTTCCCTGATTCTCTACGGCGAAAAAGACGACGTCATCCCCAAGGAGCCGACGCGGATCATGATCGAGCGGATGCCGCCTGTCCCTGCGGGTACGCGCCGCCTCGCCGTCTACCCCGGCGGATATCACATGCTGATGCGCGACCTGCGGGCGGAACTCGTGCTCGACGATATCGCCTTCTGGATCAAGAATCGCGCGGCCGGGCCGGAGGCACCCTTGCCGTCGGGGGCGGACGCGCGCGGCCTCAAGGCGCTCTTCGCCAAAGACGAAAGCCCGCCGCCCTCGAACTGACGGCCCGCCGCGCTCGTCGCCGCCCTCTCCTCAGGCGGCGACCGGGCCGCCGTACTTCTTCTCGAAGCGCGCCCAGGCGCTGGTGGATGCGCGTTCGGCCTCGTCGATGACCCCGAGGCGATCGACCGTCTTGATCTCGCCGCCATCGACCAGGACGCGGCCATCGACCAGGACCATCTCCACGTCGCGCGCATGGGCGTGATAGGCGAGGTTCTGGACGGGATCGAGCACCGGCTGAAGCCCGAGCGCCCGGTAGTCGAGCACGATGAGATCGGCGCGCTTGCCGACCTCGAGCGAGCCGATCTCCTTCTCCATTCCCATGGCGCGGGCACCGCCCATCGTCGCCATTTCCAGCGCGTCGGTCGACAGAAGCGCCACGGGATCCTGGGTCTTGATGCGCGCGCAGGTGACGGCCGAGCGGATCACGTCGAAATAGTCGCCGAACATGTTGTCGATGCCGAGGGCGACATTGATGCCGCGCTTGCGAAACGCGTTGACCGGCGCGATCAAGCCGCGGAACGCGTTCATGAGCGGGCAGTGCGCGATATGCGCACCCGACTTCGCGAGGATGTCGATGTCGCCATCGCTCACCACGTAGCAATGCGTCGCCACCACGTCGGGGCCGAGAAGCCCGTTGTCGCGCGCGAATTCGAAGGAGCCCGTCCCGTGGATCTTGCGCGCGGTCGTATGTTCGAATTCGCTCCAGCCGAGATGGATGGTGAGCCGCAGGCCCAGCGTGTCGGCCGCCGCGCGGACCTGGCGGAGCTGCGCCGCCGAGGAGCTGATGGTCATGTTGGGTGCGAAGATCGCCGTGATCCGCCCATCGGCCTTGTTGTGCCAGCGCTCGGCGAAGCCGGTCGCGCGCTTCATCTGCGCCGCGTTGGCGGCGGGATCGTGGACGAATTCGCCCTTCACCATCCGGTCGGGATCGGCATCGCCGAGCATCTCGCCCATGGCGCTGCGGATGCCGAGCCGCTCGACGAAGGGGGCGAGCACTTCGACGCCTTCCTCGAGCTCCATCACGCTGGTGCAGCCGCTTCTCAGCAGCTCGACATAGCTGAGCGCGCCCAAGGCCGCGCGATCCTCCGGCGTCATGACCGTCGACATCGGGAAATAGAGGCCCGTCGGCGCCTTGAAGCCGACATCCTCGGACCGGCCGCGGAAAATCGTGTACCCGACATGCGAATGGATGTTGACGAAACCGGGCGCCACCACCTTTCGGCTTCCGTCGACGATGCGCGCCGCGTTCGCATGGCGCGCGGCGACCGCATCGCTCGGCCCGACATCGACGATGCGCTTGCCCTCGATGAAGATCGCGCCCGGGTTGTGGATCGTGCCCTTGCGGTCGACCGTCAGGACGATCGCGTTCTTGATCAGCAGGCTCATGGCGCTCTCCCCGTGAATGACGATGCCGTCGATCTTAGCGGGTGGAGAGACCAGCGTCAGTGCCGGCGCGGGAGGCCGGGCGCCGACATCGGCCGGCCAGGACGGTGGGCGGCATCGCCGAGCTTCGCCAAGAGGCGGTTGAGAATACCTCAAAAGACCCAAACCCCGGCGAGAGCCCGCATCGCGGGACCAATTCCTGGCCCTCTCTGGACATTGCCGCCGATTCCCGTAACTTGAGCGCCACGCGCGCCCGTAGCTCAGTTGGATAGAGCGCTAGCCTCCGGAGCTAGAGGTCGTGAGTTCGAGTCTCGCCGGGCGCGCCATT
>JBGPGW010000031.1:0-19066 GCA_041484095.1 Alphaproteobacteria bacterium | reverse complement strand
GAAAGCAGCAGGCCCACTGACCGTCACCGGCATTGGTCACGGCGCCTTCCATGCTCCTGCATTCGGCCACCGTGAACCGGCCCGACGGCGGCGCGGCGTCCTCCCGGGTTCCGGCAACGGCCGTCGCCAACAGGCCGAGGCCTGCCGCCACGAAAATCACCGTTGTCAATCGCACCAGGCTTTTCACGACACCGAACCCCATGGCTTCTGATCGTCATCCTCTTGGGCGGCACGATCTCACTGAAGCTCACTGGGAAGCTCACTGATCGGCCGCGCGTTAATAATGCCCAAAATCACTTTAAGATCGCTTAACGTGCGCTCGTTTTCGGTGTGCCGCAGTGCATGTCGTCACACGATGGAAGCGGTTAACGTTAACCGCATGTAGGGCAGGGCGAGGCGGCGGAGAAGCGGTCCAAAACGGAGGGCACGGCATGCTGGATCTCTACACCTGGAGCACGTCCAACGGACGCAAAGTGTCCGTCATGCTGGAAGAACTTGGCCTCGCCTATCGCGTGCATGCGATCGACATCGGCAAGGGCGATCAGTTCACGCCGGCCTATGTCGCGATCAATCCGAACAGCAAGATTCCTGCGATCGTCGACGCGGACGGCCCCGACGGGAAGCCGATCACGCTGTTCGAATCGGGCGCCATCCTGGTTTATCTCGCGGAGAAGACCGGGCGGTTCCTGCCCCCAGGCGCGCCTGTCGGCGCGCCGGCTTTGCGTGACGCAAAAGTGGGCGCGGCAAGTGCCGCGCCTGGACCCCCGCGCGGGCGTTATGAGGTGTTCCAGTGGCTCATGTTTCAGATGGGTGGGGTGGGGCCCATGTTCGGCCAGGCGCATCATTTCCGCCGTTCCGCGCCCGAGCAGGTTCCGTACGGCATCGAACGCTATACGAAGGAAACCCGGCGGCTTTATGGCGTGATCGATCGGCGTCTTGGGGAAAGCGCCTATCTCGCAGGCGACTATTCGATCGCCGATATCGCGACCTTTCCCTGGGTCTCGCGTCATGCCTGGCAGGGGGTGGAGCTGTCGGAGTTTCCCAGCGTCAAGCGCTGGTTCGATGGGATCGCGGCCCGTCCCGCCGTCGTGCGCGGCATGGCGGTGCCGTCCTAGGCACGCTTGAGCGCGGTGCCTTCGCCGCGGGCGGCCTCGAGGCGTGAGGCCGGCGAGGGGCCTCGCCCGCTCAATCAACGGGCGAGCATGACGGCAACCGGCGGGCGTGCCGGGCGTGGTTCAGTACGTGGCGTCGCGCGCCGCGCCGTTCGCGTGTCCGTTCGCCCGGGGCTTCTGCAAGAGACCCGAGAGCTCGCGCTTGCACGCTTCGAGCACCGAGGCCTCGCGCGCATCTTCCCGGTCCATCACCTGAATCGTGCTGAGCTTGATCTCGACGAGATCGAGCATCGCCTCTACGCACCGTTTCGACAAAGCCACTGCATTCCTCCCAGAACGTATAGCTACGACCTATGGTTAAACCTGCACCGCGCGCGCTTAAAACTTTATGAACGAGAGGCATGGAAAATACGTCCCGGCCGCCCGTTGCGAAGTGCGCGCAATCACAGGGGTGTGTGCATGGTCACAGGAGGTATCCAGCGCAAGTCCGTGAGATTCTTGGACTTGCGTTGACAGGGGGGTGGGGGGCCGATAGAAGGGCTGGGAGTTCCCGTGCCGAAGCGTTTCAACGGACAGGTGGCCGAGCGGCTGAAGGCGGCGGTTTGCTAAACCGTTATAGGGCCCTAAAGCCCTATCGAGGGTTCGAATCCCTCCCTGTCCGCCACTTCTGCAT
This sequence comes from Alphaproteobacteria bacterium, assembly GCA_041484095.1. GTDB lineage: Bacteria > Pseudomonadota > Alphaproteobacteria > CADEGL01 > CADEGL01 > JBGPGW01. The sequence continues at coordinate 17,281 of JBGPGW010000031.1, read as the reverse complement.
TCGTGGCGTATCGCCCATCGTGCGACGGAAAAAAGCGGGCGCGAAGCCTCCCCGTTTCAAGCCGTCTGCAAACCGATCCCTGAATTTGTCACGATCATTCCGGCGCGATGCGCACCGTCGAGCCGCCGCGCCGGTCTCGTCGATCGATTTTGCCGCGTGCCTTTCACAAAAGGCGGCTCTGGACTACCTTTCCCGCAGCGATGAAGGCAACGTCAGTCGGGAACAGGGCGGCGTAAGGTCAGCGGAATTCATGGGTCGAATGCGGACGGACATGGCGAGGCACCAGTTCCATATTCCCCGTTGAGGCGGGCGATTTGCCGGCGGTCGTCGCCCTCGACATCGTCGTCACGGGAATCGCGAAGGCGGATTACTGGCGCGAGATGTTCGAGCGTTATGGTGCCAGCCGAGGAGGCCAACGGTTTTTTCTGATCACGGACGATTCGCCGGCGCGCGGCAAGGCCGGCATTCTCGGCCTTGTCATCGGCGAGATTCGCGCGTGGGAGTTCGGCTCTCCCCCTTGCGGATGGGTCTTCGATATCGCGGTCGCGCCGGACCTACGCCTCGAGGGCCTGGGGACGGCGCTTCTCGATGCCATCGCCGATCGTTTCCGCAAAGCAGGAGTCACCAAGATGCGAACGATGGTATCGCGGGACAATCACGTGCTGCTGTCCTTCCTGCGAAGCCAGGGCATGATGGCCGGTCCCTATATCCAGCTTGAAAAAGATCTGGACGAGGACAGCTAAAGCCATGCCGCGTCCGGCACCACGGCAATCCGGCGACGGCAAGCCATGAGATTGCAGCAAGCCAGCCGCCTGGCGATATACGCGCTCCTTGCGCTTGCGGCGGAGCCGGACCGGCAGATATCGGCCGCCGAAATCGCCACGACGTACGGCGCCTCTCTCAATCACCTGGCGAAGGTGATGCGCGACCTGGGGCGAGCCGGTCTCGTCGAATCCGCGCGCGGCGCAGGCGGCGGGTTCCGGTTCTCGGGCAATCCCAAGCGCACCACGCTTTTGGACGTCATCGAGCTGTTCGAGACGCTCGGGGGAGGGACGGCCGGCATCACCAGGCGTGAAGTGAACACGGATGCCGGCCTCGGCCTCGACGTCGTGCTGGGCGAAATCGACGATATCGCGCGATCGACGCTCGGCTCGATTACCATCGCGACCATGCTCAAGCTGATCGAGCGGCAAAAGCGCCGCCGGCTCCCGATCATCAGACCTGCTGGCAAACCCGCTGCCAAATCCGCGCGAACCCGAAAGCGGACATAGCCGGTCAGGCGGCCGCGAGAGCGCCGCCGCCACGCCGAATCATGAGCGCGAAAAATGCATCGCGCGCGCGACGTCGCGGCGGATCGCCGGGTTGAACCGGCATTCTATTGGGGCCCACATTTGGCGCGTGCGATGCGCGCGTCGTCGTCGTCGCTCAGAAGGCCATCGAGCGCCGGCAGGAGGCCATCCTCTTCTTTCGTCACGTGGTCGATCACCTGGTCGGCGAGGTCCGAGCCAAGCCGTGCGAATTCGGCCCAACGCTCGCTGGTGAAACCATCGGCCCGCGCCTCCCGCGCCAAACCCGCGACACGCTGCGCCAGGGCGACGATATGGCCGTGCTCCGTCTTGAGCAGATTTCCGAGATCACCCTCGCCGGCCTCCGCAAGCCGCGGGAACAGCTCGTCGTCCTCCAAACTGAAATGCGGGCCGATCTCGTCCTCCGCCCAGCCGATGAGATCGCCGAGAAGCCGGGCGATCTCGCCGTCGGACGGCGCCTGGCCCTCGATGACGCGGCGCCGGCGAAGCACGCCCTGCAGCCCCGCCATGATTTTGAGCGTCTCTAGATGCTCCGCATGGAGCGCTTGAAGCGTGCGGGATGAAAACGCCATGGTGTCGCCTCTTATGACGCCTTGGAAAGCTGGCCGATCGCTTCGAGCTTACGGTATCGAAAGGCCCCCCAGATCGCCGCGCCGATCGCCCCGGCGTAGATCGAGTCGGGATGGTCCCTGATGATCATCTTGGATTTCTGTTTCTCCAGCGCCGCCTCGAGCGCGGCCCGCAGACCCGCGTCCTGAGCGAGCCCCCCCGTCAGGAGAACGACCCCGTCGATCGTGCCGATCGCCCGCAGCAGCTTCGCCATGCGAACCGCCATCGACATGTGGATTCCGCGCAGGATATTGGGCGTCGAAATGCCGCGGGAGACCATGTTGATGACATCGGTCTCCGCCAAGACCGCGCAGATGCTGCTGACCGTCTCCGGGTTATCCGCCTGCAACGACAGAGAGCTGACCTCGTCCTGGGCGATGCCGAGATAGCGCGCGATGTTCTCGAGGAATTGGCCGGTTCCCGACGCGCACTGGCTTGTCATTTTGTACCCGAGAACCTTGCCGCGACGATCGATCCCGATGGCCCGGCCGTGGAGCGCCCCGATGTCGAGCGCCGCGCGCGCCTCCGGCTCGAGATAGATGGCACCCCGTCCATGGGTGGTCATCGAATAGAAGTGCCCCGTGCGGATCGGAACGTTCTCTCCCTCGCCGGTCGTCGCGACATAGGCGACGTCGTCGCGCCTGAGCTTCGCTTCCCCCAATAAATCGTCGTAGCTGTCGATGGCGAGTTGGATCGGATCGCGCTTCCGGATGCGTTCCACGCGACGGCCGCACCACTCGATCCGGTCGCCGTCGTCGCGGAACAAGACCGTCTTGACGGCGCCGGTTCCGACATCGATGCCAGCCGTGACAATCATGGGCAGCCTCCTGTCGTCAGTGCGTGGCATGGCGCGCAAACGTCGCAGCGCCCAGCGCGCCGGTGTAAATGGAGTCCGGATGGATGTTGATCGTCACCGCGCCGTAGTTTTCTTGCACCAGCTTCGACAGCGCCTGGACGGCCGCCTCGTTTTTGGCCACCCCGCCGGTGAACGTAAATTGATCGCGGATGCCGCCCGACCGGGAGACGATGGACATCGCGCGCAGCATGATCGCCCGATGCAGGCCCCCGAGGATATCCTCGCGCCGCTCGCCGAGCGCCAGACGATCGCGCAACTCCGCCCCGGCGAAGACGGTGCAGGTCGAGTTGATCCGCACGACGCGCGTCGATTGCATGGCCATGGGGCCAAGCTCGTGCAGGCCCACATTCATTTCATCCGCGATATAGCCGAGGTACCGGCCGCAACCGGCGGCGCAGCGGTCGTTCATCTGGAAGTTCTCCACGATGCCGTTCGGGTCGACCTGGATCGCTTTGGTATCCTGACCGCCGATGTCCAGCACCGTGCGGGTCCCGGGATACATCACATGCGCGCCGAGGCCGTGGCACAGACTCTCCGATCGAATGTGTTCCTTGGAAAAGGGCAGGGTCGCGCGCCCATATCCGGTGCCGACGACGTAGACTTCCTCGATCTCGGCTGACAGAACATCACGCAACACCGGCGCGAGCATCCCGGCGTCGACCGTGATCGATGCATCGCTCTCGCGCAGCCGCTCGAGCGCGGAAAAGAACAAATCACCGATCTCATCCGCCGGCGGCTGGTTCTCCACCTCGATGATCGACTTGTCGTAGACATGGAGCAGGGCGTCATAGGGCAGACCCATCCCTCGCGCGACCTCTTCGGCGAGCGCATGGAAGCGCGAGCCCGCGAGATCGCGGAAAAAATCCGACTTGCGCCGCGTGCCCGCCGCGAAGAGGGCGGGCGCCTCGTCCTTCAGGCGCCGGAACACGTCCGCGATCGCCTCGCGGACGGCCTCGCCGATGGCGGCAAACCGTTTGTCCCGTGAGTTCGACAGACAGATCGTCTCGAGATTCGTGAGCTGTTGCACGAACTGCGCGCGGCGAAATCCCCGCACGATTCCTGCGAGCACGCCCTCGATGTCGCGGCAGCGGCCCGGCGCCGTCATGAGGGCATCGCGGATGAGGGTCAGACGCGTATCGATGAGGGCCTCTCGCTTGGCGACGGCCGTCGCGGTCCCGTAATTGGACCGGGAGTTGGTGATGCCGCGGCCGAGCACCTGTCCCGTCTCGTCGAGGACGATCGCCTTCGTGGTCGTGGAGCCGAGATCGATGCCGATGAAGGTTTTCATCGTCGCACCCCCGTCACGCTGCCGCGGCGCCGCGGCGGCGCTTCTGCTCGATCATCTGGAAGTAGCTTTCCAGCCGGTTCTTGACATTGGCGGCGGAGAAATAGCGGGGGTCGACCAGGTCGGTTTCGATGAATCCCGCGGGCTTGCCGGTGCGGCGTTCGATTTCCCGCATCATCATGAGCTGTCCCGCGGAGAAGCTCTTGCAACTCTTGATCGAGTTGATGAGAAGCCCGTCCGCGTCGTAGTCCTTGATGAAGGATTCGAGCATCGCGACCCGCGCGGGCAGCGAGCGGTTGACGTAACTGCTGAGACAATATTCGGCGATCGATTCGAGCGGCCGGTCCGGGTCGTGCCTGAAGCCGTAGTCGTAGGTGCCGCCGGCGCGCGTATAGGTCGCGGCCACCACGACCGCACCTTCGTCGTAGAACATCTTCCAGAACTCGCGGAAATTGGTCCAATTGCACGGCCCTTCGACCACGAGGCGGTATTTTTCCTTGGGAAGATCGCCTTCCGGCGTCACCGGCCCCTTGCCGTCCCTGATGCGCTGCTCCACCTCGCCGCGGAGCATGCGGTAATATTCGGTCGCTTCCTTGGTTCCGCGGAAGGCGGTGAATATGGGGCCGATGTAGAAGACGCCGCCGAAGTAACCGTCGATCGGGGACGGTTTATTCTTGCCGCTTTCCAGCACCCACAGGAAATCGTCCTCCGCCTTGGCCGATTCGCGAAGGTGTTCGCGCAGCCGGTCGATGTCGAACTTCACGCCGCTGATTCGCTCGAGTTTCGGGATCACCTCGTCCTTGAGCTGACGGACGACGTAGTCGCGCATGTTGTCCGTGATGACCCCATCACCCATGTAAGGGGTGTGCAGCATGATGGTCTCGCAGCCATATTGGTCGCGAAGCAGCTCGAACCACTTCATGAACGTGAAGCAGCCGGAATAGGACAGCATGAGGATATCGGGAGACGGCAGCGGCTTGCCATTCGGCGCGAAATTGCCCTTCGCGAGCATGCCGATGTCCGATTTGACGTAGGCACAGACGTCTTCGGACTGCCCGAGACGCTCCGCCTCGACGATATAGGATCCGCTTTGCCTCTTGAGGCCGGCTTGGATCGCATTGATTTCCGGAAGGTTGAGCACGAGGTCGAAGGTCAGGAACAATTCGTTGAGATTGCCTGCGACAAAGGTCGATACGACCTTTGCCCCCGTTTCCCGCGCGCTGGTCAAGCGTTCGTAATTGCGGGCGATCATCTCCTTCTGCTTGAGCATCGACGGTTCCTTGACGATGTCCGTCATGGCGCGCTCCATAGCTTGATCGAATCGGCGAATGTTCCGGCCTGTTCGCGGATCGGCTGCATCTGCGCGGAATTCTCCGCATACTTGAAGGCGATGTAGGGTATGGCGGCGTCGGTGAGCCGGCGCTGCAGCATGGGCCGTTCCAGGAGCGCGGGATCGCAGAAGCTCGGGGCTGCGAAAATAACGCCCTCCGCGTGGCGCGCGCGCACGGTCTCGACGAGATATTGGCCCTTGCGCGCGCCGTCGGGCTCGTAATGCGCCGAGGTTTCCGTCGATTGGGTGAGGAAGGCGTGGGCGAGGTCCGCGATGGGATCGCCGGCTTCCGCGACGTCGTCGACCAGCCACCGCGTCACCAGCATGAAGTCATCATCGACGATGTAGCACCCGGCGCGCTCGATGGACCGGATGAGATTGAGCGGGGGCTGCTCGCAAAACGCGCCCGTCAGCACGATGCGGCAGTTGTCGCGAAGCGGCTGGTTCTCGGCCTCCGCCTGGCGGAGGTAGTCGTATAGGAGCTGGGTGTGCGCCTCGACGGGAAGCACCATGCCCGCGCGCATGAGGAGATAGACGTCGGGCGAGGGGGCCCGCCAGGGCGACCGCGCGCGAAAGTCATAGACCGCGCGCACGGCGCGGCGGTTCTCGTTGTAGATCGCGATGGAGCGCCGGATATCGTCGTCCGTGATGGGGCGCGCCGCGATCCGCTCGAGGCCTTTGCGCAATTCCTGGAGCTCCTGCACGTAATAATTGCCGCCGACGCCGTTGGCGTAATTTTGCGGCACGTCGAAGTAGCGGACGTAGAGCCGAGGGAACATGAGCTGCCACATGCCGGAGAGATTCCGGATCACGTCGCAGATGCTGGGGAACAGCATGCCATCGAGGAAATCGAGGCGTCCGGTGACGGCGAGTTCGACGGTCGATCGCGGGATGCGGCAGATATAGCTCTGGAAATAGGCATCCCCGTGGATCACCTCGATCTGGTCGCCGCCGCCGAGAATGCCGACGGGAAGCATGCCCGCGGCGTGGATCAGCTCCCGGGGCACGTAGATGGGCATGTAGCCGACGACGCGGCGCGTTGGATCCGCCGCCTTCCAGGCCCGCACCGCGCCGAAATTCAGGTCTTCGAACAGCGCCTGGCAGCGCTCGACGATGTCCGCGAGGGGCATGGCCGCAGCTCCGTTTGGGATGACCATTTCGATTCTCTCGACTTCGATTCTCTCGACTTCGATTCTCTCGACTTCGATTCTCTCGACCGGCCAGGGATCAGTGGATTCACCCGGCCCGATCTATTTACGTATTATAGTACTATAATACGTAAATAGGAAAATCCATATCGCAATCGGCCGGCTCGCCCCGCCGGTCCTGCATGGCTAGGAGAAGCCCCGAGGCCTCCGCGCGCGCGCCTAAACGTACCGAAAGTGATAGATCATAAAACGAATATAACGATATGATGTTATTTATAAATTAATATGTAAAAGACATTGAAGAGGGCAGGGCGATCATCGCCCGATCGAGCCCGCTTCCAAGCCGCCCGATCGGGCATTGCCTCGTCCCGCGTGGGCGGTCCTGACGCCGCAGAAGGTGCGTTCGATCACGTTCCGCATCGTCTAACATTCGGCATGCGCGGGGCCATCGGCCTCCTCCCCAGGGCGGCCATAGTTTCGCGCGGGTTCGGGGCGCAGGCGCGGGGGGAAGGACGAGGACATCGTGGGACAGATGACGGCAGCGGAACATATCGCGGAGGTGCTGCACCGCCACGGGATCGACCATGTTTTCTTCATGGAGGCGATTCTCCGCCGCGCGCTCATGGAAATGGAGCCGCGCGGCATCAAGCGCGTGATGGCGCATACGGAGAAGGCGGCGGCCTATATGGCCGACGGCTACGCGCGCGCGACGGGCAAGTTCGGCGTGTGCATGGCGCAGGCGGTGGGCGCGGCCAATCTTGCGGCGGGTCTCCAGGATGCCTATCTCGCGCGCGTTCCGCTGCTCGCGATCACCGGCCACAAGCCGCTCCCCATGCTTCACCGCAACGCCTATCAGGAGATCGCGCACGCACCCTTGTTCCAGGCCGTGACGCGATTCACCGCACAGGTCGAATCGGCGGCGGAGCTTCCCTTCCTTTTGCGCCAGGCGCTGCGCGAGGCGACCGCCGCGACGCCGCGTCCGGTTCATCTCGATCTGGCCGGCCATCTCGGGCAGGTGGTCGAGGACGCCACCATTGCGGAGATGCCCGTGGCCGAGACGCGCCACGGCCGGGTTCCCGCCTTCCGTGCACTGCCGGCGGCTGACGACATCCGGGCGTTGCGGGCGGCGCTCGAAAAATCCTCACGGCCGATTGTCGTCGCCGGCATGGGGGCCGTTCAATCGGGCGCGGGGGAGGAGCTGCAAATGCTGGCCAAACGCGGCGTCGCCATCGCGTTCGCGCTCGATGCCAAGGGTCTCGTCTCCGACGCCGATCCGGCCTGCCTGGGCGTCATCGGTCACTATTCGGCACCCTACGCCAACGCGCTCGTGCACGAGGCGGATCTGGTGATCTTCGTCGGCTGCGAGGCGGGCGATCTCACGACCGAGACGTGGCGCGCGCCGCGCCCCGGCATCCCGATCGGCCAAATCGACGCCGATCCCGTCGAAATCGGCCGCAACTATCCCGGCGCCATCGGCGCCTGCGGCGATCCGAAATTGGCGCTTCGCGCCCTGCTGGAGGGTCTTGCGCCGCGCGGCGGCGCTTGGGTCGAGCATGTCGCGAAGACCCGGCGGGCATGGGACGCGTCGATGGCGCCGCGCATGGCGTCGAATGCAAAGCCTATCATGGTGGACCGGCTGTGCCGCGATCTCACGGCAAGCCTGCCGCGCGATGCGATCCTCGTCGCCGACACGGGTTTCAGCGGCATCTGGATGGGTGCGCTGGTCCGCCTGAACGGGGCAGGGCAGGGCTTTCTGCGCGCCGCGGGTTCGCTCGGATGGGGTTTTCCGGCCTCCCTCGGCGCGCAATGCGGCCAGCCCGGCAGGCCGGTGATCTGCTTCTGCGGCGACGGCGGATTTTACTACCACATGAGCGAGCTCGAAACCGCGCGGCGCTGGAACATTCCCGTGACCGTGGTCGTCAACAACAACTCGGCCCTGGGGCAGGACATCGCGGGCGTGCGCAAATTGTACGAAGGCCGGAACGGCCAGCCGGACGATCTGACGCATTTCGCCCCTGTCGATTTCGCGGCGGCGGCGGCGGCCTTCGGAGTCAGAAGTTTTCGCGTCGACAATCCGGCCGATCTCGCGGACGCGCTCAAGGCCGCGATCGCGCTCAATGAGCCGGCGGTGGTCGAAGTCGTGACCGATCCGATGTGCCGCGCGCCCGACTCGCATGTTCCGCCGGCGCGCGATTGATTTGGAATGTCGCGGCCGCGCGGTTACGCGTTCGTCGGGGTGAACCGGGCGACCAGCTGATACCGGTCGCCCGGGAATGTCAGATGGACCCGGGTGATCGTCGCGTCGACGCGCCAGGTCCGGCGGGTGACGAGAAGGCAGGCGGCGCCGAGCGGAACGGCGAGGGCGTCCGCAGTGGCCCGATCGGCGTTGTGCGCCGAAATCCGATTCTCGGCGTCCGACCAAGGCACATGCTCGAGAAGCCAAGTTCCAGGCGGAACGACGGAAAAGTCGGCATTGGCCGCGTCGGGAACGGCGGCAAGATTGAGGATGCGGTCTTCGATGGCGAAGGGCTGCTCTTGCGCCCGGTGGAGGCAACGCACCGCCAGCACGTCCGCGTCATGCGTGAGGCCCAACTCGAATCGATCCCGGGCCGAGGCGCGGCGCCGGCGCCGGGACACCAAGTCGAAGCCGTAGGTTTGGCCGCGCGCGGTCACCTCGGCCTCGAGATTTGGAATGGTGAGCACGGCCGACTGGACCTGCGGCCGGGCGACGAACGAGCCGGCGCGGCGCCGTCGCTCGATGAGGCCGGCCTGGACGAGCGTGCTCAATGCCTTGTTCACGGTCATGCGGGAGCAGCGATATTCGGCCGTCAGCTCGTGTTCGAACGGGATGCGGTAACCGGGCGGCCAATCGCCGCGCACGATATGGGCCTCGATATCCGTGCGGATGCGATCATGCAGCGTCACCGCGATCGAGCGTCCGCTTGCGCTCATGATGCCAGGAGCTTCTCGAGGACGATCCGGTATCGCGATTCGATGGCCGGGCGGGCGACGTGCCGGCCGCCGGTCACGACGTTCCGGCCCGCCCGCCAGACGTCATCGATCGCGCCATCCCGGGCGGCGAAAATCCAACTGTCGAGGAGCCGATCGCCTCTCCGCCCGAGGAGGGCCGGATGCGCTGGGTTCAAGGTGATGATGTCGGCTGCCTGCCCGGCCGCGAGCCCGGTGTTCGCCGCACCGAGTGCTTGCGCGCCGCCGCTCAACGCCGCGTCGAACAGGACCCGCCCCGTTGAAGGCTGGCTTTCGCGACCGAGGACATTGCGGCTTCGGGTCGAAAGGCGCTGGCTGTATTCGAGAAGACAAAGCTCCACCGCCGCGTCGATGAGCACGTTCGAATCGGAGCCGATTCCGAAAACGCCGCCGTCGAGGCAGTAGGTTCTCGCATCGAAGATGCCGTCGCCGAGATTGGCTTCCGTGATCGGGCACAATCCGACGACGGCGCCGCGCGCGGCGATACCCGCCAATTCGGCCTCGGTCGTGTGCGTCGCGTGGACGAGGCACCACCGCCTGTCGACGGGCGCGTTGGCGAGAAGCCACTCGACGGGTCGTGCGCCCGACCAGGCGCGGCAGTCTTCGACTTCCTTTGTCTGCTCGGCTGCGTGAATGTGCACAGGGCCGGTCAGGGCGAGTTGGACGAGCCGGGTCAGCTCATCCGGCGTGACGGCGCGAAGGCTGTGGGGCGCGATGCCGGCCACGCCGCCGGGGAGCTTCTCCACCAATTGCCGACACGAATCCCATAACCGCGCGAAGCGATCGAGGTCGCTTGCGAACCGGCGCTGCGCGTTCGCGACGGGCAATCCGCCGAACCCGCCATGGGCATAGAACGCCGGAAGCAATGTCAGGCCGATTCCGGTTTCTGCCGTCGCCGCGGCGATGCGCGTCGCCATTTCCGCGATGTCGGCGTATGGACGGCCGGAGAGGTCGTGATGGAGATAATGAAACTCGCCGACACGGGTGAATCCCGCTTCCAGCATTTCCATGAAGGCTTGGCTTGCGATCGCCTCGACGTCGTCCGGGCTGAGCCTGTCAACGAACCGGTACATGGCTTCCCGCCAGGTCCAGAAATTGTCGTCGGTCGGCCCGCGTTGCTCCGTGAGGCCCGCCATCGCGCGCTGGAACGCATGGCTATGGAGGTTCGAGAGCCCCGGGAGCGCATGCCCGTGGCGGCCGTCCCGGGAGTCCGGCTCGACGCCCGTCTCGACCGCCGCAATGCGGCCGTCCGACAGGCTGAGGCGAACGTTTTCGGCCCATCCCTCGGTCAGAAGCGCGGAGGCGAACCAAAGTCGGGTCAAAGGGCGCGTTCCTTCTCACGCTGGACAGCGGGGGTCATTATGTATATACATTAGAGCCTCAAGACAAGCTCAACCATCGGGAGGCGAGCCGTGGCGGTGTGCGACCGGGTCTGGTGGGACACACGGCTCGTGACGCTGGCCCCGACGGGGCTGGGGATTGTCGAAGACGGCCTTCTCGCCGCCAAGGACGGGCGCATCGTCTATGCTGGCGCGCGATCCCAAGCGCCGGCGGGGCTCGAGGCGCGCGAGCGGATCAAGCTGGATGGCCGCTGGGTGACGCCAGGCCTCGTCGATTGCCATACGCACATCGTCTACGGCGGAAGCCGGGCGCATGAATTCGAGCGCCGGCTCGCCGGGGCGAGCTACAAGGAGATCGCCGAAGCGGGGGGCGGTATCGTCTCGACCGTGACGGCGACGCGCGCGGCTTCCGAAGACGCGCTCATCGCGCAAAGCCTTCCACGCCTTGACGCGCTCTTGGCCGAAGGAATCACCACGATCGAGATCAAATCCGGATACGGCCTCGATCGGGAGACGGAGCTCCGCCAGCTTCGCTGCGCACGCGCCCTCGCGCGCCGCCGTCACGTCGATATCACCACGACCTATCTTGGCGCACACGCCCTCCCGCCGGAATTCTCATCCGCGCGCACGGCCTATGTCGATCTCGTTTGCCGCGACATGATCCCGGACGTCGCAGCGCTCGGGCTGGCGGACGCGGTGGACGCGTTCTGCGAGGGAATCGGCTTTACGTCCGAGGAAACCGCGCGAGTCTTCGAGGCCGCGCGCTTGGCCGGGCTTGCCGTGAAACTCCATGCCGATCAGCTCTCGAATGCGCACGGCGCCGCGCTGGCCGCCCGATACGGCGCGCTGTCGGCCGATCATCTCGAATACACGGACGAAGACGGCATAGCCGCGATGGTGTCCGCCGGCACCGTCGCTGTCCTGCTCCCCGGCGCTTTCTATTTCATCCGCGAAACGAAGATGCCGCCGATCGACATCATGCGAAGGCTGGGCGCGCGGATGGCGATCGCGACGGATATGAATCCCGGCACGGCGCCGCTGACATCGATCCTTCTCGCCATGAACATGGCGGCGACGCTGTTCCGGATGACGGTCGATGAATGCATTGCCGGCGTCACGCGCGAGGCGGCGCGGGCGCTCGGGCGGCTCGACCGGATCGGCACGCTCGAGACGGGAAAGTTCTGCGATCTCGCGATCTGGGAGATTGAACGGCCGGCCGAGCTTGTCTACCGCATTGGCTTCAATCCGCTCTACCGTCGCGTCTGGAGGGGGGAATGGCCGCGGTCCTGATCCGTCCCGGCAGCGTCGCGCTTGCCGAATGGCGCGCGATCTATCGCGGGGCCGACGCCGTCTTCGATTCCGCGGCCATGCCGGCCGTCGAGAGAGCGGCCGCGGCGGTCGCGGCCATCGTCGCGAAGGGCGACCCCGTCTATGGGATCAACACGGGCTTCGGGAAGCTCGCGAGCGTGCAGATCCCTTCGGCTGACCTCGAGATCCTGCAGCGCAATATCGTGCTCTCCCATGCGGCAGGCGTTGGCGATCCCGTGCCCGTCCCGATCGTGCGCCTCATGATGAGCCTCAAGCTCGGCAGTCTGGGCCAGGGCGCGTCCGGCGTCCTGCCCGAGACCATCGCCTTGCTTGAAGCGTTTCTCGTCAAGGGATTGACCCCGGTGATCCCGGCCCAAGGGTCGGTCGGCGCCTCCGGAGACTTGGCGCCTTTGGCCCACATGTCGGCGGCCTTGATCGGCATCGGCGATGTCCACGTCGCGGGCCGCATCGCTCCGGCATCGGACGCGATGGCGCGCGCCGGACTTGCGCCTTTGACGCTGGGCCCGAAGGAAGGCTTGGCGCTTCTCAACGGCACGCAATTCTCGACCGCCTATGCCCTGGCCGGACTGTTCGAGGCCGAGCGGCTTTACGGATCGGCCCTTGTGACCGGGGCGCTGTCGACCGACGCCGCGCGCGGCTCGGACACGCCGTTCGATCCGCGCATCCATCGTCTGCGCCGCCATCGCGGTCAAGAGCGCGCCGCCGAGACGCTGCGCGCGCTCATGGCAGGGAGCGAGATTCGCAAATCCCATCTCGTCGGCGATACCCGCGTGCAGGATCCCTATTGTCTTCGCTGCCAGCCCCAAGTCATGGGTGCGGTCCTGGATCTCCTGATCCAGGCCGCCCATACGCTGGGAACGGAGGCGAATGGCGTTACGGACAATCCGCTGATCTTCGCCGAGGACGGCGCGGCCCTGTCGGGCGGGAACTTCCATGCCGAGCCCGTGGCCTTTGCCGCCGACATGATGGCGATCGCCGTGTGCGAGATCGGCGCGCTTGCGGAACGCCGCATCGCCATGCTGGTCGACCCCGCGCTCTCCGGCCTGCCCGCGTTCCTGACGCCGAAGCCTGGCCTCAATTCCGGCCTGATGATCCCCCAGGTCACCGCGGCGGCGCTCGTCGCGGAAAACAAGGGTCGCGCCTATCCCGCGAGCGTCGATTCGATCCCGACGTCGGCCAATCAGGAAGATCACGTCTCCATGGCGGCCCACGGCGCGAGACGCCTGCTTCCCATGATCGACAATGCGATGGCCATCATCGGCATCGAATTGCTGACCGCGGGGCAGGCATGCGAATTTCACGCGCCGCTTCAAACCAGCCCGCCGCTCGAACGCGTCCGCAAACTCCTGCGCAGCCGGACGCCAAGGCTCGAGGGCGATCGGTATCTTCACCCCGATCTCATGAGCGCGATCGATCTCGTCCGATCCGGCGCGATCGTCTCGGCCATCGAGCCCGGGATTCTGCCGGCGATCGCGGATGACGCGGCATGAACGGGATGGCGACGCCCTCCTGGCTCACGGTCGCACGCGGCGACGAACCGCTCATCGTCAGCATTCCGCATGCGGGAACCGACATACCCGCGGGGCTCGAACGCCGCCTGGTTTCGCCGTGGCTCGCGCGCAAGGACGCGGATTGGTGGGTGGATCGTCTTTATGATTTTGCGGGATCATTGGGCGCGACGGTCATCCGCACGCTGATGTCGCGCACGGTCATCGACGTGAACCGGGACCCCTCCGGCGCCTCGCTCTATCCCGGCCAAACGACGACAGAGCTCTGCCCCGTCATGACCTTCGACGGGGAGGCCATCTACCGCGCCGGTGAGGCGCCTGATCCCCAGGAAATCGCCGAACGCCGCGCGACGTATTTCGATCCCTACCATACGGCCGTGTCGGCGGAAATCAGAAGGCTTCGCGCCCGCCATCACACGGTCGTCGTCTATGACGGTCATTCCATTCGCTCGGTGGTTCCGCGTCTCTTCGACGGTGCGCTGCCCCACTTCAACATCGGCACGAACGATCACCGTGCCGCCGATTCCGACCTCGCCCGCGCCGTCGAAACGGTGTGTGGCAGCGTCGAGGGATTCAGCCGGATCACGAACGGGCGATTCAAGGGCGGCTACATCACGCGGTCCCAGGGCCGGCCTGCCGAAGGCGTCCACGCGATTCAAATGGAGCTCGCGACCAGGAGCTATATGCGCGAACCCGCGGCCTCGCTTACGGAGGCCAATTGGCCGACGCCATATGACGAACATTTTGCACGACCGGTGCGCGCCGCTCTTACGCGCATCCTGGAAACGTGTCTTGAATTCGCGAAAACCCGTGCGACACGAGGAGGCCCCAGATCATGAATGCACGCTCCCGACTCGATAATGCCCGCACGATTCGTGCGCCCCGCGGGACCAGGCTGACGGCGCGGAGCTGGTTGACCGAAGCGCCGCTTCGCATGCTCATGAACAATCTCGATGCCGAGGTGGCGGAGCGGCCCAGTGAACTCGTCGTTTATGGCGGCATTGGCCGCGCCGCGCGGGATTGGGACAGCTTCGATCGCATCGTTGCGAGCCTGACGCGCCTCGAAGGCGACGAGACCCTTCTTGTTCAATCCGGAAAAGCCGTCGGCGTGTTCCGCACCCACGCGGATGCGCCGCGCGTGTTGATCGCGAACTCGAATCTCGTGCCCCACTGGGCCACCTGGGATCATTTCCACGAGCTCGACCGCAAGGGCCTCATGATGTTCGGCCAAATGACGGCCGGCTCATGGATCTATATCGGCAGCCAGGGCATCGTGCAGGGCACCTACGAGACCTTTGTGGAAATCGGCCGCCAGCATTATGGCGGCAGTCTCAGGGGCAAGTGGATCCTGACCGCGGGTCTCGGCGGCATGGGCGGGGCGCAGCCGCTCGCTGCGACCATGGCGGGCGCTTCGTGTCTCGCCGTCGAATGCCAGGCGAGTCGAATCGAAATGCGTTTGAAGACCCGCTATCTCGACGTCGAAAGCCGCAACATCGATGACGCGCTGTCCATCATCACGCGCGCCTGCAAGGAGGGAAAGCCGGTTTCGGTCGGCCTTCTCGGCAATGCGGCCGAGATCGTCCCCGAGCTCGTCCGGCGCGGAGTCCGGCCCGACGTCGTGACGGATCAGACCTCCGCGCACGATCCCATCAACGGCTATCTCCCGAAGGGCTGGACGATCGCGCAGTGGGAAGAGAAGCGCGCAAGCGATCCGAAGGCGGTGGAGCGGGCCGCGCGCGCCTCGATGGCCGAGCATGTCCGCGCCATGCTGAGTTATGCCCATATGGGCGTGCCGACGTTCGATTACGGCAACAACATCCGTCAGATGGCGAAGGAAGAGGGGGTGCTCGACGCCTTCGACTTCCCGGGCTTCGTTCCCGCCTATATCCGTCCGCTTTTCTGTCGGGGTGTCGGCCCGTTCCGCTGGGTCGCGCTCTCCGGCGATCCCGAGGACATCTACCGGACGGACGAGAAGGTCAAAGAACTCATGCCCAACGCCACGCATCTCCACCAGTGGCTGGACATGGCCAGGCAGCGCATCGCGTTCCAGGGCCTGCCGGCGCGAATCTGCTGGGTCGGGCTTGGCGACCGCCACCGCTTGGGACTGGCGTTCAATGAGATGGTGGCCAAGGGCGAGTTGAAGGCGCCGGTCGTCATCGGCCGGGATCACCTCGATTCGGGCTCGGTCGCCTCACCGAACCGCGAGACGGAGGCGATGCGGGACGGCTCGGATGCCGTCTCCGATTGGCCGCTTCTCAATGGGCTTCTCAACTGCGCGTCGGGTGCCACGTGGGTCTCTCTTCACCACGGGGGCGGGGTCGGGATCGGCTTCTCCCAGCATGCCGGCATGGTGATCTGCTGCGACGGGACCGAGGCGGCGGCGCGGCGCATCGCGCGCGTTCTGTGGAACGATCCGGCTTCCGGCGTGATGCGGCACGCCGATGCCGGCTATGAGGACGCGATCGCGTGCGCGCGCGCGAATCGTCTCGATTTGCCGGGCATCACGTGACGCCGTGATGCGGCCGCGAGGCCGGCAATCCATCGCGTCTCTGCTCAACGCGGCGTGATGGCCGGGGTCTGTCGTTCGGCGGCGAGTTGCTTGCGCTAGCCGAAGGATTGCTCGAACCGGCGCAGGATGTGCTCGCCCGTCCGCACGGGTTCATAGTTGCACGCGGCCGCCGGTGTCCCGAATTCCCGCGGGTCGACGATGGCCGAGAAGTCGGGATCGTAGAACGTCGCGATCGAAAAGCGCTCCCGCCCGGATCGATTGATCACGCGGTGCGGCGTCGACATGAACCGATCGTTGGTCCAGCGGCCCAGGAGATCGCCCACATTGATGACGAGCGTGCCGGGAATCGGCACCGCATCGATCCAGCGTCCGGAGCTTCGCTCCCGGACTTGCAGGCCGCCATTGTCGTCCTGCCAGAGAAGGGTGATGCACCCGTAATCCGTGTGTGCCGCGACGCCGAATTGATCGTCACCGAGTTCGGGCGGCTGCGGCGGATAGTAGACGATCTGGGTGCGTTGCAGCCGCTTGGTGTATTTCGGCGCGAAGAAGTTCTCGTCGACGCCAAGGCTCTGCGCCACGACGCGCAGCAAATCCCGGCCGCATTCGCCAATCGCTTCATAGTAGGCGTAGACCGCGGGACGGAAAGCGGGCAGGAACGATGGCCAATTGTTCGGCCCGCGGAGCGGCTCTCCCGCCAGCACATTCGGATCATCCTCCGGCAATTCCAGGCCGACGCTGTAGAACTCCTTGAGGTCAGGCTTCTTCGCGCCATACATCGTGGCGTCGCCGAGCTGATTGAAGCCGCGATGGCGCCGGTTGACGGCCACGTCGCGTTTTCGTTCGATCGGCTGGGAGAAGAACGCCCGCCCGGCCGCGACGGCACCGTCGATGACCGTCTGCGGCACGCCATGGTTCTTCATGTAGAAGAATCCCGCCGTGGTGCAGGCGTCATAAACTTCGCGTGCGATTGTCCCGGTGCCGGCGGGATCACGGGCGCGCGCGCCCGCGAAATCGATGAGCGGAATGGCGTTGAAATCCGTCATGCCGATACTCCTCGGAGCGCTCCGACAGG
>JBGPGW010000030.1:0-19334 GCA_041484095.1 Alphaproteobacteria bacterium | reverse complement strand
GTCACGGGGCTCGCGATCCTCCTTGGCTACCCCCTGAGCTACCTCTTGAGCCAGCTCGATCGGCGATGGGCCGCGCTCGGCCTGGCCCTCGTCGTGGTGCCGTTTTGGACCAGCCTACTCGTGCGGACCTATGCATGGATGGTGCTGCTCCAGCGGCGCGGCGTCGTCAACACCACGCTCATGGATCTCGGCATCATCGAGCAGCCCATCGCATTCGTCCACAACGTGACCGGCACGACGATCGGCATGCTTCACATCATGCTGCCGTTCATGGTCCTGCCGCTTTATGCCGCCATGCGCGGCATCGATTCCGAGCTCATGCGCGCGGCCGCCAATCTCGGTGGGACGCCGCGCTATGCCTTCTGGCGCGTTTTCTTTCCGCTGTCGCGGCCGGGCCTGTTCGCGGGAACCATTCTCGTCTTCGTCATCTGCCTCGGCTTCTACGTCACGCCCGAGCTTCTCGGCGGCGGGCGGGTCGTGATGATCTCGATGCTGGTGCAGCGCAACGTCGAGCTCTATTTCCAATGGGGCGCGGCCAGCTCCGTCGCGATCATTCTCCTGCTTCTGGTCTTCCTGGCCTTCGCCGCGCTCAACCGCTTTTTCGCGGTCGAGCGCATCTTCGGGGGGCGCTGATGGGCAGCCGGACCGCCATGGAGACATTGGTCACGCACCGTCAGCGCGCGTGGCTCTACCTCACGGGCGGGCTCGTTCTCCTCTTTCTGATCTTGCCGGTGCTGATCGTCATTCCGATGTCGTTCTCCGATTCGCGCTTCCTGACCTTTCCGCCGCCCGGCGTGTCGCTGCGCTGGTACAAGGCCTATTTCTCCAGCCCGGAATGGATGGATGCGACGCGGGTCAGCATGGTGGTCGCGGCGTTCACCACGCTGCTGGCGACGCCCCTCGGGGTCGCCGCCGCCTATGGCCTGCATGTCGCCGAGGCGCGGTTTCTTCGCGTGGTGCAACTCGTTCTGCTGATGCCGCTCATGGTGCCGATCATCATCATCGCGATCGGCGTCTTTTTCGTCTTCGCCAGGGTCAATTTGGTCGGCACGATCACGGGCCTCGTGCTGGCGCATACGCTCATGGCGACGCCCTTCGTCGTGGTGACGACGCTGTCCGGCCTCCAAGGCTTCGACATGAATCAGGAAAAGGTCGCGCGCAGCCTCGGCGCCTATCGCCTGGCGGCCTTCATCAAGGTGACGCTGCCTCAGATACGGCCGAGCGTCATCTCCGGCGCCCTCTTCGCCTTCATCACCTCGCTGGATGAAGTCGTCATCGCGCTGTTCATCTCGGGCGGGGAGAACTCGACGATCACGAAACGCATGTTCAACGCGCTGCGGGACGAAATCGACCCGACGATCGCGGCGATCAGCTCCATCCTGATCGTCGTCAGCCTCTCGATCGTGTTGTTCGCCCTGCTTCTCGCGCGTCGCCGGACTGGCGCTGCGGCGGCGCCATAAACGACGCGGTTTCAGCGCCGGCCCGGAACGACGATCGTGCTCTCGGGATGGAGACTCAAGACCGTGTCCTCGCCGACCCGCGGCACGCTCGCCAGGCTGTCCTCGTGCGAGGGGCGGCGCATCACCACGGTGCTGCCATCCCCAAGCTCGACGAAGACGGCCACGCTTTCGCCCTGAAAGACGACCTCGCGGACCCGGCCCGCGATCAAGTTGACGTCGCTCGCGCTTCGTCCGGCCGGCAGGAGCTTCTCGGCTCGGATGACGAGAAGAAGATCATCGCCCGGCGGCAGCGCCCGCGTGCTTCGCAATTCGGTGCCGTTGAGCGCGACCGTCCCTGGTCCCACCGGGCGCACGGGCAGAAGCGTCGATTCCCCGACGAAATCGGCCACGAAGGCGTCGACGGGATTGTCATAGAGCGTGCGGGGCGTATCGAGCTGGATCAGCCGGCCTTGGTTGAGCACCGCCACGCGGTCGCTCATGGTCAGGGCTTCGCGCTGGTCGTGGGTGACATAGACGGTCGTCGTGCCGAGGGTCTCGTGGAGATGGCGCAGCTCGATCTGCATATGCTCGCGGAGCTGTTTGTCGAGCGCCGAGAGGGGCTCGTCCATGAGAATGATCTTGGGCTCGAAGACGACGGCGCGTGCGAGCGCGACGCGCTGGCGCTGGCCGCCGGATAGCTGGTCGGCGCCGCGGGATTCGAAGCCGTCGAGTTTCACGAGACCGAGCGCCCAGCGCACCTTGTCGGCGATCTCCGCCTTGGCGACGTTGCGGGCCCGCAGGGGAAACGCGATGTTCTCGGCCACGCTCATATGGGGAAACAAGGCGTAGTTCTGGAAGACGAGGCCGATGTTGCGCTTGTGCGGCGGCACGAGGGTCACGTCCTGCCCGCCGAAATGGACCGCGCCGCGGTCAAGACGGATGAATCCGGCCAGGATGTTGAGCAGCGTGGTCTTGCCCGACCCCGACGGGCCGAGGAGCGTCACGAATTCGCCGGCGGCGATGTCGAGGCTCACCTCGTCCAGCGCGGCGACGCTGCCGTAATGCTTGCTCACGCCGCGGATCGAGATCGGCAATGAATGATCGGGTGCCACGGGATATTCGTTGCGTTGCTTGATGTGCCCGGGAAAGGAGAAGGGGGCGGAGAGACGTCCGTCTCCGCCCCGTTCACGTTCCGCTATTTGCCGACGAAGCTGGCCCAGCGCGCGAGCGCCGCTTCGCCCGCCGGCGTCGACCACCAGTCCGGATCGATGACCGCTTGGGTCTTCATGTTGTCGGGATAGGAGTTGAGGGTCTTGGCGATCTCCGGCGTGATGATCCCCGTCTGATACGCCTTCGGATTGATCGGGCCGTAGTCGATGTACTTGGTCAGATTCGCCTGCGGCTCGGGCAGCAGCATCTCGTTGATGAGCTTCATCGCCCCTTGCGGATTGGGCGCGCCCTTCGGAATCGCAAGACACTCGGTCAGGAACAGCGCCTGGTTGTAGTGCAGCTTGACCTTGACGCCGTCCTTGGTGAGCGCCGCCGCGCGGCCGTTCCAGATCGCGACGTATTCGGCCTCGCCGTCCTTCAGCATCTGCGCGGACTGACCGCCCGAGGTCCAGAACACCAGATTGGGCTTGAGCTGTTCGAGCTTCTTGTAGGCGCGGTCCACGTCGAGCGGGTAGAGCTTGTCCGGCGGCACGCCGTCGGCCATGAGCGCCTCTTCAAGCGATTCGCGCGCGAGGTTGCGCATCGCGCGCTTTCCCGGGAACTTCTTGGTGTCCCAGAACTCCGCCCAATTCTTCGGGCCCTCGCCCTTGACGATGTCGCCGTTCCACGCGATCACGGTCGAGAAGGAGAGCAGCCCGACCCAGTTCTTGTTGACCGAGGCCTTGGGAAGGTCCTTCGAGGCCGGAATCAGCTTGTAGTCGATCTCCGCGAAGATGCCGTCATTGGCGCCGCGCTGGCAGTCGGTCACGCCGAGGTCGACGACGTCCCAAAAGACCTTGCCGCTCAAGACTTGGCTTTTCACGGGCGCAAGTCCGTTGAGATTGTCCTGCTTGACCTTGATGCCGAGCTTTTTCTCGGCCGGCTCGATGAGCGCCTTCGTTTCGGCGTCCTGATAGGCGCCGCCCCATGACGAGAACGTCACGGTCTCCTGCGCCGACGCCGCGCCGACGCCCCATGTGATCGCGACGGACAGGGCCGCGCCGACCAGCAGCATTCTCCTCATGTCTCCCTCCTGTTGCGGAGGATCGGCGCCGGCACGCCCTCGACACCGAGGCATGGCCGATTGACCGCCGATCCGTGATGGAAGGGTAGTGGAACGAGGTATCTCCGGCAAGGCACACTCGTTTGCCCCTGGGATTTGCCCTTGCGAAGCCATCCCGCCTGATCCGATGGGCCCCATCGGCGGGCTTGATGAGGCGCGGCCGGGATCCGGCAGCAGCCCGAGACAGTGATGCGCTGGCGTCAGATCTTTCGCCAAGCCGTCGCGAGCCAGGGCTGCTGGTGGCGCGGAAGTCCGGGCGGGCGGTAGTAGTGCTGCACCTCGACGAACCCGGCGGCGCACACGTAATTGCGCCAGGTCTC
Source organism: Alphaproteobacteria bacterium (assembly GCA_041484095.1). Lineage (GTDB taxonomy): Bacteria > Pseudomonadota > Alphaproteobacteria > CADEGL01 > CADEGL01 > JBGPGW01. The sequence goes on along the minus strand of JBGPGW010000030.1, from coordinate 15,303 downwards.
GAGGTCGAAGAAGCAGCCATAGCGATCTCCGCGAAAACCTTCTTCGTTGTTTCCGCGCGGGTTCGAGCAAAACAGGACGCCCCGCGGCCGCAAGCTTCGGTGAAGCTCAGGCAGCACCCTCGGGAGCTCCCGGCTCGGCACGTGGAACAGCGATGCGTTCGCGAACACGCCGTCGAAACGGCTCTCGGGCAATGTCATCGCCAGGAAATCCTGGTGGAGAACCTCGCACCCGGAATAGGCGCGCGCCATCGCCACGAATTCCTTCGATCCGTCGAGACCCACGGCCTCGTGTCCTTCTGAGCGGAAATAGCGGAGGTCCCGGCCGGGTCCGCAGCCAAGGTCCAGAATGGAAAACGGCGGTTCGCCCTCGATCGCGTCGAGAAGAGCCCGATAGTTCTGGCTGACGTCGTGATGACGCGTGCCGTTCCAGAAATCTTCGGCCGTTTGGTCGTATTGGGCGATGGTCGCCTCCGACAGGTGCCGCAATCGCGCCGTGTCGAACGCATCGGGCGGCGCGCCGGAACTAGCCTTCGGAATCGTCATGCGAGCCGCCTTTTCCTCCCGAACGGTAGCGCCTGGCGCCCGCGCTGCCGAGGAATTTGGCCGCAGCGGCCCCGGTCCAGCGCCGGCCCTTGCGCGTGGTGATGCCCTTGGCGTTGAAATGCTCGGCGATGGCTTCGGGCGCCGTCGTCCCCGCCGCCTCGGCGGACTCGATCTCCCTGACGAGCCCGCGCACGAACGCTTCGATATCCGCTCGACGTTCAGCCATTCCATGACCCCATGGCCCATGATCCCTTGGCGTTGATCCCGGTCGATTCCGGTCGATTCCGGTCGATCGTCAGGCCGACGCGAGGGAACGCCGCCTGCCGGTCGTGAGGACGCGGCCTAGAACTTCTCGACCCAGGGCCGGAGGTCGAGCTCATGCGTCCAGGCGCTGCGGTGCTGACGGTGGAGGCCCATATAGACCTCGGCGATGGCGTCGGCATCCATCACCGCATCGGGGCCGCGCTCGTCCGCGCGGTAGCCGGGCCGGTCGGCCTTGATCTGGCCGTCGATGATGATGTGGGCGACATGGACGCCCTTGGGGCCGAGGTCGCGCGCGAGACTTTGTGCCACCGCGCGAAGCCCGAACTTGCCGACGGCGAGGTTGAGAAAGCGCGCGCTGCCGCGGAGCGATGCGGTGGCGCCGGTGAAGAGGATCGTGCCCGACCCGCGCGCCGCCATGGCGCGGCCCGCGGCCTGGCCCACGAGGAACCCGCCGAAGCAGCCGTTCTTCCAGCAGCGCTCGAACTCCGCGGGGTCGATCTCGAGCACGCCGCCGGGCGCGTAGGCGCCCGCATTGAAGACGACGAGATCGGGCGCGCCGAATTCCCGGCTCACGTCCGCGAACACGCCCGCGACGGCGGCGGCATCGGTCGCATCGCAGGCATAGGCGCGCGCGTCCATGCCGATCGCGCGCGCGATCGCGTCCACCTTCGACTTGGTGCGCGTCGCGAGTGCGACGCGCATGCCGTCCTTGGCACAGCGCCGTGCGATCGCCCCGCCGAGCCCGGGCCCGGCGCCGATGATGAGGGCGCATTCCCCCTTGGCCATGTCGTGCCTCCGTTTCTCGCGCGTGAGCGCCCTGTGTGTTCGGCCCGTTCTATTCCGCGGCCGTGATCCGGCCCGCGGGCGCGCGGATCATCGCGAGCAACTCCGCCTCGCGCGCCTTCGCGGCCTTGATGGCCTGTTCCTTGATGTGTCCATAGCCGCGAATGCGCTCCGGCAGCGAGGCGATCTCGACCGCGAGCGCATGGGTGTCGTGGGAGAGGCTCTGGAGAATCGTCTCGACGACCCGCTCATACTCGACGATGAGCCGGCGTTCCATCCGCCGCTCTGGCGTATAGCCGAAAATGTCGAGCGGCGTGCCGCGCAGCCCCCTGAATTTCGCGAGGACGTGGAACGCCTTGAGGATCCACGGCCCATACTCGTTCTTGGCGGGCACGCCGGTCACGGGATCGCGGGATGCGATGAGCGGCGGCGCCAAATGGAGATGGAGCTTGTAGCCGCCCTCGAAGGTGTCGCGCAGCTCGCGCCAGAAATCGGGCATGGAGTAGAGGCGCGCCACTTCATACTCGTCCTTGTAGGCCATGAGCTTGTAGGCATAGCGCGCGACCGCCTCGGCGAGCCCGCTCATGCCTTTGGCCTTCGCGGCTTCGGTCTCGCGCACGCGGCGCACGAGCGAGTCGTAACGGCGCGCATAGGCCGCGTTCTGGTAGCCCGTCAAATCGGCGATGCGCCGCGCGACGATCTCGTCGAACGTCTTCGACAGCTTCCGTTCTTCGATGAATCCCGCGGCGGGTCGCGCGGCGTCCGTGACCACGCCCGGCTCGATCGCCGCGCGCCGCCCCCAGAGGAAGGCGCGCCGGTTCATCTCGATCGCGACCGCGTTGAGCTCGATCGCCTTGAGGATCGCCGCGCCCGACACGGGGATGAGGCCCTTCTGATAGGCATAGCCCAGCATGAACAGATTGGCCGCGATGGAATCGCCGAGGAGACCCGTCGCCAAGCTCGTCGCGTCGATGAAGTCGCTGCGATCGGGTCCGGTCGCGCGCCGAACGACGTCTTCGAGCGCGCGGCCGGGAAAGACGAGATTGGGGTCGCGCACGAAGCCGGCCGTCGGCGTGTCGTGGCTGTTGACCACGGCGCGCGTGCGGCCCGCGCGATACTTGGACAGCGCCTCCTTGCCCGCCGCGACGACGAGGTCGCAGCCCAGCACGAGATCGGCGTCGCCCGCGGCGACGCGCACGGCGTGGATCGCCTCGGGCCGCGCGGCGATGCGCACATGCGAGAGCACCGCACCGCCCTTCTGCGCGAGGCCCGTGATGTCGAGCACCGTGCAGCCCTTGCCTTCCATGTGCGCGGCGATGCCGAGGAGCGCGCCGATGGTGACGACGCCCGTCCCGCCGACGCCGGTCACGAGAATGCCGTAGGGCGTATCGACGGAGGGATGCGCGGGCTCGGGCAGCACGAGGTCGTCGATCCCGCCCTCGGCCGTCCGGCGTTTGCGCAAACGTCCGCCATGGACCGTGACGAAGCTCGGGCAGAAACCCTTCACGCAGGAGTAGTCCTTGTTGCAGGACGACTGGTCGATCGCGCGCTTGCGGCCGTACTCGGTCTCGACCGGCACGACGGAGAGGCAGTTGGATGCGACACTGCAGTCGCCGCAGCCTTCGCAGACCATCTCGTTGATGAACACGCGCTTCGCGGGATCGGGGAAGGTGCCGCGCTTCCGGCGCCGGCGCTTCTCCGCGGCGCAGGTCTGGTCATAGACGAGGGCCGAGACGCCCTTCCACTCCCGGAGCTCGCGCTGCACCGCGTCGAGATCGTCGCGATGATGGATGCTCACGCCGGGGGCGAAGTTGGTGCCGATGCCGTATTTCTCGGGCTCGTCCGTGACGACCGCGATGCGCTCGACCCCTTCGGAGGCGAGCTGGCGCGTGACCTGCGGCACGCTGAGCTGGCCGTCGACGTGCTGGCCGCCCGTCATCGCGACGGCATCGTTGTAGAGCACCTTGAAGGTGAGATTGACATTGGCCGCGACGCAGGCGCGCACGGCGAGGATGCCGGAATGAAAATAGGTCCCGTCGCCGATGTTCTGGAAGATGTGCGGCGTTTCGGTGAAGGGCGCCTGGCCGATCCAGTTCGCGCCCTCGGCCCCCATATGCGTGTAGGTGTCGGTGTCCCGGTTCATCCACTGCGCCATGAAGTGGCAGCCGATTCCGGAAAGGGCCCGGCTGCCCTCCGGCACGCGGGTCGAGGTGTTGTGCGGACAGCCCGAGCAGAAATAGGGCGTGCGCTCGATCGGCGGATTGAGCGCGGCCAGCGCCCGATCGCCGGCATCGAGGAAGGCCAGGCGCTCATCGAGCCGCGGTGCCGGCTGGAAGCGCTTCAAGCGCGCCGCGATCACGCGCGCGATGGCGCTCGGCTGCAACTCGCGGCAGGAGGAAAGGAGGGGGGCGCCCGTCTCGTCGGTCTTGCCGACGACGCGCGGCCGCGCATCCGTCGGCCTGTGATAGAGGATCTCCTTCACCTGCGGCTCGAGGAAGGCGCGCTTTTCCTCGACCACGAGAATCTCGTCGAGCCCGGCCGCGAACCGGCGGATGCCTTCGGGCTCGAGCGGCCAGGTCATCGCGACCTTGTAGAGGCGGATGCCCATCTCGGCGGCCATGCGCTCGTCGATGCCGAGGTCGTCGAAGGCCTGACGCACGTCGAGATAGGATTTGCCGGCCGAGATGATGCCGAGGCGCGCGCGCGGGCTCTCGATCACCACCCGGTCGAGCTTGTTGGCGCGCACGAAGGCCTGCGCGGCGGCGAGCTTGTGCGTCTCGATGCGATCGTCGAGCTCGTACCAGAGATCGGGCCAGCGAATGTTGAGCCCGCCCGGCGGCATGGCGAAATCCTCGGGCAGCACGACCTCGGCGCGGTGCGGATCGATGTCGACGGAAGCGGCGCTCTCCACCGTGTCCGATACGACCTTGAAGCCGATCCACAGGCCCGTATAGCGCGACATGGCCCAGCCATAGAGGCCGTAGTCGAGGAAATCCTGCACGCCCGCGGGATAGAGCACCGGTATCTTGACGGCCATGAGGGAGTGGTCGCTCTGCATGGAGAGCGTGGAGGATTTCGGCGCGTGGTCGTCGCCCGCGAGCGCCAAGACGCCGCCGAACGTCGCGGTCCCGGCGGAATTGGCGTGACGGAACGCATCGCCCGAGCGATCGACGCCCGGCGATTTGCCGTACCAGATCGAGAACACGCCGTCGACCTTGGAGCCCGGGAACAGATTGATCTGTTGCGTCCCCCACACGGCCGTCGCCGCGAGGTCCTCGTTCACCCCCGGCCAGAACTGGATGGCGTGCTTGGACAGGAATTTGCGCGCGGCCAGGAGCCCTTGGTCGTAATTGCCGAGCGGCGAGCCGCGATATCCCGAAATGAACCCGGCGGTGTTGAGGCCGGCGCGTTCGTCGCGCCGGCGCTGCATCATGGGAAGCCGGACAAGGGCCTGGACGCCTGTGAGAAAGACTCGACCTTGTTCAACGACGTATTTGTCGTCGAGCGAGACGGCCGCAAGCGCCATGGAGAACCTCCGGTCGGTGCGAATTCCGACCGGTAATCTGGCCTCTCGAACGGTGATTGGCAATCACCCCCGGCTGTGCGGTGCAGCATCCCGCCGGCGCGCTATGGCTCCCTGTCCCCGTTCGCGTGGTGTCGGCTAGGGCATCATGATGGCGTCGTGAGGGATATCCGCCTTGCGCTGGATCGCCTGCTTCTGATTGTCGCTTTGCGTGTTCGCCAAGGCGGTGGATACGCTGGCGGCGACGGCCCCGCACTTTCCATGCGAGCGGCGGGACTCAGCGGTGCATTTACCGTCTTTGCTCGTATCGGCGAGGCGCACCTTGGGAGCGCTGAGCGTGACGGTGCCCTCGGCATTCATGCGTGCGAGCGCGTTTTTGGCTCCGTCATGGCCGTTATCGCCGGCGAGCTTGTACCATTTCGCGGCTTCCGCTCGGCTGCGTTTTACGCCAAGACCCTTCTCGTACAGGTACCCGATGTTGCTTTGCGCGCTGGGATTACCCTGTTCGGCGGATTTCCGGTACCAGTTGAGCGCCTGCCGGTAGTCCTTCGGCACGCCGAGCCCTTTTTCGTACATGAGGCCCAGCTTGTTCTGTGCGGCGGCATGGTTTTGAGCGGCGGCGAGTCTGAATAGCTCGACGGCCGCGGCATAGTTGCGCGCCGTGCCGTTGCCGCTGGTGAGCATGGTCGCGAGATGGGTCTGCGCATCGGCGTCGCCCTGATCGGCCGCCTTGCGGAACCATTGGATCGCTTCCTCGTCGCTCTTGGGCACGCCGACGCCGTGGCGGAACATCACGCCGATGACATACTGCGCGCGGGCGACGCCTTTGCTGGCGGCCTTTTGGTACAATTCGAACGCCCGCGCCTGATCCTGTGGTACGCCCGAGCCCCGCTCGTACATGACCCCCAGATTGTAGAGAGCGAGGCCGTATCCCTGTTCCGCGGATTTCGTGTACCAGCGAACGGCTTCGTCCGGGTCCTTCGCGACACTGCGTCCCTCGAAATACATAACCCCCAGATTGTACTGGGCGGCGTCGTGGCCCTGCTCCGCCGCCTGGCGATAGAAGCGCAGCGCCTGCGCCTCGCTTTGCTCGACGCCGCGGCCGTGCTCGTAGGCATGGCCAAGCATGAACCGGCCTGACGCATCGCCGCCTTCGGCGGCCATGCGCAACCAGCGCACGGCTTCGACGTCGTCGCGCGCGACGCCCTGTCCTTTTTGTAGGACGTAGCCCAGCGCCGCTTGAGCCTGGGGATTGCCCTGGGCGGCGCCGGTACGGAACCAGCGCACGGCTTCGGCCGCGTCCGCGGCCGTGCCGTTGAGAAGGAGATAGCCGAGATTGACCTGCGCCTCGGCATCGCCCTTCTCGGCCGCCATGCGCAACCAGCGCGCGGCTTCGGTACTGTCCTGCGAGACGCCCTGGCCGTCCTTGTACATGAGCCCGAGCCGCATCTGAGCGTCGACATTGCCGCGCTCGGCAAGCGTTCGGTAACTGCGGGCGGCGCTGGCATAGTCGCCGCGGTCATACGCCTTCTGTGCGTCGCCGTTCTGCGTCACGCAGGCAGTGAGCGCCATGACGATCATGGCCGCTCCAAAAAGCCGGTTGTTCAGCATCGCTCGGGTATCCTGTGGTTGGCTCGCGTGGCGCGGCGCCCCCAAAATCTTCCGCGCGACCCGCTTGTGCCTCGTACAGCGTCCAAAATCGTCAGACTCCTCACGGAATGCGCGACAACGTTTGGTTAAGCGGCTATACAGCCCCGTTAGGGTTAAAAAAAACTTAACAGTCCAATCCGTTAAGGCTTGTGCCCGTGGCTCTTCTCGTGACCGGCGTCGCCGGATTCATCGGCTCGCATATCGCAATGGCGTTGCTCGCGCGCGGCGAGCAGGTACTGGGCATCGATTCGCTGAACGACTACTACGATGTCGGCCTCAAAGAGGCGCGCCTAGCGCGCCTGACCCCGAATCGCGCCTTTAAATTCAATCGCTTAGACTTGGCCGGGGGTCTCGCCCTGCGTGCGGCCGTTGAGGCGTTCGGCCCGGTCGACCGCGTGGTGCATCTCGCCGCGCAGGCCGGAGTGCGGTATTCTATTACCCACCCCGAAGCCTACATCCACTCGAATCTGCTGGGCCATTTCGCGGTTCTCGAGCTCTGCCGCGGCCTCAAGGGATTCAAACATCTTGTGTATGCGAGCTCGTCTTCCGTCTATGGCGGGAACGACAAATTGCCGTTCTCGGTCATGGATTCCGTGGATCGGCCGATCTCCCTTTATGCCGCGACGAAAAAGGCCGACGAGCTGATGAGCCATTGCTACGCCCATCTCTACGACCTGCCGATGACCGGGCTGCGGTATTTCACGGTCTATGGGCCGTGGGGGCGGCCGGACATGGCGGCCTACATCTTCACGCGCGCGATCCTCGCGGGTGAGACGGTCCGCCTCTTCAACAACGGCGACATGAAGCGCGACTTCACCTATGTCGACGACGCGGTCGCGGGCACCATCGCGGCGCTCGACCGGCCGGCGGCACGGAACGGCGGGCCGGGTGCAGCACCACACCGCGTCTACAACATCGGCAATCACCGGAGCGAGCCGCTCATGCGCCTCGTCGCCTTGATCGAGGCCGCGGCGGGGCGCAAGGCCATCATCGAGAACGCGCCGATGCAGCCGGGCGACGTGCGCGAGACCTATGCCGATATCGAAGCCAGCCAGCGCGATCTCGGTTTTTCGCCCCACACCACGATCGATGAGGGCATCCCCAAATTCGTCGCCTGGTATCGCCAGTACCACGGCGTGTGAGAGGGGTGTCCTGGCGCGCGGCGAATCGGCCGGCCGCGCCGGTCAGCGCCGGCTGTCGTAGAGGCGGTCGAGTTCGGCGCCGTAGCGGTCCCGGATCTTGTGCCGGCGGATCTTGAGCGTGGGCGTCATCATGGCGTTCTCGACCGTGAACGGCTCGGGCGTCAGCGTGACGCGGCGGACGCGCTCGATCGCGGAGAGATCCTTGTTCACCCGTTCGACCGCATCGGTGACCGCTGCTTCGAACCCCGCATCGCGAATGAGCGTCGCGAGGTCGCCCGGCAGTCCGTGGTCCTTCGCCCAGCGCGCCGCGAAATCCTTGTTGGGGACGATGAGGGCCACGAGATGCGGACGGCGGTCGCCATACACCATGGCCTGGCCGATTTCGGGCTGAAGGGTGAGGAAACCTTCGATGCGCTGTGGTGCTATGTTGTCCCCGCCCGAATTGACGATGATGTCCTTCTTCCGATCCGTGATCTCGATGTAGCCGTCCGAATCGATGCGGCCGATGTCGCCCGTGTGGAGCCAGCCGTCGCGGATGGCGGTGGCCGTCGCCTCGGCGTCGCCCCAATAGCCCTGCATCACGAGCTCGCCCCGGATGAGGATCTCGCCGTCCTCCGCGACCTTCACGTCGACGTCGGCGACGGGCGGGCCGACCGTGTGCATCTTGATCTTGTTCGGCCGGTTGCAGGACGCGACGGGTGCGGATTCGGTCTGGCCATAGCCCTGAAGCAGGCGCACGCCGAGCGCGTTGAAGAAGAGACCGACTTCGACGTTGAGCGGCGCCCCGCCCGACACGAACGCCTTGAGCCGGCCGCCGAAACGGGCGCGGACCTTGCTGCGCACGAGTCTCTCGAGCAGCGCATCCTTCAAGCTGTCGATGAAGCCGAGCCGGCCCCCCGAATCATAGCGCCGTCGGCCGAGCGCAAGCGTCCGGCGAAACAGCGTCTCCGTGAGCCCGCCCGCGCGCCGGACATCGCGCTCGATTCGCGCGCGCATGGTCTCGTAGAGGCGCGGCACGGCGGTCATGATCGTCGGATGGGCCTCGGTCATGTTGACGCCGAGATTCTCGACGCCATCGGCGTAATAGATCTGTGCGCCGATCGAGATCGGAAACATCTGTCCGCAGGTGTGCTCGTAGGAATGGCTGAGCGGCAGGAAGGAAAGAAACACTTCGTCGTCGAGACCGAGATCGAGCAGCAAATCGTAGGCGCCCGCGCAATTGTGAAGAATGGCGCCGTGCGAGAGCATCACGCCCTTGGGCACACCATCCGTTCCGGAGGTGTAAAGGATGCAGGCCGTATCGCTGCGCGCGAGTGCGTCGACGATGGCATCGATCCCGTCCGGCGCCCGGCTTCCCCTCGTCAGACTCTCGTCCCATGAGGAGATCGCAAACGCGCATTGCGGACGCTGCGCCAACGGCTCCATCATCACGACGTGCTTGAGCAGGGGCGCCTGCATCGCGGCCGGCAGGAATCGCTGGGCGAGCGGGGGTCGGGAGACGATGGCCAGCTTGGCACCGCTGTTCTCGAGGATGTGCAGATGATCGGCCGCGGTGTTCGTCGTGTAGGCCGGCACGGTGATGCCGCCCGCTGCCATGATGGCCATGTCGGCCACAAGCCATTCCGGCCGGTTCTCCGAGACGAGGCACACGCGGTCGCCGCGTTCGAGCCCCATGGCGCTCATCGCGCGCGCAAGCCACCGGACCTGACGGGCGATCTCCGTCCAGCTCTCGGGCTGATAGGCCCCTCCGTGCTTCGCCCAGAGGAACGGCCGCTCGCCCCGTTCCAAGGCGCGGTCGAAGAACATGCGGACGAGGTTGGGGCAGTCGCCGTAATTCATTCCCGTTCCCTTTTTGGCCCTCAAGTCCCGATCAAGCGCTTGGTTCCGTCCCCATTCGGACCTATATCGCCAGGAGTCGGTGGGGAGGACAAGATGCGTGAAGCTGCACTCGATCGGGGGGCGGGCAAGGACGAATTGGGGCGCCTGCCGCTCTGGGATCTGGCCGATTTGTTCGCCGGTCCCGACGCGCCGGGCCTCGAAGAGGCCCTGGCATCCGCGGCGGCCGAAGCCAAAGCCTTTCGCGAAACCTATCAACGCCGGTTGAGCGCGCTCGATGGTGCCGCGCTTGGCGAGGCGATCGCCGCCTATGAACGCATCGAAGAGGCGCTGGGCCGGGTCATGAGCTACGCCCAGCTCCTCCATGCCGGCGACATGTCGGACGCGGCTCTCGGACGTTTCTACCAGTCCATGCAGGAACGGGTGACGGCGATCGGGACCGAAGTCCTGTTCTTCACGCTCGAGATCAACCGCATCGACGACGGGGCCCTCGATGCCAAGCTTAGCGAACCCGGCCTTGCCCGCTACTGCCCGTGGCTGAGAGACGTCCGCGCGTTCCGTCCGCATCAATTGCTGGACGAGATCGAGACTCTGCTGCACGAAAAATCGGTCACGGGCCGGAATGCGTGGACGCGCCTGTTCGACGAGACGCTGGCCGCGCTCCGGTTTCCGGTCGACGGGCAGATGCTGACCGAGGCGGAGGTGCTTCACCTGCTGTCGGATCGCGACGGGGCGACGCGGCGGAAGGCGTCGGAGGCTCTCGGCCGCGTGCTCGGCGACAACGCGCGTCTTTTCGCGCACATCACGAACACGCTGGCCAAGGACAAGGCGATCGAGGACGTCTGGCGTCGATATCCGCGGCCGGTTTCATCGCGCAATCTCTCGAATCACGTCGAGGACGAGGTGGTGGATGCGCTGGTCACGGCCGTGAAGGCCGCCTATCCGCGCCTGTCGCACCGCTACTATCGTCTCAAGGCCAAGTGGTTCGGCGTCGAGGCTCTCGACTATTGGGACCGCAACGCGCCCCTGCCCGAGGATGACGACCGTCTCTTCCCCTGGGCGCGCGCCGAGGCCATCGTGCTCGACGCCTATCATCGCTTCTCGCCGGATCTCGCGGCGATCGGGCGGCGCTTCTTCGAGCGCAGCTGGATCGATGCGCCCGCGCGTCCGGGCAAGGCGTCGGGCGCCTTCGCGCACCCGACCGTGCCAAGCGCGCACCCCTACATCCTGCTGAACTACCAGGGCAAGGCGCGCGACGTCATGACCCTGGCACATGAGCTCGGTCACGGCATCCACCAGGTGCTTGCGGCACCCCGCGGGCATCTCATGGCCGACACGCCCCTGACCCTGGCCGAGACCGCGAGCGTGTTCGGCGAGATGCTGACGTTTCGGGCACTCCTGGCCGAGGCGGAACCCGCCAAGCGGCGCATCCTCCTGGCGAGCAAGGTCGAAGACATGCTCAACACCGTCGTCCGCCAGATCGCGCTCTACGAGTTCGAGCGGCGCGTGCATGACGAGCGGCGCGAGGGCGAATTGCTGCCGGATCGAATGGGGGCGATCTGGCTCGACGTCCAGGCCGAGTGCCTCGGGCCGTCCGTTCGTCTCGGCGATGGCTACCGTCCGTACTGGGCCTACATCCCGCATTTCGTCCACACGCCGTTCTACGTCTACGCCTATGCCTTCGGCGATTGCCTCGTGAACTCGCTCTACGCGGTCTACGAATCGAGCCATCCGCGTTTCGTCGGGAAATACGTCGAGATGCTGCGGGCCGGCGGGACGCTGCGCCACCGCGAGCTTCTCGCACCCTTCGGCCTCGACGCCTCGGACCCCGCCTTCTGGGATCGCGGTCTGTCATTGATCGGTCGCTTCATCGATGAACTCGAAGCCATGACCTGAGGATGACGAAGGCCCGGCCCTCTGCCCGCACGGCGCGGCGGCGCGCCGCATCCTTACCGCCCGCGACAAGCTCCGACGACAATCGGCTGAGCCGCCGCGTGCGGCGCTACGCACAGGTGACGGGCGCGGTCGGCGGGCTGGCGGCGCGGCTCGCGGGTGCCCGTTACCTCGGCCTCGATCTCGACCAGGCGAAGCACGCCTCGGATCTGCGCGCGGCGATCGGCGGGCTCAAGGGCCCGCTCATGAAGGTCGTGCAGTTCCTCAGCACGATCCCGAACGCGCTGCCGTCTGACTATGTGCGCGAGCTCGGCCAGCTCCAGGCCAACGCGCCGAGCATGGGCTGGTCGTTCGTGAAGCGCCGGATGGCGGCGGAGCTGGGCCCTGGCTGGGAGCGCCGGTTCCGCTCGTTCACGCATCACGCCGAGCATGCGGCATCGCTCGGGCAGGTGCATCGCGCCATCGCGCACGACGGATCGGCGCTTGCCGCGAAGCTGCAATATCCCGACATGCGCTCGGTCGTCGAAGCCGATCTTGCTCAGCTCCGGATCGTGCTCGCGCTCTATGAACGCTACGACAAGGCCATCTCGACGAAGCAGATCCACGCCGAGCTGTCCGAGCGCCTCCGCGAGGAGCTCGATTATCGCCGCGAGGCGCGCCACATGGCGCTGTACGGCCTGATGCTGGCGGCGGAGGCCGGCGTTCACGTGCCGAAGCCGGTCGAATCGCTCTCGACCGACCGGCTCTTGACGATGACCTGGCTTGACGGCGTGCCGCTCGCCGAGCTGGAGCGCGCCGCGGCGTCCGAGCGCAACCGCGTCGCCCATAATCTCTTTCGCGCGTGGTATGTGCCGTTCTATTTCTACGGCGCGATCCACGGCGATCCGCATCTCGGCAACTACACGGCGCGCCCGGACGGGTCGGTCAATCTGCTGGATTTCGGCTGCATCCGGATTTTCGAGCCGTCCTTCGTCGGCGCGGTCATCGACCTCTACACGGCGCTCCGCGACGGCGACGAGGCGCTCGCGCTCGAGGCCTACCGGACATGGGGCTTCAGGGATTTGCGGCGCGAGCTGATCGACGTTCTCAACATCTGGGCGCGGTTCGTCTATGCGCCCCTGCTCGAGGACCGCAGGCGCCGCATCCAGGACCACGACAGCCCGATCTACGGCGCCGAAGTGGCAGCGCGCGTGCACCGCGAGCTGCGCCGGGTCGGCGGCGTCGAATTGCCGCGGGAGTTCGTCCTCATGGATCGCGCGGCGATCGGGCTCGGCTCCGTCTTCCTGAGGCTCAAGGCGGAAATCAACTGGTATCGGCTGTTCCATGAACTGACCGAGGGATTCGATGTGACGGCGCTCGCGCGCCGCCAGGCGAAGGCGTTGAAGCGGGCCGGTCTCGTCGAGGGCTGAGCCGCGATGGAGCCGCCATCGAGGCGTTCTGCCGGAAGAGGTGCCATGCATCCGGGCGTGCTTGCAGTATCGGGCTTCATGATGGTCGTCGCGTTGCTCGCACCGCGCGAGGTCGAGGCAGCCGACGAGGATGGCTTCGAATTCAGGGGCGCCATCCATGGCCTCGATCCGGCCGATCGCAAGTTTCCGAAATGGACCGACATGCTGCGGCGCGACGCGGTACAGCGAGCCGACCCGGTTCATGCGCGATCGTTGGAGGATTGGCGCGCCTTCCTCGCCACCCTCGCGGACGGCGATGATCGGCGAAAGATCGAGGCGGTGAATGCTTACGTGAACGCGTTCCGCTACAAGCCCGACTTCGAGAGTTACGAGATTGTCGACGTCTGGCAGACGCCGGCCGAGTTCTTCGCCAATGCCGGCGGCGATTGCGAGGATTTCGCAATCGCCAAATTCATGTCGCTGCGTGAGCTTGGCCTGCCGGCGGATCGCATGCGGATCGTCCTTCTCCATGACGGCTCGCGTCGCGTGATCCACGCCGTTCTCGAATATGAGCGGGAGGGCCACGCGGTTCTTCTCGACAACCTCCATGACGCTCCGGTTCGCTGGCGTGACGTTCCGTACTATCACCCGATCTTCGCCCTCAATGCGGCGAATTACTGGATATTCAAGCGGGACTATTGGCGCGAACAGATCGATCCTCGCAGACAGTGGAAGAGCCCGCCGGCCGAGGGCCGACTGCGTCGTCCGGAATCCGAGCCTCCCTCCGACGTGACGCGGCGCTAACGCGGCCTTGGCGGACCGCGGCCGGAACGGCGCGGTCCGCAAACTGGGTCCTCGGGCCTGCCTCCCCCTCGGCTCGGCTCTTGGCAAACGGGCCCGGCGACGGCATTGTGTTGCCGCTCCGCACCAAGCGGGCGCGTCAACGGACCTCACGCCACGCCGCGACCATCAAGGGACAAACCGAGTCAATGAGGATTGCCGTACCCAAGGAACGGCGGCCGCACGAAAAACGCGTCGCCGCGACGCCCGAGAGCGTCAAGAAGCTCAAAGGCATGGGGGTCGATGTCACGGTCGAGGCGGGGGCCGGTGCGGCCGCCCAATATGCGGACTCGGCCTATGCGGAAGCGGGCGCCGAGATCGCATCGGACGAGGCCTCGGCTCTCAGCGAGGCCGACATCGTGCTCAAGGTGCAGCGGCCGCTTCACGCGGGCGAGGGTGGCGTGGATGAAGTCGCCCTCATGAAGCGCGGCGCGATCCTCGCGGGCCTACTCGCCCCGCAAGCCGATCAGGCCGCGCTCGAGGCCTACGCCAAGGCGGGCATCACCGCGATGGCGCTCGAACTGGCGCCGCGCATCACGCGCGCCCAGGCGATGGACGCGCTCTCCTCGCAATCGAATCTGGCCGGCTACAAGGCGGTGATCGATGCGGCGGGCGAGCTCGCGCGCGCCTTTCCCATGATGATGACCGCGGCCGGCACGATCGCGCCGGCGCGCGTCGTCGTATTGGGCGCGGGCGTCGCGGGCTTGCAGGCGATCGCGACCGCGCGGCGCCTCGGCGCCGTGGTCTCGGCTTTCGATGTGCGCCCGGCCGCGAAGGAGCAGGTCGAGAGCCTGGGTGCCACCTTCATCGAAGTGCCGGCGCCGAGCGAGCAGGCTGAGACCACGGGCGGCTATGCCCGCGAGATGGACGAGGCATACAAGCGCCGCCAGGCCGACGTGCTCCACGAACATCTGAAGAAACAGGACATCGTGATCGCGACGGCCCTCATCCCGGGGCGGCCGGCCCCGGTGATCGTCACCGAGGCCATGGTGAACGACATGAAGCCGGGTGCGGTGATCGTCGACCTCGCGGTCGAGGCGGGCGGCAATTGCGCGCTGTCGGAATCGGGCAAGACCGTGGAACGAAACGGCGTCCGAATCATCGGCTATCCGAACGTGCCGAGCCGCATCGCGACCGATTCGAGCGCGCTCTATGCGCGCAATCTCGTGAGCCTCTTGGCGCTTCTGGTCGATGCCAAGACCGGAGCGCCGAAGGCCGATTGGAACGACGAAATTCTCAAGGCCATCGTGCTGACGCGCGAGGGACGCATCGTGCATCCGCAGTTCGGAGGAGCATCGTGATGGAAGCCGGTTCAGGGGCCGCCTCGGCGCTGGGGTCCGTTCTGCCCTTGCTCGCGATCGAGGCGGCGGGGCTCGATCCGTTCGTCGTCGGCTTCACGGTCTTCGTGCTCGCGGTCTATGTCGGCTACTACGTCGTCTGG
>JBGPGW010000029.1:0-19811 GCA_041484095.1 Alphaproteobacteria bacterium | reverse complement strand
GTGCGCCGCAGCAGCGTCATGCCGAGAAGCCGCGTGTAGAAATCGAGCGATTTCTCGAGATCGCGCACGCGCAGCATCGTGTGGAGAAATCGATAGGATTGCGTGTCGGTCTTCGCGGCCGTCATGCCTTTGCCTCCCTGTTCGCCCCGATGACGTCGAGGATCGTGGCCGCTGCGCGCTCCGAGGGGGGCGGCCCCTCGACCCCGAGGCGCGCCATCGCCTCCTTAAGACCGCGCCGCTGCGCCTCGCGGCGCTCGGCGCTGGCCAGGAGATCGCCGATCGCACCGGCCAGCATCGTCGCACGACAGCGCCCCTGAAGGAACTCCGGAACCAGCTTGCGTCCGAGGATGAGGTTGGCCAGCGTGACGGACCTCACGCGGATCAAAAGACGGACCCAGAACGCCGTGATCGGATTGATCCGGTAACCGATGACCATGGGCACGCCCGCGAGCGCCAATTCGAGCGAGACCGTGCCCGAAGCCGCGAGCGCCACGTCGCTGGCGGCAAACGCGTCGTACTTGGCATCCTGGTCGACGAGGAGAACCGGCACCGGCCACGTGCGGATCGCGTGACGCACCGCCTCGCCCACGGCCGGGACGACCGGGACGACGACACGGAGATCCGGAAAGCGGGCCGAGAGAAGCCCGAGCGTCTCGCCGAAGATCGGCAAGAGGCGGTTCACCTCGCTCCGCCGGCTGCCCGGCAGGACCGCGAGCAGCTGCGCGTCGTGCGGGATTCCATGGCGTGCCCGAAAGCCCTTGCCGTCACCGCGATCGGCACCTTCCTCGAGAACGGGATGGCCGATGAAGGTGCATGGCAATCCGACCGCCTCGAAATAGGGCGGCTCGAACGGCAACAAGACCAGGAGATGGTCGAGAAAGCGCGCGATCGCCCGCGCCCGCCCTGGCCGGTAGGCCCAGACGGTGGGCGCCACGCAGTGGATGCGGACGGCCTCGCCCGGCCGAAGGCGCTCCTGAACCCGGAACGCGAAGCCGGGCACGTCGATCGAGATCACGGCCGTCGGACGCTGCCGGCGGATCGCGGCCACCGTTTCGCGAATGCGCCGGAAGATGAGCGGGACTTTGGGAATGATTTCAGCAGCCCCGAAGAGGCTGATGTCGCTCATCGGAAACAGGCTCGCGAGACCTTCCTGCGCCATGCGCTCGCCGCCGATTCCGGCAAAGCGCACCCTGCCCTTGCTGCGGGTCTTGAGCGCAGCCATGAGCCGCGCGCCGATCGCATCGCCCGATGGCTCTCCGGCAATGACGAACAGGAGCGGCGCCTCGCCGGACGCCGTCGGGGCCATGCTCACGCCGGAACCTCGACACCGACCACGAACAATCCGGCCTCATCGGCCGCGGCCGCGACGCCGGCACGGTCGATGACGAGCGAGCCGCCGGCCTCGATCGCGATGCCGCGCAGTCCCGCCGCGGCGGCACCGCGCACCGTCTCGACGCCGATCGTGGGCAGATCGACGCGCCTGTCCTGCCTGGGCTTGCGCATTTTGACGAGCACGCCGCCCGGCGCGTTGCGCTTCAGGCCTGCACACCGCGCGAGGAGCGCATCCGTCCCCTCGATGGCCTCGACGCCCAGCACGATGCCGGCCTGGACGACGACCGCCTGACCGACGTCGAGACGGCCGAGACCCCCTGCCACCTCGATCGCCCGCGCGATGTCACGCTCCGCCGCATCATCGGGCAGAGTCTTCGTGTAGGCCCCGCGTGGTGCGACGAGATCGGCCAGCACCGCATCCGGCGCGATGATTCGAAAGCCTTCGTCCTCGATCTCGCGCATCACGGCGGACAGGAGACCGTCATCGCCGAGCGCCGCCGTCCCGACCTTCGCAAGAAACCGCACGCCCTGGAGATCCGGTCTCAGATCGCTCAGGGCCGGCCGGACGATTCGTCCGGCCAGGACCAGTTCCTCGACCGCGTGCTCGTGCAACAGTTTGAAGCCGTCGCCCAGCGCGCCCAGCCTCATCCACCCATGGGGGACGCCGTCGACCAGGCTCCGATCGGTATGACCTTCGAAGGCCAGGACATAGAACGGGCGTCCGCTCGCGCGGCAGGCGGCGATGAGGCGAGCCGGCAACTCGCCGGCGCCGGCGAGAATGCCGAGCTTCGACACCTAATCGGCCTCGCCCTTCGGCTGGCACACGCCGCGGGAGGATGCGGAACGGATGAAGGCGACGATCTCCATGACCGCCTCGTTGCTTCGATGGAGCGCCTCGACGTCGTCGAGCCGCTCGGCCATCGTTCCTTCCTGGGCGAACATCAGGCGATAGGCCGTGCGCAGATTGTGGATGTCGTCGCGCGAGAAGCCGCGGCGCTTCAAGCCGATGATGTTCAGCCCCGAGAGATGGGCGCGATTGCCCATGGCCGAGCCGTAGGGGATGATGTCCTGCTCGACGCCGGACATGCCGCCGATCATCGCATGGCGCCCGATCCGGACGAACTGGTGAACCGCCGACAATCCGCCGAGGATCGCGAAGTCGCCGATCTCGACGTGACCGGCCAGGGTCGCGTTGTTCGCGAGAATGACGCTGTCGCCGAGCCGGCAGTCATGCGCGACATGCGCGCCCACCATGAACAGGCAGTCATCGCCGACACGCGTCAGCATCCCGCCGCCTTCGGTGCCCGGGTTCATCGTCACATGCTCGCGGATGATGGTGTTTTTGCCGATGACGAGCTCGGACGGCTCACCCTTGTATTTGAGGTCCTGCGGCGGGTGTCCGACCGACGCGAACGGATAGATCCGCGTGCCCGCCCCGATCCGAGTCCGCCCCGCCACGGTCACGTGGGAGACGAGCTCCACCCCCTCGCCGAGCTCGGCGTCCGCCCCCACGAGGCACATGGGGCCGACCTTGACCTGAGGGCCAAGCTGCGCGCCGCGTTCGACGATCGCGCTCGGATGGATCTCAGTCATCCAGAATCATCGCGGAATAGCTTGCCTCCGCCACGAGCGTGCCGTTGCTCTTCGCCTCGGCTGCGAACTTCCAGACATTGCCGCGGCTGCGTTCCTTGTGGACGTAGATGTGCAGCGTGTGTCCGGGGAAGACGGGCTTGCGGAAGCGCGCATTATCCACGCCCATGAAATAGACGAGCTTGCCCTCCGCGGCCGGGCCCAGGGTATGGACGACCAGGACGGCCGCCGTCTGCGCCATGGCTTCGATGATGAGGACTCCGGGCATCACCGGCCGGCGCGGGAAATGGCCCTGAAAATAGGGCTCGTTGAACGACACCTGCTTCACGCCGATCGCGCTCACATTCGTGACGACGTTGATCACCTTGTCGATCATGAGAAAGGGATAGCGGTGCGGGATCATTTCCATGATCCGGTTGACGTCGATTTCCGCGATCGAGGGCTGCTGTGGCACGCTTGATTCCATTCCCTACTTGCCTTTCTCCTTCGCCAGGCGCTGCACGGTGGCGACCTCGCGAAAGAACTGGCGGACCGGCACGGCGGGGCTGCCGATCACGCTTTCACCGTCCGGAACGTCGCGCATCACGCCGGCCTGCGCCCCGATTCGCGCGGCGCGGCCGATCGTCAGATGTCCGATGAGCCCGGCCTGCGCGGCCAGGATGGCGTGGTCTCCGATGCGCGTGCTCCCGGCCACGCCCGCCTGAGCGATGATGACGCAACCCTTTCCGAGCCGCACGTTGTGCCCAATCTGCACGAGATTATCAATCATGGTCCCGGCCCCGATCACCGTGTCGGGGCCTGCTCCGCGATCGATCGTGCTGTTGGCCCCGACCTCGACGTCGTCCTCGATGATGACCCGTCCCAGCTGCGGCACCTTGGTCATGCCCTCAGCCCCGAGCGCGAAGCCGAAACCCGCTTGCCCGATGCGGGCCCCGGGATAGATCACGACCCGCGCGCCCAGGACGCAGTGGCTGAGCGTCGCGCCCGCGCCGATCCGGCAATCCGGGCCGATGACGACCGCCTCCCCGATCACCGCATTCGGGCCGACATGGCAACCGGCACCGAGCACGGCTCGCCCGGCGATGACGGCGCCCGCTTCGATCACGCAGTTCGCGCCGAGTTCCGCCGATGCATCGATGATCGCGGCCGGGTGCCGCGCCGCGCTCGTCTTCGGCTCGGGGTAGAAGGCCTGAGCGGCCAAGGCATAGCTGCGATACGGCTGGTCCGATAACAGCTGCGCCATGTCCGCCGGCGCGCGATCCTTGTGCTCGGGCGCCACGATGCACGCGCCCGCCCGGCTTTCGGCAAAGGCGTCGACGTAGCGGCGGTTGTCGAGAAAACTGAGATCGTCCGGCCCGGCCGTCTCGAGGGGGGCGACGTCGGCCAGAAGCCGCTCGGCGTACGCCGGGTTCGCCAGCGTCGCCTCCGCAACACGCGCCAACTCCGCGAGACTGAACGGACCCTGGACCTTGAAAAAGCGCGCGTCGGCCATTCGCTATTGCGTCGGAACGACGACCTTCACCGAAGGCAGCTTCTGGTTGAGGCGCTTCAGCGTTTCCTGCGTAATGTCCATCTCCTTGGCCACCTCGACCACGGCCGTCCTCGGCAGAACGACGTTCGCTCCGCTTTCCTTCATCTGCTGCTGGACGACATCCATCAAGGCATCTTGAACCTGCTTCATGGACTTGCCGAAGGCCTCGTCAAGCTGCCTCTTCCGCTTTTGCACGAGTTCGCCAAGCGTCGCGACCTTCTTCTGGAATTCCTGGACCTGCGCCTGATAGGCCTCGGCGGACAGCACCGCCTTTTTCTGCACGAGATCCTGATCGGCGTTGCGCAGCGCATTCTCCTGCTGCGTGATCTCGTTTTGAAACGAGGTTTGATGCTTTTCCATCTGGTCGCGGATTCCGGCCGCGGCGGTCGAATCGCGCAAGATGACCTGAACGTCGACGACCGCGATCGCCGGCACCGGCACCTTGGCGGCCGATGCCACCGAGGGGCCGAAGAGAACGGCCACGCATGTCAACGCGGCGGCAAGAGTGAGGCGGCGTGTCATCATCAAAGTTTCGCTCCAAAGCTAATATGGAGGAGTTCTGTCTTGTCGAAATTCTTCTTGATCAATGCCTTCGCGATGTCAACCCGGATCGGGCCGAACGGCGAACGCCATCCGATGCCGAACCCGGCCGCGAGGCGAATCGTCGACTGATTGACGAGCAAAGCGCTGTTCGGCAGATCCGTCGCGCCAATCGAGCCTACATCCGTAAACAGCTTCCCGAGGATTCCGATTTCTTTGGGCAGGCCCAACGGAAAGCTTAATTCGGTCGTCGCGGAGTAGTACCACGTTCCACCGATCGAATCGCTACTATTGATGTCACGCGGGCCGACGCCCGATGTCGCGAAGCCCCTCAAGCTGTCGCCGCCGAGAAAAAAGCGGTCGTTGAGCCGGACAGGCTTGCTGTTGAGACTCTCTTGCACGCCCGCCTCGCCGGTCACGCTGACCACCCACTCGTCGGCAATCGGCAAGTAGTTTCCGGCCCCGAATCGGCCGCGCGCGAACTTGTCGCTCCCGCCGAGACCCGCGAAATCCGTTCCGATCTTGAAGTAATAGCCGCTCGTCGGGTCAAGACGGTTGTCGCGGAGATCATAGATCAGGTCCTGTCCAACCTCCGATTTGAGATTGGCACCCTGCTGGTCGCGGATGAAGAACGAGACGTTGTCGTTCAGATTCTTGATCCGAGTCTCCTGAAGCGTGTAGTGGATCTGCTGGCTCAAGGGGTCTGCAATCTCGTAACCGAATTTGAGGCGCCCGCCCGTGTCCACCTGATTGAAACCGCGCTCGCTTTGCAGGAAGCGCGTGGCGCGGAACAGGTCGAAGCCGCTCGAAAGATTGCGATCGAACAGATACGGCTCCGTGAAGCCGAGATCGAGTTCCTGCGTGCGCTGAGAGATCGTGAAGAAGCCTCGGGCCTCCTGGCCCTGCCCCATCAAATTCTTCTCGCTGATGCCGAAGTTTCCGATCGGGCCTTCCGTGCTCGAGTACCCCGCACCGAGTGCGAGTTCCCCCGTCGATTTCTCTTTGATCTGCACGTCAACGACCGTCTGGTCGGGCGTCGTGCCCGGCGCGTTGGTCACTTCGACCGTCTCGAAGAACCCAAGATTGCGCAGGCGCTGCTGAGAGCGCCGCATCTTCGCGGTGTTGAACGCATCCCCTTCGGCCAACTGGAACTCGCGCCGAATCACCTTATCCATGGTGCGGGTGTTGCCGGAGATGTTGATCCGTTCGACGAAGACCTTCGGCCCTTCGCGAACGTCGAAGGTGATCGCAATCGACTTCGTCTCGCGATCGCGCACCACCTGCGGCCTCACATCGACAAAGGCGTATCCGAGCGTGCCGACATGGTCCGTAACCGCGTTGATCGTGGCCTCGACCTGATCCGCGTTGTACCAATCGCCCTCGTGGGGGACGACCAGGGATTTGAGCCGCGCGGCTTCCAGGTTCTTCAGCGTCGAGGTGAGATCGACCTTGCCGAAGGTGTATCGCTCCCCTTCGTCGA
Source organism: Alphaproteobacteria bacterium (assembly GCA_041484095.1). GTDB lineage: Bacteria > Pseudomonadota > Alphaproteobacteria > CADEGL01 > CADEGL01 > JBGPGW01. Next base: position 13,338 of record JBGPGW010000029.1, on the reverse strand, counting down.
CGGTGAAGGTGACGAAGAACCCCTCCCGATCGGGAACGAGCTCCGCCACCGCCGACACCACGCGGAAATCCGCGTAGCCGTTCGCGAGGTAGAAGCGACGCAGCAGCTCCTTGTCGTAGTTGATCCGATCCGGGTCGTAGTTGTCATCGGAGGAGAGGATGCGCCACCATGCCGTTTCCACCGTCTGAGTCACCTGCCGCAGCCGCGAGCTCGAGAACGTCTGGTTGCCGATGAAGGTGATGCGTTGAATGCCGGTCACGGCGCCCTCGTTGATCTCGAACACGAGGTCGACGCGGTTTTGCGGCAAGGGAATGGCCTTGGGCTCGACCGTCGCGGCGAAACGGCCGCTTCGCCGGTAGAGATCCAGCACGCGCTTCACGTCGTTCTGGACGCGCGTGCGCGTATAGACGACCCGCGGCCGAAGCTGAACCTCCTGGGTCAGCGTCTCGTCCGTGATCTTGCTGTTCCCTTCGAAAGCGATGCGATTGATGATCGGGTTTTCGACCACCCGCACCACGAGGGCGTCTCCCTCGCGGCGCAACGTCACGTCCGCGAAAAGACCCGTGTCGAACAGGGCCTTGAGCGACTTGTCCATGCGCGGGGTATCGAACACATCGCCGGGCTTGAGCATCAGATATGACGCGATGCTTTCGGCCTCGATCCGCTGATTGCCTTCGATCCGGATTTCACGAATGACGAGACCCTGCGCCCAAGCGGACACGGCCGTCATCGAAAGGCAGACGCCAAGCATCGCGAGGAGCAAGGCCCTCGTCAGACGCGTCGCTCTGCCCCCCTCGGCGGCTGTCCAGGTCAGGTTATGAGCCCCTGGATGAATTGAACCACGCGCAAGTGGACCAGATCGTTCCACGTCGCGAACACGAACAGAACCAATACCAACGCCAAGCCGATTCGGAAACCGTATTCCTGCGCTTTCGCGCTGAGCGGCCGTCCGCGAAGCGCCTCGGCGGCATAGAACAAAAGGTGCCCCCCGTCAAGGATCGGTATCGGGAAGAGATTGATCAGCCCAAGATTGACCGAGAGAATCGCCATGAAGGTGACGAGCGTGAGCACGCCGCCTTCGGCGACTTCACCCGACAGCCATGCGATCCGGAGCGGTCCGCCGATCTCCTTTGTCGTGCGCGTCCCGATGATCATCTGGTGGATCGCCTTCATGGCGATCTCGACCTGCGTCCAGGACGCCCACATGCCCCGCCACACCGCCGTCGCGGGATCATGGCGGGTATAGGCATAGCCACTGCTCTTGATACCGAGGCGCCCGATGGGAAACGTATTGCCGAGACTGTCGGCCTGCTCGACGACGGCCGGCGTCACGTCGAGGCGCACCGTTTCGCTCCCGCGCGCGATCAGCACGTCGAGCGGAGCGCCGAGACCGATCTCCACGATCTGCCGGATATCCTCGAAGCGATCGACGCTTCGCCCGTTGATGCTGAGGATACGATCGCCCGCGCGGATGCCCGCCGCCGCCGCCGCGCTGTCGGGCTCGACGGAGCCGACATCCGGCGGCGTATAGGGCTCGCCCACCGTCGCGAACAGAGCGGCGAAGACCGCGATCGCGAACAGAAAATTGGCGATGGGCCCGGCTGCGACGATCGCCGCGCGCCGGCCCACGCTCTTCGCGGGAAAGGCGACCTTGCGGTCCTCGGCCGTCATCTCCGGCGGAAGCTCGCCCGACGTGCTCGCGACGTCGCGGTCGCCGAACATCTTCACATAGCCGCCAAGCGGCACGAGGCTGAATTTCCAGCGCGTGCCGTGACTGTCGGTGATGCCGAACACTTCGGGGCCGAAGCCGATGGAGAACACTTCGACCCGCACGCCGCATACGCGCGCGACGACGTAATGGCCCATCTCATGCACGAAGACGAGCACCGTCAGCAGCACCAGGAACGGCACGACATAGTCGCCGAACCCGGCGCCCACTCCGCTTAGGAATCCCATTCGGCTCCGCCTCTCTTCAATGCGAGAGAACGCATGCCGCGACGAGCCGCGCGGCATGGGCCCGCGCTTCGGCGTCGACCGCGCGCACCTGCGCAATCCGCTCGATCGTCACGACCGGCGCCGCGTCCATGGTCTCCTCGACGATGCGCGTGATGTCGAGAAAGCCGATCCGGCCGTCGAGAAACCCCTGCACGGCCACTTCGTTGGCCGCATTCAGCACGGTCGGCGCCGAGCCGCCCGCGCGGAGCGCCTCGCGCGCCAGGCGAAGCGCCGGAAACCGCTCCGGATCGGGCGCCTCGAACGTCAAGTGGCCAAGAGAGGTGAAATCGAGGCGCGCGGAGGGCGCCGGGATGCGCCGCGGCCAGCCCAGCGCGAAGGCGATCGGCGTCCGCATGTCGGGACTGCCGAGCTGCGCCAGGACCGAGCCGTCGACATACTCGACCATGCTGTGAATGACCGACTGGGGATGGACGACGATCTCGATCCGGTCCTCCGTGATCGGGAACAGATGGTGCGCTTCGATGACCTCGAGGCCCTTGTTCATCATGGTCGCGGAATCGACGGAGATCTTGGCGCCCATGCTCCAATTGGGGTGGGCAACGGCCTCCGCCGGCGTGACGCGCGCCATGGCATTGCGGCCGAGCGTGCGAAACGGTCCGCCGGAGGCCGTCAGCAGGATCCGGCTCACCCGCTCGCTCTGCTCGAAGTCGAACACCTGAAAAATCGCGCTGTGCTCGGAATCGACGGGAAGCAAGGTCGCACCGCAACGCCGCACCTCCGCCATGACGAGATCGCCCGCGCAAACGAGCGTCTCCTTGTTCGCAAGCGCCACGATGGCCCCGCGGCGAACGGCGGCGAGCGTCGATTCGAGCCCCGCCGCCCCGACGATCGCGGCCATGACGATCTCGGCCGATCGGCTCGCCGCCTCGACGACGGCCTCGTCGCCGGCAGCCGCCTGAATGCCGCTGCCGAAGAGATTGTCCTTGAGCGGGCGGTACTGGGACGGGTCCGCGACGACCGCAAGCCGCGATTTGAGCGCGCGCGCCTGGCCCGCCAGGAGATCGGCGTTGCGGTTGGCCGTGATCGCCTCGACGTCGTACTGGTCCGGCGTACGCTGGATGAGGTCGACCGTGTTGCGCCCGACCGACCCGGTCGAGCCGAGAATGGTGACGCTTCGCGGAACGGCTGCGCCATCGGTCGCCATCACCATGCCGCAACACCCTGCTCAAAGAGGAGACGTCCGAGCGCCACGACGAGCATGGCAGCCATCACGCTATCCAGCCGATCGGCGAGCCCGCCATGGCCGGGGATGAGGTCGCCCATGTCCTTGACGCCGAACCGTCTCTTGAATGCGGATTCGATGAGATCACCAAGCTGCGCCACCATGGATACGCCAAGACTCGCAAGAACCGCGTTCGTCACGCCACCCAACGCACCCGCAAGCGGCATGACCGCGCCCGCCGCCGCGCCGAAGATCAAGCCGCCACAGGCACCGGCCCAGGTCTTGCCCGGACTGATCCCCGGCGCGAGCCTGGGTCCGCCGATCAGCCGGCCGACCGCATAGGCCCCGCAATCCGTCGCGACGGCCACGGCGATGACCCATAAGACGATGTCCCGCCCCATCGCCGGTTCCGCGCGCAGCCACAATGCCGCAAGAGCCGCGCTGCCGATATAGAAGAGAGCGCCCCAGCCCCAACCCTGACCGGATCGACCCCGCGCGACGCCCTGTGCCGTCCCGATCGACGCCATGACCATCAACCCCGCCACGGCCCAAAGCCACAGGCCGAGCGCGGCCCCACCCCCGACGAGTGCCACGGTCGCGACCACGAACCGATCGCCGATGGGCGAATCGATGCCGCTGGTCCGGCCGACCTCCCACACCAGAAAGCCGGTCGCGAGCGCGACCAGCACGTCGAAGTAGGGCGCGCCGACATAGGCGGCCGCCACCGCGGGCGGCGCAATCACCGCGGCCGAGAGAACGCGCTGGCGCAGGCGATGCCAGCCGCTCTCAGCCGCTGGCGGCGCCATACCGGCGTTCGCGGCGAGCATATTCTCGTATGACATTCTCGAAGTCTTGTTTGCTGAAATCGGGCCACAACGTGTCGATGAAGACGAGCTCGGCGTAGGCGGACTGCCACAACAGGAAGTTGCTCAGGCGTTTTTCGCCGCTCGTGCGGATGACGAGATCCGGGTCGGGAATGTCGGCCGTCGAGAGGTAGCGCTGGAACATGTCCTCGTCGAGCGCCTCGGGCTTCAAGCGTCCCGCCATGGCGTCGTCTAGGATGTGCCGGGCCGCCGCGGTAATCTCGCCCCGGCCGCCGTAGTTGAGCGCGACGACGAGATTCAGCGCCGTGTTCTCGCGCGTGCGCAGCTCGGCCTGATCGATAAGGGCCGCGATGTCGGCGGAGAACCGCGTGCGGTCGCCGATGAAGCGGAGGCGAATGTTCTGCTTGTGGAGCTCGGCGGTCTCGCTCTGCAGGTAGAGACGCAGAAGCCCCATGAGGTCGGCGATTTCTTCAGCCGGACGCTTCCAATTCTCCGACGAGAAGCCGTAGAGCGTGAGGTAGTCGATCCCCAGTTCGCAGGCGCTTTCGACCGCCCGGCGCACGGCGTCCGCACCGCGCCTGTGCCCGGCCGCGCGCGGCAGGCCCCGCGCGCGCGCCCAGCGCCCGTTTCCGTCCATGATGATGGCCACATGGCGCGGCACGTCGCTCCGCGATCCCTCGGTCTCGCCTATGCCCATCATCTACACTTGCAGAATTTCGTGTTCTTTCTTCGCCAGCACATCGTCGATCTCCTTGATGAAGGAGTCCGTCAGCTTCTGGTACTCGTCGGTCTGGTGACGATGCTGGTCCTTCGTGATCTCTCCGTCTTTTTCCTGCTTCTTCAGATGGTCCATGCCGTCGCGCCGGACGTTGCGGACGGCGACGCGCGCGTGCTCGGCATATTTGTGCGCGACTTTGGTGAGTTCCTTGCGCCGCTCCTCGTTGAGCGCCGGGATGGGCACGCGGATGAGCGTCCCGTCGGTCTGCGGATTGAGGCCGAGACCGCCTTCGCGAATCGCCTTCTCGACGGCGCTGACGAGGCTCTTGTCCCACACCTGGACCGTGATGAGCCGCGGCTCCGGCACGCCGACGGTTCCCACCTGCGCCAGCGGCATTTTCGAGCCATAGGCGTCGACCATGACCGGCTCGAGCAGGCTGGCCGTCGCCCGGCCGGTGCGCAGCCCCGCCAGCTCCTTGCGAAAGACGTCGGCCGCACCCTTCATGCGCCGTTTGAGATCCTCGAGACTACCGTGTGCCATGGGATTCTCCCTGATCGCCGATGACGGTAAAGCGTCCCCGTCCCGCCACGACATCGGCGAATGCCCCGGCATTCTGTATCGAAAACACCAGAATCGGAATCCTATTTTCGCGCGCGAGCGCGATGGCCGATGCGTCCATGACCTTGAGGTCCTTGGACAGGACGTCGAGATAGGTGAGCCGCTCGAACCGGACTGCGTGCGGATCGCGCTTGGGATCGGCGCTGTACACGCCGTCGACTTTGGTCCCCTTGAGGAGCGCATCGCAGCGCATCTCGGACGCGCGGAGTGCCGCCGCCGTGTCGGTCGTGAAAAACGGATTGCCGGTTCCCGCCGCGAAGATCACGACGCGGCCCTTCTCCATGTGGCGCATCGCCCGGCGGCGGATATAGGGCTCGCAGACCGTGCTCATGGGAATGGCCGAGAGCACGCGCGTCTGCACGCTCTGGCGCTCGAGCGCGCTCTGAAGGGCCAAGGCGTTGATCACGGTGGCGAGCATCCCCATGTAGTCGCCGCTCGCCCGGTCGATGCCCGAGGTCACGCCCGCCAGCCCCCGGAAGATGTTGCCGCCGCCGACGACGAGGCAGATCTCGATGCCGAGATCGTGGACCGCCTTCATCTCGCGCGCGATGCGCTCGACGACCGCCGAATCGAGGCCGAATTCCTGCTCCCCCATCAGCGCTTCGCCGGACAGCTTGAGAAGCACACGGCGATATCGTCCGGGTGCCGCGCCCGCCGCTCGCAGGCGCGCCTGGCCGGCTGCGGCCGGCTGCGGGCTCTTCGACGAAGGATCATGCACCATGGTCGGGGCCCGAATGCCTATCGCCTGGATCGGTACGCAACGTCAGCGCGCCAACTGCGCCGCGACCTCCGCCGCGAAATCGCTCTCTTCTCGCTCGATACCCTCGCCAAGCGCGAAGCGCACGATGCTCGCGATCTTGATCGGCGCACCGAGCGTTTTCGCCTGGGCTTCGAGCACCTTGCCGACGCGGCTCTCCCCGTCGATGACCCAGGTCTGCTCGAGCAGCACGACGTCTTGGTAATACTTGCGCAGCCGCCCTTCGACCATCTTCGCGACGATGTCGTCCGCCTTGCCGCTCGCGCGGGCCTGCTCGGACAGGACGGCGCGCTCGCGCTCGATCGCTTTCGGATCCAGCTCCGCGATCGTGATGGCCTCCGGCTTCGCCGCCGCGACATGCATGGCGACCTGCCGGCCGAAGGCACCGAGCGGCTGGGCCGGGGCCGCCGATTCGAGGGCCACGAGCACGCCGATCTTGCCGAGCCCCTCCGCGACTTGATTATGCAGATAGCCGACGACGACCCCTTGCGGGACCGAAAGCGCGGCCGCGCGGCGCAAGGTCATGTTCTCGCCGATGGTCGCGACCAGATGCGTCAGCTCGTCGGCGAATGAATGGCTCTTGCCGGGATAACCCGCCGCCTTGATCTTCTCGGCGTTCCCGCCAAGGGCGAGGCCCAACCGGGCGGCCGTTCGAACGAAGCCCTGGAACGTGTCGTTCCGGGCGAGGAAATCGGTCTCCGAATTGACCTCGACGAGCGCACCCGCCTTATCCTTGACCACGAGTCCGATGAGCCCCTCGGCCGCGACGCGGCCGGCCCGTTTGGCCGCCGCCGCGAGACCTTTCTTGCGAAGCCAGGTCGCGGCCTCTTCGAGGTCGCCCGTGGTCTCGGCCAGCGCCTTCTTGCAGTCCATCATGCCCGCGCCGGTCTTCTCCCGCAGGGCTTTGACGAGCGATGCGGTAATCTCCGCCATCCTCACACCTTCGTTCGCGTTGTCATCAACGATCCGTGTCCCGCCCGCACCGCCGGTCACGCCGCGGGCGGGGCTTCCGCGCCGCCTGGCGCTTCGCCGCCACTGGCTTCCGGCACCACCTCGGGCACCGTCTGCGGCTGTTCGCCGACATCCACGCCCGACTTCATCAGCTCTTCCTGCAGCCCATCGAGAATGGACAGCGAAATCATGTCGCAATAAAGGTGGATGGCCCTGAGCGAGTCGTCGTTCCCGGGAATGGGGTAGTTGATCCCGTCCGGATTCGAGTTCGTATCGAGCACCGCGATCACGGGAATGCCGAGCTTGTTGGCTTCCTGAACCGCGATCTCCTCCTTGTTCGTGTCGACCACGAAGAGAATATCCGGCAAGGCACCCATCTCCTTGATGCCGCCCAGCGCGCGCTCGAGCTTCGAGCTCTCGCGAGTGAGGCCGAGCAACTCTTTCTTGGTGAGACCTTCGTGCTCCGCCGCCATTCGTTCTTCGAGCTGGCGCAGACGCTTGATCGAATTCGAGATCGTCTTCCAGTTGGTCAACATGCCGCCGAGCCAGCGGTGATTGACATAGTACTGACCGCAGCGCTTCGCGGCCTCGGCGATCGTGTCCGACGCCTGCCGCTTGGTGCCGACGAACAGCACGCGGCCGCCATTGGCGGCGATGCCGCGGACGGCCTGCATCGCCTGCTGAAGGAGCGGGACGGTCTGCTGCAGATCGACGATATGGACGTTATTGCGGACGCCGAAGATGTAGGGCGCCATGCGGGGGTTCCAGCGTCGGGTGACGTGGCCGAAATGCACGCCGGCCTCAAGAAGCTGGCGCATCGAAAATTCGGGCATAGGCATCTGTCGTTCCTTTTCCGGTTGAGCCGCCGCGGGAAGAGGCCGGCCCCCGGAATTGGGGGCGACGGCACCGGAGCGACGAGACGGCCTTGGGCCGTTCCGCCGCGTGTCCCGCGTGAGGATTTACACCCGGGCTAAATAGCCTCTAAGTCGCGAATTAGCAAGGTTTTTTCGCCTATTGGGCGATTTCCTTAGACTTCCCTCACATCGATTACCCCCGGGACGGCCTTGAGCGCCGCACGGGTGGGCGGAGCCAGCCCGTAGCGCCCGCCAATGGCGATCTCGACCTCGCGCTCGCCGGAGACCGGGACGACCAGCGCGATGCGCCCCTTTCCCTGGCCGTCGCGCTGGATGACGCTTTTGAGGCCCCGGAGCGCCTCGATATCCCTGAGATAGACGCGCAGCGCCGTGGGCGTCTCGCTGATCGCCTCATCGAGCCGGCGCACGCCTTGCACCGCGATCCGCACGGCATCGTCCTCCAGGCGCGCATCGGCCGTGAGAAGCAGGGGCGCCCCCGAATCCAGCATGTCGCGCGCCGCCGAGAGCGCCTCGGCGAACATCACGACCTCGTATACGCCGCTCGTGTCCGAGAACTGGACGAAGGCGTAGCGGCTGCCCTTCTGGCTGGTCCGCTCGCGACGGCCGATGGCGCTTCCCACCAGCTTCACGCGGGACGGCCCTCCGGCCGCGAGATGGCTCGCAAGCCGCGCATAGGGAATGGTGCCCATCCGCTCGAGGCTCGAGGCATAGACGTCGAGCGGGTGAGCCGAGAGATAGAAGCCGACGGCCTCGAACTCCCGGCGCAGGCGTTCCGAATCGGACCAGTCGGACACGTCGGGAATGGCCAATCCCGCCCCCGTCCCGGCATCGGCGGCACCGAACAGGCCCTGCTGCTGGCTGCCGCGATCGGCGGTCGCGGCACTTGCCCGTCGCACCATGGGCTCAATCGCGGCGAAGGCGCGGGCGCGATTGCGCTCGATCGCATCGAAGGCGCCGGCGCAGACGAGGCTTTCGAGCTGGCGCTTATTGATGACGCGCGCATCGACCCGCTCGGCCAAATCCGCAAGACTCCTGAAGGGGCCATGGGCCTCGCGCTCGCCCACCAGCACCGCCATGGCGGCCTGCCCGACGTTGCGGACGGCCGGGAGGGCGTAGCGCACGGCCTGGGTCCCGTCCGTTTCCATCTCCACGGTGAACACGGTGTCGGAGCGGTTGATGTCGGGCGGCAGGAGCCGGACGCGCAGCCTGTCCAGCTCCTGCCGGAACACGCCGAGCTTGTCCGTGTTGCCCATGTCGAGAGTCATGGAGGCCGCGAGAAACTCGACGGGGTAGTTGGCCTTGAGATAGGCGGTCTGGTACGCGACCATGGCGTAGGCGGCCGCGTGGGATTTGTTGAAGCCGTAGCCCGCGAACTTGTCGACCTGATCGAAGATGAGCGTCGCGCGCGCCTTCGGGACGTTGCGCGCAATGGCGCCATTGACGAAGTTCTGCCGCTGGGCCGCCATCTCGGATTTGATCTTCTTGCCCATGGCGCGGCGCAACAGATCGGCGGCGCCCAGCGTGTAGCCGGAGAGCACCTGCGCGATCTGCATCACCTGTTCCTGGCAGATGATGACGCCGAACGTCTCCTTGAGAATGCCTTCGAGCGAGGGGTGCAGATAGTCGGGCACCTCCTGCCCGTGCTTGCAGGCGATGTAGCGCGGGATGTTGTCCATCGGGCCCGGGCGGTAGAGGGCCACGAGCGCGATGATGTCCTCGAACCGGTCCGGGCGCGTCTGGCGCAGCACGTTGCGCATGCCCGAGCTTTCCAGCTGGAACACGCCCGTCACCTCGGCGCGGCCGAGCATCTCGTAGGTCGGCTTGTCGTCGAGCGGCAGGGCCGAAAGATCGAGGACGATTCCGCGCCGCGCAAGCAAGTCCGTGCAGCGCGCGAGGACGGTCAAGGTCTTGAGCCCCAGGAAGTCGAACTTCACGAGACCCGCGAGCTCGACATACTTCATGCTGAATTGCGTGATCGCCGCGTCGGAGCCCCGTTCGCGGTAGAGCGGGATCAGCTCGCGGAGCGGCCGGTCCCCGATCACGACGCCGGCCGCATGCGTCGAGGCGTGGCGGTAGAGACCTTCGAGCTTCTCTGCGATGTCGAGGAGGCGCGCCACGGTCTCATCCGAATCGCGCTGGTTCTGGAGCTCGGGCTCTCCCTCGATCGCCTGTCGAAGCGTCACGGGATTGGCCGGGTTGTTGGGCACGAGCTTGCAGAGGCGATCGACCTGGCCGTAGGGCATCTGGAGCACGCGGCCGACGTCGCGAAGGGCCGCGCGCGCCTGCAGTTTGCCGAAGGTGATGATCTGGGCGACGCGATCGTGCCCGTACTTGGCCTGGACGTAGCGAATCACCTCGTCGCGCCGGTCCTGGCAGAAATCGATGTCGAAGTCCGGCATCGAGATGCGCTCGGGGTTGAGGAACCGCTCGAACAGGAGGCCGAAGCGCAAGGGATCGAGATCGGTGATGGTGAGCGCCCAGGCCACGACCGAGCCGGCCCCCGAGCCGCGGCCGGGGCCGACCGGGATGCCTTCGCGGCGGGCCCACTGGATGAAATCCGCGACGATCAGGAAATAGCCGGGGAACCCCATCTTGACGATGACGTCGATCTCGAAGGCGAGCCGCTCCCGGTAGGGCCGCGCGGCCTCATCGCGGGACGCCGCATCCATCCCTGGCGTGAAGACGTGCTTCGCGAGGCGCGCATCGAGCCCCGCTCCGGCCTGCCGCCGCAGCTCCTCGGCCTCGCCGCCCTCCCCGCTCGCGGGGAAGGCCGGCAGGATGGGATCGCGGCGCTCGGGCATGTAGGCGCAGCGCTGGGCGATGGCGAGCGTGTTGTCGATCGCCTCGGGAAGATCGGCGAAGAGTGCCCGCATCTCCTCGCCCGACTTGAAGCGATGATCGGGGGTCGCGCGGCGGCGGTTCGATTCGTTGACGAAGGTCTTGCCCGAGATGCAGAGAAGCGCGTCATGCGCCTCGTACATCGGCGCATCCGCGAAGAACACGTCGTTCGTCGCGACGAGCGGCAGCGCGTGCCGGTAGGCGAGATCGAGAAGGCGCGGCTCGATGCGGCGCTCCTCGTCCATGCCGTGGCGCATGATCTCGACATAGAGCCGCCCGGGAAACAGCGCCATGAGCGTCGAGAGCATCGCCTCGGCGGCGCTGTCCTGGCCGTCGGCGAGCAGGCGGCCGATCGCGCCCTGCGGGCCCGCGGTCAGCGCCAGGAGCCCGCCCGTCCGGCGCGCGAGGCGATCGAGCGTCACATGCGGCGCATCGACGCCGTCGGCCTCGAGATAGGCCGCGCTCACGAGATCGAGGAGATTGCGGTACCCCTCCTCGTTCTGGACCAGGAGGACGAGCGCATCGTCGATGGCACCGGCCCCCGCCCCGGCCCCGCGCTCGATCGCGCGGCGCACCGGCACCTGGCAGCCGATGACGGGCTGAATGCCCGCCTCGGCGCAGGCGAGGGCAAATTCGAGCGCGCCGAACAGGTTGGCCGTGTCCGTGATCGCCACCGCCGGCATGGCATGGCGCCGGCACAGCGTCACGAGGTCTTTGATCGTGATCGCACCTTCGGACAGCGAGTAGGCGCTGTGGACGCGAAGATTGACGAAGGGGCTGTGCGGCATCGTGCGTGTCTTCCCGATCCGAAGGTCGCACAGGCAGCGCGTTGTGTCAGCAGGCGGGTCTCACGGGTCGAAACTTATCCACATTAAATTATGAATCGGATGGCAGGTCCCAACTCATGATGACCTCGATTGTCTCAATCGAGCGAGTTACACGCCCTCGGTGCGGCGAACGATTGGCCCCGATCGGAACGCGGCATTCTCGAATGCGATTGGCGAGCGCTCCATAGTGGCGTTCCGAAATTTCTTACCGTTTGGCGGCCGCCATGTAGCCGCTTGCCTCGGCGTGCGGGATCGCGTCGGCCGCGAAAGTGAATGTGCCTTTGTCCCTTACCTCGCGCGCCGCGCGGATGAAGGCGCCGAGAGCGGCCCGGGCGAACGCGCCGCCGACGCTGATTCGCTTGACGCCCGCCGCCTCAAGCTCCGGCACGGTGTAGGTCGCTCCTTTGAGGCCCATGACGACGTTCACCGGCTTTCCCACGGCGGCGCAGACCGTTCGGATCGCCTCGAGGCTCGGCAATCCCGGCGCGTAGAGCACGTCAGCACCTGCTGCCGCGAACGCCTGCAGCCGGCGAATCGTTTCGTCGAGGTCGGGACGATTGTGGAGAAAGTTCTCGGCTCGCGCGGTCAAGACGAAGGGAAGCGAATGCGCGGCCTCCGAGGCAGCCGCAACCCGTTCCACGGCATGCCCAAAATCGAAAATCGGATTTTGCGGGTCAGCACTCGCGTCCTCGATCGAGCCCCCGACCAATCCGATGGCGGATGCGCGGCGAATGGTCTCAACGCATGCTTCCGGCGCGCTTCCAAAGCCGCCTTCGAGATCGGCCGACACCGGCAAATGCGTGGCATCGACGATGGCCCGGGCGTTCGCCAAGATCTCGTCGCGCGTGATCGCCGCGGCCGAGTCGCGGCGTCCGACCGAAAACGCGAACCCGGCACTTGTCGTCGCCAGCGCCTCGAAGCCGAGCGCCGTCAGGATTCGAGCCGTTCCGGCGTCCCATGGGTTCGGGATGACGAAGGTCCCGGGCCGCTCATGCAGCGCCTTGAACAGCCCGTGCTTCTCGATCTGCGTTGCGATCGCCATCGCCGTTCACCCTGTCGCTGCATTCTCGCCCGAGCGTCGTTCGCGACCGCCCCTCACCCTTCGGCGATCACCCCGTCGCGGAGCGTGAGGATGCGGTCCATGCGCCCCGCGAGCTCGAGATTGTGGGTCGCGATGAGCGCGGCGAGCCCCGAGGCCCGCACGATATCGATGAGGTGCTGGAAGACGCCGTCGGCCGTCGCGTGGTCGAGATTGCCCGTGGGCTCGTCGGCCAGGAGCACCTTCGGGCGATTGGCGAGTGCGCGCACGAGCGCGATCCGCTGCTGCTCCCCGCCCGAGAGCTCGGCGGGACGATGGCTCGCGCGGGGCGCAAGGCCCACCATGGTCAGCAATTCGTTCGCGCGCGCCCGCGCCGCACCGACGCCCACACCCGCGATCAGCTGCGGGATCTCGACGTTCTCGAGGGCCGAGAATTCGCCGAGGAGATGGTGATACTGGTAGACGAAGCCGAGCGCGCGGCGCCTCAGCGCCGTCCGCGCCGCCTCGCCCATGGCGCCGCAGGCCGTTCCCTCGATTCGCACCTCGCCCGCATCGGGCCGTTCGAGAAGGCCCGCGATATGGAGGAGCGTCGACTTGCCGGCGCCGGAGGGGCCGACGAGCGCCACGAGCTCGCCGGGATGGAGCGACAACGTCACGCCCTGCAGCACCTCGAGCACGGCGTCGCCCTGCCGGAAGCGCCTGACGACGCCGTC
>JBGPGW010000028.1:0-20006 GCA_041484095.1 Alphaproteobacteria bacterium | reverse complement strand
TACTCTGGCATCGGATTCGTATCGAGAATGCCGCGCTGGCTGGACGCCGGCGTCCCGACGAGAGCCGGGATTCCGTTGCTTCGTCCGGGCGCGGCGCCTGACCGGTTCATTCCCACTCGCCACCCAGACAGACAGATGCGGCCGTTGCCGTCGTCCTAAAGAGCCGAAGGACGAAGGGGGTCGGTCATGGCAAGACACCCAGGCCATGGAATAAGGCGCCGGAGTTTCGTCTCCGCCGGGTCGCACCGCCGAGCGTGTTGTACGAGGCTCCCAATTGCCGGTTCGTCGCCGATTTCATCGGCCGGGCCAATCTTTTCGATGGCGTGGTGTCCGGCACGGCGCCAGGGCAGATCGGCGATCGACATCGCCGGGCTGGGTTCGCTCGGAATCCCCCATGACCGGCCGGCGGGCGGCGCCGTCTGTCTCGCCGTGCGGCCGGAGAGGATGCGCGTCGCGAGCGAGGAGCCGAGCCAAGACGCAATCGCGCTCAGGGGCCGCGTCGTCCAGCACGTCTATTACGGGCGGGAGAGCCAAATCCTTGTCGAGGACGCGAGCCGGGCGCACGGTCGCCGCCTCCATCACGAATGTCTCGCGCCAAGGGCGCGATCATCTGCCTGTCGGCGCGATGGTTTGGCTCGTTTGGCGACCCGAAGATTGCGTCGCTCTCTCCGGCTGACCCGCGCCTCAGCCGACAAAGTCACCCGCCAGCAGCACGAGACAGGCCAGTGCCGCGGCCAGCGGACACCAGTCCGGCACCCGCACGGGCACGTCCCGGTCCGGAAACCGCCGCTTCAGCCGCCACAAGCCGAGATTGACGACGAGAAACACGCCAAGCGTGATCGTGCTCGTCAGCGCAATGAGCCGCGAGAAATCGATCGTCACGCTCAGGATCAGGATGACACCGCCGGCGAGCAGGGTCGCCAGCATCGGCGACCTCGTCCGCTTGCTGACGGTCCCCAATACCCCCGGCGCCCAGCCGCGCTGCGCCATGCCATACAACAGCCGCCCAAGCATCAGTATTTCGAGAAGAACGCCGTTGAGCGTCGCGAGCAGCGCGACGACCCCGAAGGTCGACCCGCACCGCCATCCATTCGCCTCGAGGATGAGGCAGAGCGCGCGCGTCGAAATCGCCAAGTCGTGTGGCGGAACCGATGCGACCGCCACGAGCGCCACGAGCGCGTAGAGCACCGTCGCGAGTCCGATCGCCAACAGAATTGCGCGCGGCACGGTCCGTTCGACCTCGTGCGTCTCCTCCGCCATGGTCGCCATCGTCTCGAAGCCGATATAGGCGAAGAACGAAACGAAGGCGCCGGTCAGCAACCCCACGCCGCTCGCATAGGATCGCGGGAACACCGTCCCAACCAGGTCGGCGTGTCCGAGGACCGAGGGCATGCCAGCATACACGACGAAGACAAGCCCGCCGAGCTCCACGATCGTGATCGCCGCAGCGACATAGACGCTTTCGGCCACGCCGAGGCATGCAACACCGGTAAAGACGGCAACGACAAGCGCCGTCGCCGCCGCTTCGCCGACGGGGAGAAACTGCTGGAGATAGCCGGCGCTGCCACGCGCGATCGATGCCGTCGCGACGATGGCGGCAAGCGCGATCGTAAGACCGACGGCCCGCGACAAGGCATCGGAGCCGAACGCCTCCTTGACATAGACGGCGCCCCCGCCGGCCTCGGGGAAGCGTGCCGAAAGCTCGGCATAGGACAGACCGGTGAGCGAGGACAGCAGGCCCGCGAGGACGAAGGACAGCGGCGCCGACGCCCCCGCCCGTCCGACGACTTGGCCGACAGCCACGTAAATTCCCGCGCCGACGATCGTGCCGAGCCCGTAGAAAAGCAGCAACGAAAGGCCCAGCGCCCGGCGAAGCGCCGGTTGGCCTGGCAGCGGTGGCGGAGACGATTCGGTCGGCGTCATCATCGATCGCAGTGGAGACGAATCATGGGGGTCCTCGATTGATCTGGCTCAGTGTGCTGCATTCGCCGTTGCCAGAGCCTACACGGTCGTCGATCCTCGCTCGACGGCGAAGCCGTGTGGACTCATGAAGGAAGACGGCACATCGATGACGACGGACAGGCAACGCGCGGTCGTCGCCTTTCTTTCCGATCCCGCGGCCTATCCACCGGGCGTGGACCGCGTCGAGCGAATCGAGACGCATTGCTCGATCGTCTTCCTTGCCGGGCCGAGGGCATACAAGCTGAAACGCGCCGTGCGCCTGCCCTATCTCGACTACGGCACGGTCGAGCGAAGGCGGCAGATGTGCGAACGGGAATTGTCGCTCAACCGCCGGACCGCGCCGACGCTCTACGAGCGCGCGGTGCCCGTCACGCGGGACACCGCCGGTCGCCTCAGCCTTGACGGCCAGGGCGAGGCCATCGAGTGGCTGGTCGTCATGCGGCGCTTTGCCGAAGAGAACGTGCTGAACCGCATGGCCGAGCGGGGAGCGATCACTGACGCGCTCATGGAAGAGCTCGGCGAGACCATCGCGGCCTTCCATGCCGGCGCCGACACGTCGATCGACCATGGCGGTCCGGACGCCATGTCCCGCATTCTCGATTCCAACCGACAGGCCTTCGCGGCGTGTGATCCCGCGATCCTCGATCCCGCCGAGACCGCGCGACTCGATTCGGTCTGCCGCCGGACGCTCGATCGCCATGCCGCTCTCCTCAATCATCGGCGGGCGAATGGCAAAGTGCGGCAGTGTCATGGCGATCTCCATTTGCGAAACATCGTGATGCTCGACGGCCACCCCGTGCCCTTCGATGGGATCGAGTTCGATGATGCGCTTGCCTGGATCGACGTTCTCTATGATTTGGCCTTCCTCCTCATGGATCTCGACCATCGGGGATTGCGGGGGTTGGCGAATCTCGTCTTCAACCGATATCTCGCGATGAGCGACGGGTGGGATGGGCTCGCCTTGATGCCGTTCTTTCTCGGTTGCCGCGCGGCCATCCGCGCGCATGTGAGCGCCGTCGCCGCGACGGTGCAGACGGACCCCGTGCATGCACGCGCCCTCGCCGCCGACGCGCGGACGTATTTGGGTCATGCGTTCGACGTCCTTGCACCGCGGCCGGCGCGTCTTCTCGCGATCGGCGGATTATCCGGCACGGGCAAGTCGACCCTCGCCCGGGCCTTGGCGCCGCTTTACGGGGCGGCGCCGGGCGCCGTGATCCTCCGGAGCGACGTCATTCGGAAGAATCTCTTTGGCGTCGCGCCGATCGTGCGGCTTGCGCCCGAGGCCTACCGACCCGAGGTGAGCGAGCGGATCTACACGCGCATCGACGAGCTCGCGCGGATTGTCCTCGACGCCGGCCACTCTGTCGTCGCCGACGCCGTTTTCGCGCGGCCGCACGAACGCGCCGCGATCGAGGATGTCGCGCGCACCCTCGGCGTGCCGTTCACCGGGCTGTGGCTCGAGGCACCGATATCCGCGCTCGAACAGCGCATCGAGACCCGGCGCGGCGACGCCTCCGATGCGACCGTCGACGTGCTCCGCCGCCAGCGACAATTGGACTGCGGCCCCATCACATGGCGGCGCCTCGATGCGTCGGGCCCATCCGACGACATGGTGGCCAAGGCGCGCGCCCTTATCGACTGAACGGCATCGAGCGGGACGATTTGGCGCCTTGATCGCCCGGGCGCGACCCGGCGGACCATGGCCAGCGCCTCATCCGCGCCGCACCGGCATTCAGGGACCGCCCCCAAGGCCATGATAAAAATCCACAATCCGCCCTTGCCAAACCGCTAATCGGCACGATATGTCACACACGCCCTGGCCCGACGTGGGCCGGCTGGCACAGCAATCACACATATAGACCTCATGAACTTGCGAAATATCGCGATCATCGCCCATGTCGACCACGGCAAAACCACCCTGGTCGACTGCCTGATGCGCCAAAGCGGCACCTTCCGCCCGAACCAGCAGGTGGCCGAGCGCGCGCTCGATTCGAACGATCAGGAGCGCGAACGCGGCATCACGATCCTGGCCAAATGCACGTCGGTGGAGTGGCGCGGGACCCGCGTCAACATCGTCGATACCCCCGGCCATGCCGATTTCGGCGGCGAGGTCGAACGGGTCCTGAGCATGGTCGATGGCGTGCTCGTTCTGGTGGATGCGGCCGAAGGGCCGATGCCGCAGACAAAATTCGTCCTGGGCAAGGCGCTGCGGCTCGGCCTCAAGCCCATCGTCGTCATCAACAAAGTTGATCGCACCGACCAGCGCGCCCTCGAGGTGCAGAACGAGACGTTCGATCTCTTCGCCCTGCTCGACGCCAGCGACGCCCAGCTCGACTTCCCGACCATCTTCGCCTCCGCCAAACAGGGCTGGGCGAGCGAGACGGTCGACGGGCCGAGAGAAAATATCGACCCCCTGTTCGATCTCATCCGCCGCCATGTCCCGCCGCCGAACGTGACGAGCGACGGGCCGTTCGCGATGCTGTCGATCACGCTCGAACGCGACCCGTATCTCGGCCGCCTTCTCACCGGCCGCATCGCCTCCGGAATCGTCCGCCCGAACATGACACTCAAGGCGCTGTCCGCCGACGGGACGCTCGTCGAGAAGGCGCGGATCACGAAGATCCTGGCCTTCCGCGGTCTCGAACGCACCTCGCTCGACGAGGCGGAGGCCGGCGACATCGTCGCCCTCGCGGGCTTCACCAAGGCCACCGTCGCGGACACGCTCGCGGCCGAGGACGTCATGGACGCGATCCCGGCCCAGCCCGTCGATCCGCCGACGCTGGCGATGACGTTTTCCATCAACGATTCGCCGTTGGCCGGCACGGAGGGCGACAAGGTCACCTCGCGGCTGTTGCGCGAGCGCCTGTTCCGCGAGGCCGAAGGCAATGTCGCGATCCATGTCCGCGAGACGGAGACCGCCGACGCGTTCGACGTCGCGGGGCGCGGCGAACTGCAGCTTGCCGTCCTCGTGGAGACGATGCGGCGCGAAGGGTTCGAGCTTTCCGTCAGCCGCCCGCGCGTCCTGTTCAAGACCGACGCGACGACTGGACAGCGCCTCGAGCCGATCGAGGAGATCGTCATCGACGTCGACGAACCCTACGCCGGCATCGTCGTGGACAAGCTGTCGAGCCGGAAGGGCGAGCTGATCGAGCTGCGGCCGACCGGGCACGGCAAGCAGCGAATCGTCTTTCACGCGCCGTCCCGCTCGCTGATCGGCTTTCACGGCGAGTTCCTCACCGACACGCGCGGCACGGGCGTGCTCAATCGCGTGTTCCACGGCTATGCGCCCTACAAGGGGCCGATCGGCGGCCGCCGCACCGGCGTGCTGATCTCGCGCGAATCCGGCCGCGCCGTCCCCTATGCCCTCTGGAATCTCGAGGAGCGCGGCCCTCTCTTCATCTCGCCGGGCAAGGCCGTCTATCCCGGCATGATCATCGGGGAGCACAGCCGCGGGCAGGATCTCGACGTCAACCCGCTCAAGGCCAAGCAGCTCACGAACGTCCGCGCCTCCGGCAAGGACGACGCCGTCACGCTGACCACGCCCATCAACATGACACTGGAACGTGCCCTCGCCTATATCGGCGAGGATGAGCTGGTCGAGGTGACGCCCCAGTCCGTGCGGCTGAGAAAACGCTCGCTCGACATGAACGAGCGCCGGCGGGAGGCCAAACGCTCCGCGGAGGCCTAGGGGCTCGCGGCGGCTCCTTTGGCTCGATCGGCGAGCGCTATCGCGAGATAACGGCGAAAATGCGCGAGCGGCGGCGTCGCCGCATCGACGGACTTCGCCATTTCGTCCCAACGCCGAAGGCGCACGGCCTCGATGCCGTGGGGCTGTTTGAGAAAGCGCTCCGCCGCCTCCGGATCGAGCGGCCCGCCCTGCAAGGCGAGGCTCAGCACCGAAGCTTCCGACAAGGTCGAGGCGTAGGACGGCTCGACCGCGCAGAGATAGCGCTTGGCGTCGACATGGAGGCGGATCGGCCGCGTGACCTCCGGCCCGAACCAGGCCGCGAGATAGGCCGAGCCGCGGATCTCGTGCCGGTCGTCGATCCCGCGAAGCGCTGCGTCCTCATCCCCGTCCAAGAGATGCCCGACATCGTGGAGGAGTGCCGCCGCGATGAGAGCGGCCGAGGCGCCCTCGCTTTCCGCGAGCGCGCCGGCCTGAAGCGCGTGATCGAGCTGGGAGACGTCCTCGTGGTAGCTCCGCCCGCCCTGCCGGGAAAAGAGCTCAAGAAGCGTGTCGATTCCGTTCGTCATCATCGGGTGATCCACCGTCTGTGGCGATTGGCTGTCCGATCTCGTCTGTCCGCCCGCCGATGCCGTCGTTGAAATCCATTTCGCCGGGCACGCCGCGAACGATATCGAAAAAGAAGACGTCATGCGCGATCGCGGCGTATCGAGTAAACTTGACACGGACGGAATTCCAGACCCATTCGAGGGACGTATCCGTGAACCGGGAGGGGCCATGAAGCGAGACGAAATTCTCAAATTGCCGTCGATGCCGGCGGCGAGTCCGAGCTTCCCCCATGGTCCGTTCCGCTTCGTCGACCGCCAGTATTTCATCATCATATACGAAAGCGATCCGCGGGCCATCCGCGACGCGCTGCCGGAGCCGCTCGTTCCGGACCCCGAGAACGTCGTCTACTACGAATTCATCCGCATGCCGGACTCCTCCGGATTCGGGGACTACACGGAGACGGGCCTCGTCATCCCCTGCTCCTTCGAGGGACGGCCCTGCAATTTCACGGCGCAAATGTACCTCGACGACGAGGCGCCGATCGCCGGCGGCCGGGAGATCTGGGGCTTTCCCAAGAAATACGCGAACCCGAAACTCGAACTCGTGTCCGATACGCTGACCGGCACGCTCCACTACGCGGGCCAGCTGGTGGCCATGGGAACCATGGCCTACAAGCATGAAGTGTTCGCGCGGGAGCCGCGCAAGACGGTTGCGGCGCTCTCCAAGATGCAGGTCAACCTCAAGCTGATACCGGGGCCCGACGGCAAGCCCGCCATCGCCCAGCTCGTCTCCTATGGGATGACGGAGATCAAGGTGAAAGGCTCCTGGATGGGGCCCGCGCGTCTGCATTTGGTCCCGCATGTCAACGCGCCGGTCGCGGATCTGCCCGTGCGGCGCATCGTTGGCGCCCGCCACTTCATCGCCGACTTGACGCTGCCCTACGGCCGAATCCTCTACGATTATCTCGACACCGGCGGCGGCGTGCCGCCGCGAGGACCCGCGAAGAAACGGCGCGCCCGCTGATCGCACTACCCCGAAGCTGAGAAATCGTCGCGCGGCCCGGACGTGATCCCTCTCTTCCCGCGACGAAGGAGCACCTTGCCATGATCGGCGACGTCGTATTGGAGCAACCACCGCTACGGCTCAAGCACTGCCGGCACGGGCCCTTTCTTTACTTCACGTCGGATGCGTATGTCGGGCGCTCGCTCGATCTTTACGGCGAGTATTCCGAGAGCGAAATCGCCTTGCTCCCACGATTCGTCCAGCCCGGCCAAACCGTCCTCGATCTCGGGGCGAATATCGGCTGCCACACCGTGGCGATGGCCAAGATCGTCGGTGCCGGCGGTACGGTCGTGGCATTCGAGCCCCAGCGGATCGTGTTCCAGATTCTATGCGCGAACGCTGCCCTGAATGGCCTCATGAATGTCCACGCCCATTGTGCCGCGATCGGACGCCAGCCAGGCCGCATTCTCGTCCCGCCGATCGACTATGGCCGTACAAACAATTTCGGCGGCTTATCACTCGGCGCATGGCAAAAGGGCGAGACGGTGCCCGTTGCGACGGTCGACATGTTGGCCCTCAAGGAATGCCATTTCATCAAGATCGACATCGAGGGCATGGAAGGCGACGCGCTCGCCGGGGCGGCCGCCACGATCGCGCGGACTCGCCCCATTCTTTATGTCGAGAACGATCGGCCGGACAAGTCCGGCGCTCTTGTCGACCAGTTATTCACGCTTGGCTACCGCGTGTACTGGCACACGCCCCCGCTCTATGCGCCGGACAATTTCTTCGCCCGCAGCGACAACGTGTTCGGTACGGTGCGATCCTTCAACGTGCTGTGCATTCCGCGCGAACGGCAAGACGCCACGCTCGATCTGACCGAGATTCGATCATCCGCGGAGCCGCATCCGGCCCTCATTCCTCCGCCTGCCCGCTGAACCCGTGCATGCCGTTGGCCCATTGCAGGCCGATCAGCGCACCCTTGATGCACGGCAGCAGCACCAGCGACAGGGCGAGCGTCAGCGGCAGCCATAGCGCAAGCTGCGCCCAGACAGGCGGCGCGTAGAGCCGTTCGGTCACGAGGCTGAGCGGCACGACGAGGTGCCCGACGACGAGAACGGTGAAATAAGGCGGCGCGTCGTCGGCGCGCTGGTGATGGAGCGCGAGGCCGCATGCCGCGCAATGGGCGTTGACGGTCGTGAAGCGCTTGAAGATCGCGCCGGTCCCGCAGCACGGGCAACGCTTCCGCACGCCGCGCCACATGGCGGCCCAAATCGAGCGAGCGTCCGACGCCGAACCACGGTGGATGGGCATGATCGATGCGAAGGGAGGAGTTGAGACGGCCGATGGCGGGGACTGTGCCACGGCCGCCTTCTTACGTCACGGCCTGAACGCAGAGGGCCGGTGATATTAGAGCAACGACGCGATGCCGCCTTGATCGCTCGCGCTCTGATTTCTCAAATGCATGAGCAAGAGTTCGCTCGCCGGCGCCAACTTCGGCGCGGGCGCTCCGGCCGCCACCCAGTTGATCTGCGGCACTGCATTGCCCGCATGCGATAATTCCGGAATGAAGGCGATATGTCGCGGCGGCGGCGGTGGTGGTGGCGGCAGCGCCGGGGATGCCGCGGCCGCCAAGGTCGACGAGCCGTCGATCTTGGCCGCGAAGATTTGGCGCACTTCGGTATAGGAGCGCGCGCGGCCGTTGTCGTAGAAGATCGTCTTGTTGGCCTGCGCCGCTTCGGGAAACGCTTCTGCCGCCGGGTTTGCGGCATTGCTGCGCATGCCCTTCAAGAACCGCTCGGCGCCGGTCGGGCCGAGGAAATGCGCGAGATAGAGCTCCGTGTCGCCAATCTTCCCGCCGACCGTTTTTTCGAGATGCGCCTTGTTGCTGCGCGCGTATTCCGCCGCCATGGATGCGGAGAGCCTCGGATCGTTCCGCAGGCTCAGAATCTTCTGCTGAAGCGCGTCGTCGGCCGTTCCGTTCTCGAGTGCCTTGGCGTAGTCGGCGAGCCCATACTTGGCGCCATGGGCGCGAACCATGTCGAGCCAGGTGCCCTTGATGAACTGGTAGAGGCCGGCGGCGGTGCTGGTCGGCGACTTGGCATCGGGCCGGAAGCCGCTCTCAAGTGACGCCTGGGCCATGAGGTAGGAAAATTTTACCCCCGAGCGGGCACTTGCTGCCCGTACGGCGCTGGTCACATCGGAAGCCGGCCGATCGGCGGCGGCCGGTTTGACTTGAGAAGTCAGGCTCATGCTCTGTTCCTGGTCGAGGTTCGGATGGAGTATCGCAAGGCGCGTGCCAAATGACAGCCGGACCGCCGCTTGTGTCCTTGGAAACCCTCTGTTAACCCTTTCGGCACGCCCGCTCGCCGCCGTCGATACCCGCATGACAGGACAGAACCAATGCCGCCACGGACGAACCCGCTCAAACTCAACACGCTCCAGTTGAAGACGCTGACGCTCCTGCAAGAGCTTGCGCGGACGCCGGATCTCAGCACCCCGGTTCCGGAGACCGGCGAGGTCGTCTTGAACCAACTGCCGCATGCCCATGGCGACCACTTTCACATCGGTCCGGCGGTCGTCATGGCGCGCGATGCGACCGGGCTGCACAACCGCTCGGTCTGGATTGCCCTCGATCGGAAAGGCCTTGTGCGCTCCTCGGAGGAGCACGGCGTGAGGCTGACCAAGGCGGGCATCGACTACCCGACGGGCCTCGCCGAAACCATCATCCGGCGCGCCAATCACTAGAGCCGTCCGCTCGTTCGCGTGAGCTAGGCCAGACTCTCGGACGCGCGCTGGCGTGCCGCGGCTTCGATCGCGGTTCTGAGGCGCGGGTGGTCGCCGAGCAGGCGGTCGAAATCCGCCGCATCGAGCGCCAGCAAGTGACAGAAGCCGATTGCGAACACGTCGGCGTTGCGCGGGCCGCGCGCGAGAAGGGCCATCTCCCCGAAGAAGTCGCCGTCGCTCAGCCGGATCGGGCCGCCCTGCGTCTGGACCTCGACGTCGCCGCCGGTGATGAAAAACATCGCATCGCCGCGATCGCCCTTGCGGATGATCCGCTCCCCCGGAAAGGCCAGGCGCGGCCGCAGCATGCGGCCGAACGCCGCCATCGCGCCGGACGGAAGATCGGCGAACATCGGGACGCGACGCACCATCTCCGCGAGCCGGAGGCCGAGGTCGAGCGGCGGACGCTTGTCAATGGCCCGCCGCCGTTGCGCCAGATCCCGTTGAAGATCGGCATACACCTCCGGACTGATGAGCGCATCGCCCAGCTTCCGTTCGTAGTCCGCCTCCTCCAGGCGCAGCGCGGCGCGGATGATGTATTGGCTGCGCAATGATTCCGCGTAGCGGGGATATTGCAATTCGATCGCGCGAAGAGCGTCCCGAACGGCATCGATTCGCGCGGCCAAGAGCCCGCCGAGCGCCGCGCTCGTATCCTCGCCGAGCAGCACGCGAATGGACTTCCTGTTCACCTTGTCGAGTTCGCGCAACGCGAGCTGATTGATCAGGAGGATCTCGAACCGGTCGGCAATGTTCTGCACGAGCGCGTTGCTCCAGCCGAAGCGGCGCTGCAGCCAATGGGCGGCCCGAAATGCCCGCGAAAATCCGATCAGATCCTGTGCGCCGAGATCATAGCCGGCGACGCCGCCCGTCTTGACCCGGTCGATCAGCCGGTCCGCCGCGGCCGCGAGAATGGCGACAAGGCGTTTTGAGGCCGTTCGCTCGACGACTCGGTCGACGTAGAGCGCCTTCTCGCGTGTCGCGAGGGTGAGAAGGCCCACCTGCAACCGTTCGGCCGGGGTGAGATCGAGAGACTCGATCTCACCGTCATGGACCGGGCCGGCAGCGACGAGCGCATGGACAAATTTGGGGTCGAGATTGCTGTCGCGCGCGAAAGCCTCCACTTCGGCCCGCGCGGTTGAACGCGAAAGCGCCATGACGCGTTTGCGCAGCGCAAGCTCGACCGGCCCCAGCCGATCGAGGCCGAGCAATCGCAGCAACGGACGAAGGGTCGTCGCGCTCACGAACAGCGTGAAGAGGACGAAACCCGTGGCAAGCACGGCGACGAAATGCCGGCTCTCGGCCGGAAGATGCGCGTTTCCGCCGATCGCGAGGGCCAGCACCATCGTCACGGCACCGCGCAGCCCGCCCCAAAGAATGACCGCCTTGTACCGGGAATCGACGGGCTGGATCAGCCGGAGCGCCGCCAATCCGGGAAGCAACCCGTAGAGGACGATCGCGCGCGCGGCGATCGCGCCGACAATGAGCACGGCCAGGAGGACCATATCATCCAGGGACGCCTCGGACAGGAGACGCGCAGCCAGCATGGCCGCCAGCATGAAGATCAGTGAATTGGCCCAGAACTCGAGGTGATGCCAGACCTCCACCAGCATCTTCCAGTGGCGCGGCGACAGGCGAATCGGCCCATAAGCCGCCACCGTCAGCGAGGCGACCGCGACCGCGACGATGCCGGACACGTCGAAATATCGCTCCCCGATCGTGAAGGTGAGATAGGCCAGCACGATCGTGATCGTGACCTCGGCGATGAGCGCGCCGCCGAGACTGCGCATCAGCCAAAACGCGGCGCGCGCCATGACGTATCCGAGCGCGACGCCCCCCAGGAAATCGTGGAGAAAGGCCCTGATGCCGTCCCAGACGCTCACCGCCCGGCTGCCCGAAATCACATCGAGCAGAATCGTGAAAATGGCGATGGCGGCCGCATCGTTGAACAGGCTTTCGCCCTGCACCAGGATCGTGAGGCGGCGTGGCGCGCCGAGATCGCGGAAGACCGCCACGACCGCGGCAGGATCGGTCGTGGCCACCATCGCACCCAAGAGAAAACAGATCAGCCAGCTTTCCCGGCTGACGAGACCGAGGGCCGAGCCGACGACAGCCGTGCAAATGAGCACGGCGACGATCGCCAGCATCAGAACGGCCGCGATCTCGTCGAATAGTCGCCGAATGTCGATGCCAAGACCCGCCGTGAACAACAAGGCGGGCAGGAAGAGATAGAGAAGCGCCTCGGCATCAAATTGAAAACGGCCGAAATCAAGCAATGGGGCGCTCGGAACGCCAGGGAAATGACTGTCGCGCGCGATGACGGCCGCCAACCCCAACGCGATGCCGAGAGCCGCGAGCAGCACGGCATGGGGCACCCGCATCCGGTTGGAAAGCGGGACAAGAACGCTCGCAAGGCCCAGAAGCACGGCGACCGCGACGATGGTCAGGGCGACTTGCTCCATCGGCCGGCGCCCTTACCCGCCCTTAGCCCCGAGGCGCGCGAGGGACACCCCTGCCGCCTCGAGATCACGGGGGAAGCCATCCCCGAGAAAATAGCGAAGCTCGTCTTCGCGGGGCGACGTGACGGGGTCGACGGCGGCAAGGTGCCGATCGACCCGGCCGGGATGGCAGGCGATCAGCATGTAGGGAATGGGCGTCTTGAGAAATCGGGGGAAGAGCGCGCCATAGCGTTCGTCGGCGCCGAACGACCGCACGCCTCGAAACGCGCTGTTGCTGCGCACGCCCGCCTTATGCAGGCGCGCGCTGAGACCGCGGCTGAGCGCGCTGATGACGAGCGCACGGACCGGCGCCACGCCGCGCGCGAGGATGGAGGCGGTCGATTCCGCACAACACCGAAGATAGGTGCCCGCCCCCGACAATCGCCGTTCGCACCGATCGACCACGATGTCCCTTATGACCGGCAGAAGGTGGACATGCTGATGCCCGTCGAGAAAGGCCGGCGCGGACCCGATCACGGTCTCGAAGCGATCGATCTGGCGGTCGATCTCGGCCGCCACTTCGTCGCGGTCGAGGCCGCTTGAAAACGCCCGCACCATAAGCCGCGGGAGCGTCGGCAGGCGGCCGGCCGGCGCCAGGCGCGGCATCCGCCCGAGCGGCGCGCGATCGGTCAAGGTCAGGTGGAGCCCCAGATCGGCCTGCGCGCGAAAGGGCGCGAGGCGGGGGCCTTCGGCCCCCCAGTGCGGCGTCACGCTCATGCAACTCGTCGCGGACAGCCGGCCAAGCGCCAGAAGCTCGCGAATTCCCGCGCTGACGCCCGGAGCCAGTCCATAGTCGTCGGCGCACAGGATGACCGGAACCCGCGACCGGCCGGCCGGCCGGTCGGATTCACCACG
The DNA here is from genome assembly GCA_041484095.1 of Alphaproteobacteria bacterium. Taxonomy (GTDB): domain Bacteria; phylum Pseudomonadota; class Alphaproteobacteria; order CADEGL01; family CADEGL01; genus JBGPGW01. The sequence goes on along the minus strand of JBGPGW010000028.1, from coordinate 6,677 downwards.
CTCCAGACTCAAGGCTGCTCCCACTCTTCCGTCCAGATGCACCCTTGGCTTATAACCGCTCTGCGCGGTGCCGTGAGCAACGCCACGCACCCGACCAATTGGCTCCTCGAAAGGGGCAATCAGCGGACGCCATGATACATAGCCCTTTCCCCACCCGTCCGCCATGCGACTGAGCGGCCAGCCGGACACTGCGGCGATGGCATCGCGCCACGAGCGTGCGACGCTGTCGGTCGTCGTGCCGCTCTACAACGAGAGCATGAACATTCCGGCACTTCTCGGCCGGCTCGTTCCGATTCTGGGTGGCGTCGGCATGACGTGGGAGGTGATCGCCGTCAATGACGGCAGCACGGACGACACACTCGATCGCCTCATGGCCGTGCGTCGGGAACAGCCGGCCATCAAGATCATCGATCTCTCACGGAACTTCGGCAAGGAACGCGCCCTCAGCGCGGGTCTCGCCAACGCCTCCGGCAGCGCCGTGATCATGATCGATGCGGATCTTCAGCACCCGCCCGAAATCATCCCCGCCATGATCGAGACGTGGCATCGGGGATTCGACGTCGTCTACGCCGTTCGCGCTGCTCGAACCGACCAGACTATGGTCGCCCGCCTTCTCTCACGGCTGTTCTATGCGATTTTCGATCGCCTGTCGGACGTGCCATTGCCGCGCGGGACGGGCGACTTTCGCCTCCTCGACCGGAAGGTCGTGGAGGTGATCAACGGCATGCCGGAGCGAACGCGATTCATGAAGGGCATTTACAGCTGGGTGGGGTTCCGGCAAACCGGCATTCCGTACCAGGAGGCCGCGCGTCACGAAGGCAAGAGCAAATGGCCGCTCTGGGGCCTGTTCCAGCTTGGCGTCGACGGCCTGACCGCCTTCTCGAACTTTCCGTTGCGCATCTGGACGTTCATCGGCGGCGCAATCTCAGGCCTCGCCTTTCTCTATATCGTGATTCGGCTGTTGCGGACGCTCATCTATGGCATCGACGTGCCCGGCTACGAATCGATCATCATGACCATCCTGTTCCTTGGCGGGGTCCAGCTCCTGACGCTCGGGATTCTCGGCGACTATATCGGCCGCATCTTCAGTGAGGTAAAGGGGCGGCCGCTCTACGTCGTGCGGGCGACGTTCGGCCTCGATCAGCCCCATTCGGCCCGACGCGACCCCGCGCCGGACGAGCGCGCCGCGAACAGCTGAGGCGCCCGGGGGAATTCGACGCGGCGGGTCAGCCCGGATTGCGCGCGATCACCCGGATTCCGCCGAGATGCCCGCTCGCGAACAGCCGCTCGATGGTCGTATAGAACTCGTCGAGGTTGTCGACGACGGCCTTGCCATGCACCGCGATATTGCGCGGCCGCGCGTCGCGAAATGCTTTCATCCGCTCGATCACGAAGGGATGCCATCGGCCCGTCATGTCGATGATCTCCACATCGACGAAGCCGGCGTCGCGAAAATGCCCGCCCCATTCCTTGAGACGCGGCAACGCCTGGGCATAGACCTGGACCCGAAGGTCGTTCCACTCGGCTTCGGTCAACGGCCCCCGTTCGAAGAAATCTTCGACATAGACCTTCCCGCCCGGCTTCAAGGCCGCGCGAACGCGCGCGAGAAGCGGCGCCCGTTCCGGGATATGCAGGAACAGGAGCCAACTGACCACGGAATCGAATCCCTGGGGCGCCAGCGGCACCGTCATCACGTCCCCGTTCACATGCCGGACGAGCCGCGCAAGCCCGCACCGTTTGGTAAGCGCGACCGCGGTCTTGTGGAGAGCCGGCTGGAGCTCGACGGCCGTCACGCGACATCCCGCGCGCGCCGCGAGATAGCGGGCGGGCCCGCCGATTCCGGCGCCGATATCGAGGACGTCACGCTCGGGTCCGATGCCAAGCGCCCGGATCGCCTCGTCGATCGTCTCCGTCCCGAGATAGTGGTACTGGTCGAACGGCACGAGGTCTTCGATGCGGATCGGGCTGTTGTCGGCGATGCCGCGAGCCCGCAACTCGTTGAAGATGCGCTCCACCTGGAAGTAGAGTTTCACGGATTTGATGGCGCGCACGTCGTCCGTCATGTCTGCGATAATCCGTCCTACACCGTGCTCTCAAGCACACAGTTTACGGGAAGCGTGGCCACGGACGCCTCGTTGGGGAGAGCGATCACGAGACTGACGATGGCGGCAAGCGTGCCGGGCTCGGTCGCCGGATGCCCCGAGGCGACGATGCCGGCCGTCATGTCGGTGCGCGTCTCGCCGGGGCAAAGCGCCGTCACGCGCACGCCGTCATTCCATCCGGTATAGCGAGTCACGTGCGTCAGCGCCATGGCCGCGAATTTCGTGAGCGCATAGCCGGGCGCACCACCCTTGTAACGAAGGCCGACGGTCGAGACCACGTTCACGACGCGGCCGGATCCGGATTTGCGAAGATGGGGAAGGGCCGCCGCGGTCAACCGGTAAGGAGCCTTCACATTGACGTTCCACATCTCGTCGAGCGCGGCTTCGTCGGGTTCGTCGGGCGGGAAACGACGGAGAATGCCTGCGTTGTTCACGAGGGCGTCGATCCGTCCGTAGCGTGCCATCGTGGCGTTGACCCACTCATCGGCCGTGGCCCGATCATCCGCGTCGTAACGGCGGCGCAACACCCGTTCGTCCCCGAGATCGCCGACCGCACGGGCCAGCGCCGAGATATCCCGCGCGCCGAGACTCAGCCCGTAACCGTCGGCATGGAGCCGCCGCGCGATGGCGAGGCCGATTCCGCGATTGGCGCCGGAGATCATCACCACGCGGCCCGTCGATGGAAGCAACGCCTCACCACCCATGCTGCCTGTCCCGGAGCCCGTTCACCTCGAGCGCATACCGAACCTAGCCGGCCTTCTTCATCGACCCCGCCGGCGCCGCGGCCCAACCCTGCGGCGCGCCCCAGGACAGTGTCTCGCCGGATTCGAGAACGCGATTGTTGTCGGTCAGCCATGCCACCAACAGCGCCCCGCCCGGCGAATGGGAGTAGTGCTTCGATCCCGGCTTCAGCGAGACGAAATGCCCTGCCTTGTATTCGACGCCGTCATGGTCGATCACGCTGCCCTCGATGACGTAGAACTCCTCGAAGCCGAAATGCTCGTGGGGCGTCGAAGTGCCGCCGGGGAGGAAGCGGATGATGAAACACCCCTTGCCGGTCGCACGATCGAACGTGACCGGCGCCCAGAACAGCTTCGCGACTTCGTCGCCGTAACGATTGAACGGCGTGAATTCGAGCTCGTCGATCTTCCAGACGCGGCGGTCGGGATAGACGCTGCCTTCTGGCGTCGTGGGATAGCTTGCCTTGGCGTCGGCTTGGGGTTTCATCGCGGCTCTCCGTTGGCGGTGGGCTCCGGGGGCACTGATCCCCCAGGCGACGTCGCGCGATGATAGAGCATGGCTCGAAACGATGACAGCGCGGCACGGGGTCGCGCTGTCTCTTGCATGCGAAAGCGGCATGCCCCGAGGGGCCGCGCGGCTAACGGGTCGCGTGGCGCCTCTGGGTTCCTTTTTGCGTCCCGATGCCCATGGGATGCACGGTCGAATACGCATCCGCACTTCTGACCTTCGATGCGCCCGCCGCGGTTTCCTCATGCTGCGGGTCCGGGTACTCGGCGCTCGCGGGCGGGGTCTGGCCACCATGAGCCGCCGCCGGCGTAACGGCGCCGGCCCGAGCGTCGGGCATGCCGAAGGACGCGCGATGCAACAGCGCATCATTGTTCTCGGCCGAAGCGGACTGGATGGATGCCTCCGGCGAATAGACGAAACCAAAGGTTGGATACGGACGGCCGAACTGATCCGCCTTGTCGTACCAGACGCGGACAAGCGACCAGTCGTTGGTCTCCGAAATGTCTTGAACGATGACGTCGCGGTCGACCCGGCCTTTGAGTCCGCCGCGCGGCGCCCAATTCGAATGATCGATGCGGATGTTTCGCGCATCGATGATGTCCGTCACCTGCGCGACGTGGCCGCGGGTCATCTTGCCGCTTTGCTTGAAGACGAGAATGGCCTCCTTCCGCGGCTCCGAGCCCCGGTCGTAGAGACCCTCGGCCCTGTGCCACCACATCCAGGCATCGCCCGTCAACGCGATGTCGGAGACGGCCTTGACGAACTGGACGCAGTTGAGGCCGGGATTCGCGATCTCTCTCCTGAGCGCCGTGGACGGCTGGGCGCGTCTGATGCCGGCCGAGACGTATTTGGCCTTCCCCTTTGTCACGGCCTTGGCGGCCGTGGGCTTGACCGATCGTTGATGATGGGGTCCGGCCGCCGCCACACCGATGGCGGTCGTCGCGGTCAAAAGCGAAATGCAGGCTGTGAGAATAAATTTCCGCAGCGCGGTCATCCTCCCCCCTAGGAGTGGCCCGTCCAGATCCCGGCTGTTTACCTTAACGACCTTCGTCGAAGCAACCCTTTTTGTCCTTCTGCGGCTAATTTCCAAACGGTTATAAGGCTTTAACCGCCATGGGCGCCCGGCATCCGGAATGGGCCGGCCGCGCGATCGTTAACCATCCGGGCGCACCGGTTTCACTATAAGTATTTGATACAAAACAATATTGTTGAGTTCCTCGCGCGCCCCGAACGGGTGGCATTTCCTTCAGTAGGACTGTGCCTTCTGCTCGAAGGTCGGCACGCGGCCATCCTGCTTTGGCACCCCGCCCCCGGACCCCGTGCTGTAGATCTGCACCTCGGGGAGAGTGGGCCGGCCGCCCGGGACGGCCAGCCAGAGCCGAAGGATGAGGCGTTTCAGGCTCGGGTCCGGATCGTTCTCGAACGCCGTCCGGGCATGCAGCACGGTCAGGTTGTTGAAAAACACCACCTCGCCCGGCTCCAGCATGAACTCGATTCGCATCTCGGGCCGTGCCGCGATGGCGTCGAATGCATCGAGCGCGGCCGTCTCGAGATCCGTCAGCGGCTCGCCCAGGGCATGCGCCCCTTCCCGAATGTAGGCGCGGACGTACCGGCAACTCACCTGCCCCGCGCAGTTGGAGAAGAGCGGCACGCGGCAGGGGGTGACGGGCTCTTCGCCGGGGCCGTGCTCACCGAACCGATGCCAGCGAAACCCCCGGTAGAGCGCGGCGAGGTAATCCGGGTGGCGCGCCAAGAGTTCGTCATGGATCGCGAGCGCGCTCCCGAACTGGCTCAACCCGCCCGTCTTGGCCTTGCGGACCGAGCAGAATGCGATCGCATCCGACAGATCGGTGTGTAGTTTGAGCTCGCGCCGCGCGCGGTAGGCGCGGGCATGCGGGTCGACATCCGTCACGTCGATGACATGTCCGAGCCGGTCACCCATGACGCTCTGGGACACGGCAGATCCGAAATGGGTCCCGAGACCCCAGAACATCGTCTCGATCTCGTCGGGAGAGCATCCCTCGAACGGCATGCCGCGGATGAGAACGATGCCGCGCCCCGACACCATCGTCTCACGCAGCCTTGCCATGTCCTCGGCCACCGCCGTCAGCGGGAAATCCGCGCGGCCGATGCGATCGCGCGCGATGCCGCGGGCCACGACGTGACGAAGCCCGTCCTTCAACGCCGCCGCGTGCCGCGCGCCGAGATCGAAGGCGATCGCATCCTTGCCGCCGAGATCGCGGGCCCGCCACGCCGCCGGATCGCCGTCATGCCGTTTGTAGGAGGTCATGGTTTGTTCCTCATGCCGGGCCTCATGCCGGACGGTCGCCCTTGACCGTGATCCTGTGCATGACCCGTCTCTTGCCGAAGTAGTCGTCGATCGGCGTGTGAAGCGTGCAGCGGTTGTCCCAGAAGGCAATCGAATTCTCCGCCCACCGGAACCGGCACGTGAACTCCGGCCGGATGCCGTGGGCGAAGAGAAAATCGAGCAGCGGCTTGCTCTCCTCGGCGGTCATGTCCTTGAAGCGCAGCGTGTAATGCGGGTTGACGAAGAGGGCCTTGCGCTTCGTCTCCGGATGCGTTCGGACGACCGGATGCTCGACCTCCTCTGTCAACTGAACGGACTGCCGATCGGCCTTCAGCAGCGAATCATGCAGCCCCATTTTCGCGTAGGGATCATAGACCTTGGCGGTGCCGTGGATGCCGACGAGGCGGTCGAGCATCGCCCGCATCCCGGGCGAGAGTGCCTCATAGGCCAGGTATTGATTCGCGAACAGCGTGTCGGCGCCGTAGTCCGGAATTTCACGCGCATACAACATCGAGCCCAGCACCGGCCGCTCCTGATAGGTCACGTCTGAATGCCAGCCCGCGGCGAAGACCTCCCGGTCGCCGGGCTCGCGCACGATCGGCAGCACCTCGGGATGCCCGTCGAGACCCCTGAGATAACGGTGCACCTCCAATTCGCCGAAGCGCCGTGCGAATGCCTTGTATTGCTCGGGGGTCAGGCGCTGGTCGCGGAAGAAAATGACGATATGGCCGAGGAAGGCATGGTGGATTTCCTGGAACGTCGCATCATCGAGCGGCCGCGCAAGATCGGCGCCGAAGATTTCGGCCCCGAGCGCACCGGCCACAGGCCGGACATCGATCCGCGAACCCATGACGACTGACCGTCCTCGAGAGGCTCGCGAGGGCCCGCCGTCGCGGCGGGTCCCCGCGAGGCGCTATCACGTTCCGATCTGGCTCACGAACTTGGTGACGAGATAGGCCTCGAGACCCTCGATGCCGCCCTCATGACCGTAGCCGCTTTCCTTGACGCCACCGAAGGGC
>JBGPGW010000027.1:0-20159 GCA_041484095.1 Alphaproteobacteria bacterium | reverse complement strand
GTTTGCGCTACGCGCCTGCATTCTTCATTACGGAACGACGGAGGCGGACATCGACGCCCTCGTCGATCTCGTCCGCGACACTGGCTCCCGCCTGTTGCGGGAATAGAACCGCCACGGCTGCTCCACGTGATTCTGACCGAGACCGAAAGTAGAGAGCTTCTTCGCGCCTACGGCCTCGGCATTCCGGAGGCCGCTGCGGCGGTCGGCGATAAGAAGACCCGCCTCGTCGCAGCGCTCGATCGCGACCGGCGCTGCCACGTGCTTCAGGCGACGAACGCATCGGGTTCGCATCTTTCCCAGCCCATCGATCCATTCATCGGACTTTCCCCTTTCGTTGCGCGAAGGCTTGCGGGGCATTTGGATTTCCCGGAGACGGCGCGCGCCGCGATCGAGCGCCTGGTTGAGGGTCTCTATGCGCTCCTCCAACGCGACGGCGTTCGGATCGAACTCGATCGATTGTCGCTCAGCGACCCGGGTGAGATCGCCGCCGGATGCGTGCATGTCGAGCTCGATCGAACGGCCGCGTTCCGCCATCCCGAATGGAAACCTTACGGCGAGCGCCTGCCCGGCACGGAGATCGAGCAGGCGTTCCGACGGGTCGGCGCGGTCGCGGCCGAGATCGATCCCGATGGTACGATCGTCGCGGTCGTCAGCGGCGCCGGCATCATGATGACCGTGCTCGATATGTTGACGGCGATGACGGCCTCCGTTCGCTGCATCGTCGACATGCAGGGGCTGCCGCTCCAGGGCGAGCGGGGCATGCGCCCGATCGTCGAGAACGCCGCCACGATGAATCCGCAGGTGACCTTCATCGGCGGACGCTTTCAGGCACCGGTCGCACACCTCTTCGCCGAGACCGTGACGTCGGTCCACCGATCGACCCCGCTCGTGGGGCAGGTCGTGACCTGGATCGTGGGCAACATGGCGGCCGAGGCGCAGGCCCTCTTCAGGGCGGAAGGCTTCACGACGCATGACGACATGCGCGCGGCCCTGGCGGCCGTTGCGGCGGCGGGGCGCTGAGGGGCGCATGGGCATCCTCACCAATGCCGATACGCGCGTGGTCATCCAGGGCATGACGGGCAATGTCGGCCGAAGCTTTGCCCGCCGGCTTCTCGCTTCGAACACGCCGCTCGTCGGCGGAGTCACGCCGGGCCGCGGGGGGCAGGCCGTCGAAGATCTGCCGGTCTTCGATTCCTGCCACGATGCCGTCGCGGCTGTGGGCGCCAATACCAGCTTCATGGTGGTGCCGGCACCGTTCGCGCTCGATGCGTGCTTCGAGGCGGTCGATGCCGGGATCCGCCTGATCGTCCTCTACATCGAGAACATCCCCCTGCTCGACGCCATGCGCATGACCGCCTATGCGCGCGCGAAGGGCGCCGTCATCCTCGGTCCGAATTCCGCCGGATGCATTACGGTCGGGGGCGCCAATCTGTCCGAGCTCGATCCCAAATTCCTCCGGCGCGGGCCGATCGGCGTGGTGGCGAAAAGCGGCGCCATGTGCGCGGAATCCGCACATTATTTGACCGAATGCGGCCTCGGCTGCACGACGATCGTCTCGATCGGCGGCGATCCCGTCATCGGCGCCACGCATGGCGACGTGCTCTCGCTCTTCGAGGCCGATGCCGAGACGCGCGGCGTCATCATGGTGGGCGAGATCGGCGGCCGGTCGGAAGTCGAGGCGGCGGCCGTCGTCAGGCATATGACGAAACCCGTCGTCGCCGCCATTATCGGCGGCTCCGCTCCGCCGGGGCGGCAGATGGGGCATGCCGGGGCATGGCAGGGTGATTTCGAGGAGAGCGCGCCGGAGAAGCGCCGCCTCTTGTCGGAGGCCGGAGCGTCGATCGCGGCCGACGTGACCGAGGTCGGCATTTTGATGAGGAAAGTCTTCAAGGAATGACCCAACAACCCAAGGCGCCGATGCTTCACGTTCCCAACGACACGTCGATTCGCCGTCTCCTCGAGGAGCGCGTGGCGGCGGACCCCGATTTCGTCTACCTCCTCTTCGAGGATCGGCCGCTCACCATCGCGGCACTCGACCGCAAGGTGAACCGCTTGGCCAATGGTCTCGCCCAGCTCGGCTTTAGCGCGGGCGACCGCGTCGCCGTGATGCTTCCCAATCACCCCGATCACATGCTCACGTTTCTCGCCTGCGCGAAGCTCGGCGTGACGCAGGTGCCGGTGAACGCGAATTTGCGCGGCGCCAGCCTCGAATATCTCTTGGAGCATTCCGATCCGCGCGCCGTGATCGCCGATACGATCTATGCGGACGCCTTCCTGCCCGCGCTCGCACGGACGCATGCCGAGTTCGCGATCTGGCGCCGCGGAACGGCGCCGGTCGCACAGGCGCGGACGCTCGCCTTCGACGATGTCTTGGCATCGGGCCATGACGGCACCCCGCCCGGTTCGCCCAAGCACGATGACGTGCTTTCGATCAGCTACACCTCCGGCACGACGGGCCCGCCGAAAGGCGTCATGGTGACGGACAAGATGCTGCGCGCCTCAGCCGCGGCGGCCTCGCTCGTCGCCGACTTTCGCGCGGGCGACATCCCGATCCTGTGGGAGCCGCTCTTCCATATCGGCGGCAGCCAGATGATCGTGGCCGCGCTCGAGAACCGCATCACCATCGCGCTTCTCGAGCGTTTCAGCGCTTCGCGATTCTGGGACGAGGTTCGCCACTACAAGGCGACCCAGATCCATTATCTCGGCGGGATACTCTCGATCCTTCTGAAGCAGCCGCCGCGCCCCGACGATGGTCAGCACACCGCGCGGATCGCCTGGGGCGGCGGTGCGCCGCCGCCCGTCTGGAAGCCTTTCATGGAACGCTTCAAGATGCAGATTCGCGAGAATTACGGCATGTCGGAATGCTCGAGCCTCACGACGGCGAACGTCACGGGCAAGCTCGGTTGCGTCGGCCGGCCGCTTCCCTATTTCGAGGTCAAGATCACCGATGACGAGGGCCGGACGCTTGGCGCCGGAGTGATGGGTGAGATCGTGGTCCGCGAGCGCGAGCCCGGCTTCATCATGAAGGGCTATTTCCGCAACCCGGAGGCGACGGCGCGCGCCCTTAGGGACGGTTGGATGCACACGGGCGATCTCGGGAGCTATGACGAGGAAGGCGATTTCCACTATCTCGGCCGCAAGAAGGACAGCATCCGCCGGCGCGGCGAGAACGTCTCCGCCTGGGAGGTCGAACGCGTCCTTCAGGCGCATCCTTCCGTCGAGGAATGTGCCGTGATCGGCGTCGATGCGGAGGTGGGCGAGCAGGAGATCAAGGCGTTCGTCAAGCTCATGGCCGGTGCGGCCACCGCCCCGCTCGACCTCGTCAAGTGGTGCGAGGAGCGGCTCGCCTATTTCCAGGTGCCGCGCTATGTCGCCGTCATCGACGGATTTTCGAAGACCGCGACGGAACGCATCCAGAAGGAAAAATTATCGCGCGCGACCGACGATTGCTGGGATTTGGAGAAATCCGGCTATCAAATCAGACGCCGCTAGGCGCGCTCACGCCATTCGAGATAGCGCAGGCCCAGGACGGCTCCCATGACGATGGCGGCCCAGGCGAGGAGAGAGCCGAGTGCCAACGTCGAGACGCCCGTCACTCCCTGGCCGATCGTGCAGCCGAGCGCGAGCGTTCCGCCGATCCCCATGAACGCGCCGCCGAGCGCGTGGTGGATCGTGTCCCGCGCGTCGCTGAAACCTTCGATGCGGAATCGCCAGGGCCAGGCCACGGCGAGGAATGCGCCGAGGATGACGCCGGGCACCGCGGCGACACCGAAACTCAGCATGCGCTCACCCTTGGTGAGATAGCCGACCCCATCGCCGAGCGGCATCACGAAATTGAACGAATCGGGCGCGCGGCTGACATCGCCCATGAGCCCGCCGGTCACCAGCCAGCCGAGCGGCACGATGACGCCGATCGACAGGCCGGCAGCGATATTGCGTGCCGAGCTGCGGAAGGCGCGGTCCTTGAAACAGAACCAAAGAAGAAAGACGGCAAGCGCTGCGACCACGGCGGTGCGAAGCCAGGCGGCATCGAGGCCCAACGCGGCTCCCGCGAGAGCCGAAACATCCTGCGTCTTCAGCGTCGTCATCATCGCGCCGAATTCGGTGATCCCGCGGCGGGCAGGTGCCAGCACGCCCTCGACGCTGGCGTAGGCGGAGAGGGCCAGGACCGAGACCACAAGAAGAGCCTTGAGGCTCCCGGCACCCGTCCGCACGAGGCAGCGGTGACTGCATCCGCCGGCGAGCGTCATGCCGATTCCGAAGAGGAGGCCGCCGAGGATGGCCGCCACCCATCCGAAGGACGGGGCGAGATAGGCGGCGCCGTCGAGCGTGATGGCGTCCATGAGGCGCAACGCTTCGGTTCCGAGAAGCGCCACGCCGATCGCGAGAAGCCAGGCGCGAAACCGCCGCCAATCGCCCATGATCCAGATGTCCGAGATCGAGCCCATGACGCAGAAATTGGCACGCAGCCCGATCCCGCCGAGGAGAAGCCCGCCGGCGAATCCGCCGCAAATGCCGATCGTGCCTGGGGATAGAACGGTCATGACAACTCGAATCCCATTTCGGCGGGCTCCAATGATCGGCTAGCTTCGGGGCGCCGGTGGATCCGGACAAGCCTCTTCTTGAGGCAGAGGTATCGGCCCCTGAGGACGCCAAGGGCCGGCACAGGGTCGAAGGCGGGCAGGTCGAGGCCAGAGGATGATGACGCTCGGGGATGTACTGGTCGTTTCGCTGGAACAGGCGGTGGCGGCACCGTTTCTGTCGTCGCGTCTTGCGGAAGCAGGCGCCCGCGTCATCAAGATCGAGCGCCCCGAAGGCGACTTCGCACGCGGTTACGACCATGTCGTGCATGGCCAAAGCTCGTATTTCGTGTGGCTCAACCGCGGGAAGGAATCCATCGTCCTCGATATCAAGACGGCGGAGGATGCCGCACTCCTTCGCCGGATGATCGCGCGCGCCGATGTGTTCATCCAGAACCTGACGCCAGGGGCGGCGGAGCGCGCGGGCTTCGGGTCGGCTGCGCTCCGCGAGCGGCATCCTCGTCTCATCACCTGCGATATCAGCGGCTACGGCGAGGAAGGTCCCTACCGCGACATGAAGGCCTACGACCTGTTGATCCAGGCCGAATCCGGCCTTGCCTCGATCACGGGGACGCCTGATGGCCCGGGCCGGGTCGGCGTCTCGCTCGTCGACATCGCGGCCGGCATGTACGCGCTGGCCGGCGTCTATCGCGCGCTCCTCGATCGCATGGCGACGGGGCAGGGCGCCTCGCTCAAAGTGTCGCTGTTCGATGCGATCGCGGATTGGATGTCCGTGCCGCTCCTCCATCACGACTATGGCGGCAAGGCGCCGGTGCGCGTCGGGCTCAACCACCCGTCGATCGCGCCCTACGGCGCCTATGCGACAGGTGATGGCGGCCAGGTCGTGATCTCGATCCAGAACGAGCGCGAATGGCAGCGCCTCTGCGCGGAAGTGCTGGAACAGCCAGCGCTCGCGACGAAGCCGGAGTTTGGGGATAACGATGCCCGCGTGCGCAACCGGACGATCTTGAACGAGGCCATGTCGGCGGTGTTCTCGACGCTCACGCGCGCGGCCCTGATCGAACGCCTCCGGCAATCGCAGATCGCTTACGGCGCGCTCAATAGCGTCGGTGATTTCTCGCGGCATGTGCAGCTGCGGCGCCTCTCGGCCGAGTCCGAGGGCGGCACGATCGATCTCGTGGCTCCGCCGCTCCAGATCAAAGGCGTCGAGCCGGCCTATGGGCGCGTGCCCGCGCTCGGCGAGCACACGGACAGGATCCGCCGGGAATTCTCGGCCTAGCAGGCTTTTCGGCGCGTGCGTTGATCATCTCCTCCCGCCGCCTATATTGCGGATGCGCGCACACCGCCCGCGGGGGCCATGCGATGGCATGGCGAGCAAGCCGGAATTCCCGGGCATTCTAGATCGGCCCCGTGCCTATCGGGCCGGGCTCATTGCATGACGGAGCACGATCCTTGTATTTCGACCGCCGGCTTTGGGACCTGACAAGCGGTGTGCGCGGGCGGATCGCGCTCGGCGTTCTCGTCGGCGTGCTTGCGGTCAGTGCCGGGATCGCGCGTCTTGCGCTCTTGGGCTGGCTGCTCGCCGGCATCCTTGGCGGCGATCCGCTCGAGGCCATCGTTCCCTTGGCGCTTGTCGTCGTCATCGTCATGGTCGCCCGCGCGGCGCTCGATCACGCGCGAGCGAAGATCGCCCACCGCACGGCCGCTCTGGTGCAACTCCGCTTGCGCCGCCGGATCCACGATCACGTGACGACGCTCGGACCGGCCTATTTCGGCGGCGCGCGGACGGGCGATGTGGTGCTCTCGATGGTCGAGGGCGTCGAGCAGCTCGAGACCTATTTCGGGCAGTATCTGCCGCAGTTTTTCGTCGCCGCGCTGACGCCGCCGCTGATCTTCCTCGGCATCGTGTGGCTCGATCCCGTCATCGCGACCATCCTTCTGGTCGCCGCGGTCGTGACGTTTTTGGCGCCGGCCCTGTGGCATCGCCTCGACAGCCGCAAGAGCCGCGAGCGCCAGAAGGCCTACGGGGCCTTTGGCGCCGAATTCCTCGATTCGATCCAGGGGCTCACCACCCTCAAATCGTTCGGCCAAAGCCGGGCGCGCGCGGAGGCCCTCGCGGAACGCGCGCATACCCTGTTTCGGGCCACCATGTGGGTGCTCGGAACGAACACGCTCGCGCGCGGCATCACGGATGCGGGCATTGCGATCGGGGCTGCGACGGCGCTCGGCTGGGGTGCCTATCGTGTCGCCGATGGCGCGATGACGCTGCCGGTTCTGCTCGTCGTGCTCATGCTGGGCGTCGAGGTGTTTCGTCCCTTGCGGGAGCTGCGCGGCCTCCTCCACCAGGGCCTCGTGGGGATGTCGGCGGCAGAGGGCATCTTCGCGCTGCTGGCCGAGAAGCCGCACATCACGGATCCGGACCGGCCGACGGCGGAGGCTCGTGATCTGGCACCCCGCATCGCGTTCGAAGACGTGCGGTTCGGCTATCCCGGCGCCCGGCGACGCGCTCTCGACGGCCTTTCGTTCGAGCTGCGCGAGGGTGAGCGCATTGGGATCGTCGGATCGAGCGGAGCCGGCAAGTCGACGATCGCCAAGCTGCTCCTCCGCTTTTACGATCCGCAAGGCGGATGCGTGCGGATCGGCGGGCATGATCTTCGTTCCCTCCGGCAGGCCGATCTCCGCAGCCGGATCGCCATCGTCAGTCAGGACAGCTACCTCTTCCACGGCACCGTCGAGGAAAATCTTCGCTTGGGCCTGCCGGATGCGAGCGCGTCGGAATTGGAGGCGGCGGCCCGATCCGCGAATGCGCACGGCTTCATCGAACGCCTGCCGCATGGCTATGCGACGGTCATCGGCGAGCGCGGCGTGCGTCTTTCGGGCGGTCAGCGTCAGCGTATCGCGATCGCGCGCGCACTTCTTTCCGATGCGCCGATCCTGATCCTCGACGAGGCGCTCTCCTCCGTCGATGCGGAGAATGAATCGGTCATCCAGGAGGCGCTCGATCGCTTGATGACCGGCCGGACCACGCTGGTTTTCGCGCATCGGTTGTCGAGCGTGATCAGCGCGGATCGCATTCTCGTCCTGGATGGCGGGCGCGTCGTCGAAAGCGGTACGCATGCCGCGCTGATGCGGGGGGCCGGGCTATACCACCGTCTGATGGCCGCGCAGGCGCAGGATCAGGGCGCCGCTTTGTTCGCCGCGGCGCCGCCGGGCGAAGAGGCGCGCGCCGCCGCCGGCGCGCCCATGGGAGCCGTGGTGCCGTCCGCCCCGCCCGAAGGCATCATCAGGGCGGACGGGCTCGGCTGGCCGCAATTGCTTCGTGTGCTGCTCGACCTGGTGCGGCCGTGGCGCGCGCGCCTGGCATCGACATTCACGCTCGGCGTCGCCCGTGTCATGGCGTTCATCGGCGTGGGCGTGCTGTCGGCGCTCATCGTGCGTGCGGTCCGCAACGGCGCGCCGTTTGACGGTCTTCTCATCGCCCTTGGCGTGCTGGCGCCGCTTGCCGGCGTCCTCCACTGGATGGAGTCCTGGCTCGCCCACGACATGGCCTATCGGCTTCTCTCGACGATGCGGGTCGACCTGTTTCGGAAGCTCGACGCACTGGCGCCGGCGTATTTCACGCGCCGCCGCACGGGCGATCTGCTCGGCGTCGCGACGCATGACGTGGAAATGGTCGAATATTTCTTCGGCCATACGATCGCGCCGGCCTTCGTCGCGGTGCTGGTGCCGTTGGCCGTGCTTTCGATCCTCATCGCCTTCGGCTGGCCGATGGCGCTCGCGCTCCTGCCGCTGCTCGCCTTCGCGGCGTTCGTGCCGGTCGTTCGGCGGAGCCGCATCGACCGGCTCGGCGCAGAAGCGCGCGAGGCGTTGGGCGAGCTCAACGCGCACGCCGTCGACACGGTCCAGGGGCTCGCCGAAATCGTCGCATTCCGGCAAGCCGGCCCCTGGGGCGATGCCTTCATAGCCAAGGCAAAGGCGGCGATCGATGCGCGCCTCGCGCTGTTCGATGACATGTCGCGGCAGACCGCAAGCCAGGAGCTGGCGACCGGCATCGGCGGTTTGGCGGTCGCGCTGATCGGCGCGGCGCTCGTCGGGCAAGGCGTTCTCGATCCGGGTCTCCTGCCCATGCTTACGCTCATTGCCATGGCCGCCTTCCTGCCGGTCGCGGAAATCGCGCAAGTCGGCCGGCAGCTCGCCGACACCTTCGGCGCGACGCGGCGGCTCCATGCCGTGCAAAGCGAGGCTCCGTCGGTGGTCGACGGCCCGGGCGTGGCACCCCTGGCTCTGCTCTCGACCGCGCCGGCTCTTGAGATGTCTGCGCTCAGCTTCACCTATCCCGGGCGGCATGTGCGCGCACTCGACCATGTTTCGATTGCGGTCGAACGTGGCGCGCGCGTGGCGCTTGTCGGCCCGTCGGGGGCGGGCAAGAGCACGATCGCCAGTCTCTTCCTTCGATTCTGGGATCCGAGCGAGGGTCTCGTGCGCATGGATGGCGCCGATTTGCGCGACTATGCCCTCGACGATCTGCGGCGCCGGATCGCGCTCGTCGCGCAGGACACCTATCTGTTCAACGACACGCTGCGAAACAACATTCTCATCGCGCGGCCCGAGGCGTCCCAGGCGGAGCTCGATCAGGCGGTTCGCCAGGCCGCGCTCGAGGCGTTCGTCGAGGAGCTGCCCGACGGGCTCGACACCAAGGTTGGGGAGCGCGGGGCGCAGCTTTCGGGCGGTCAGCGCCAGCGCGTCGCGATCGCGCGCGCCTTTCTCAAACAGGCGCCCATCCTGATCCTGGATGAAGCCACCTCTCATCTCGACGCGGTGAACGAATCGGCGGTCCTCGAATCCCTCGATCGCCTGATGCGGGGCCGGACCACCGTCGTGATCGCCCATCGCCTGTCGACGGTGCGCAGCGCCGACCAGATTCTGGTGCTCGACCATGGCCGGGTGACCGAGAGCGGGACCCACCCCGCCCTGCTCGCGCGCGGTGGCCTTTATGCGCGCCTCGTCCGGCGCCAGCTCTCCGGGGGTGTCGACACGGCCGCGCAATAGGCGCAGCCCGCACCGTCACAAATCCTTGCAGAGGCGCAGCGAGTCGAAGATGGCCGCGTGGATGTTGCGGCTGGAGATCGCGTCGCCCACGCGATAGAGGCTGAATCGCCCGCCCGCGTTCCGTGTCAGCGTTTGCGGCGCGCCGCCGAGGATCGCGTCGTAGTCGACCTCGCCGAGATTGCGGGAGTGCGGCTTCAGCGCGAAGTACAACTCGTCTTCCGGCAGCGTGCCGTGCTCGACGATGACCTGGTCGACTTCGCGCTCCTCCTCCGTCTCCGTGTAATCGTTGCGCAGCACCGCGACCAGCTTGTTCCCCTCCCGATGGACGCCGACGAGGCGCATATCGGGTGTCATGACGACATTGGCCTTGTGCAGGTTGCGGATGTGCACGGGCCGGCTGGTGATGCCTGTTCTCGGCGCGATGCGCTGGTCCCATGTGGCCACCTCGACGAGGCATCCGCGCTCGGCCAGGTACTCCGCAGCCGAGGCGGCCTGGTGATCGCCATGATCGTCGTAGACCAAGGCCGTCTCCGCCGGTGCAACGCGCCCCGACAGAATGTCCCATGTGCTGGTGACGAGACCCGTCTCGGCCGCAATGCCCCTGTTCGGTCGTCCGCCGGTCGCGAGGACGATCACGTCGGCTTCGAGCGCGCGCAGCATCTCCGCAGTCGCGGCCGTCTCCAGGCGGAGATCGACGCCACGCTTTCTGACCTGGCTTTCGAGCCAGCGGGTGATGCCGCCGAGGCTCGCGCGGTGGCCGATCTTCACGGCCAGGTTGATCTGGCCCCCGGCGCGGTCGGCCGCCTCGATCAGCGTGACGTCATGTCCACGCTCCGCCGACACGCGCGCGGCTTCAAGCCCGCCCGGACCCGCGCCGACGACGACCACGCGCCGGCGCTTGGTCGCCTTGACGATTACATGCGGCATGGTCTCTTCGCGGCCCGTCGCGGCGTTCTGCAGACACAGCGCTCCACCGCCGGAATAAAGCCGGTCGATGCAATAGGCCGCGCCGACGCATTCGCGGATGTCGTCGGCGCGTCCCTCCATCAATTTGCGCGTGATATGGGGATCGGCGATGTGGCCGCGCGTCATTCCGGCCATGTCGATATGGCCGTCCTCGATCGCGCGTGCGGCGGTTGCCAGATCATTGATGCGCGACGCCTGGAAGACGGGAATGTCGATCGCGGCCTTGATCGCGCTCGCGAGGTGAAGATAGGGCGCGACCGGCCACGCCATGTTCGGCGTGAGCTGCGAATGGAACATGTAGTTGAAGGAGCCGCTGCCGGTGACGTTGAGAAAATCGACGAGCCCGTTCGCCGCGTGGTAATGCGCGATCGCGACGCACTCCTCGTTGTGCAGGCCTTCCTTGATCAGCTCGTCGCCCGACATCCGCATGCCGATGGCATAGTCGGGTCCGACGACGCGGCGCATCTCCTCGAGGACTTCGCGGGTGAAGCGCATGCGGTTCTCGAGGCTGCCGCCATAGCCGTCGCCGCGCTGGTTATGAACGGGCGACCAGAACTGATCGAAGAGCGTGCTGCCATGGGCGGAAATCTCGCAACCGTCGAGCCCGCCGTCCCTGCAGCGTCGGGCCGCCTGGCCGAAATCCCTGACGATGCGCCTTATGTCCCATTCCTCGAGCGTCTTCGGATAGCTGTATTTCATGCGCTCGACGGAGGCGGATGGCGCGACCGACGGAATCCAATCGGCAAGGTCCCACTGCGCCCATTTCCCCATATGCGCGATCTGCACCATGATCTTGGCGCCGTGCGCGTGCACGCGCACGGCCATGCGCTGGAAATGGGGAATGATCGAATCGTCGTAGCAATGCAGGGCGCCCCATTCGAGGCGCGAATCGACGGACACGCCCGTCGAGCCGCCGAACATGGTGAGGCCGATCATGCCCTTGGCCTTCTCCTCCTGATAGGCCTGGTAGCGCTCCCGGGGCATGCCGCCTTCTTCGTAGGCAGGTGCGTGCGCCGTGCTCATGATCCGGTTGCGGATCGTGAGCCCCTTGATGGTGAGCGGCTTCAGCAGCGCGTCGTACTGGCCCATCCTCGCCTCCCCCTTGTGACCCGAAGACAGCTTAGCCGCGTGGGGCGCTTGGCTCAAAACCCGCGGAGTGACGTTCGCCGCGCTCCGCTTTGTGCCGCTGCTCTCGGCCTAGTCGCCCGGCCGGACGCCGTGAAGGCGCGCGATATGGGCATGATAATCGGCGACCTCGCGGTCGATCCGCATGGCGTCCCAGCCGAGGATGCCGGCGACGGTCTCGGACGCATGCCGGGCTCCTTCGCGCGCCATCGTCGCAGTCCAGCCAGCGCCAACGCGCCTGAACAGGAGGTCGACGAGGGTGACGGGGTGTTCGTGCCTGGCTGCGTGGCGCAAATCTTCGATTGTGGCGCCCGTCCAATGGTTGAGGAGGGACGGCGAGGACTCGCGCCCCGGTGCCAATTTGGCGGCATAGGACAGCGTCTTCTGGGGGCCCGACGGGCGAAGGCGCGCCGACACGGCTTGGCACAATTCCCTGCCGGACAGACGATGGGTGATGATATTGCCTGCCGTGAGCGCCAATACGTTCGGCATGCCGGCATCACCAAGATCGTGCATCCGACGCCAGCGGAGCCCCATCGCAACGTCGGGATCATAGGTCTGCGGCCTCACGCCCGCCCAAGTGAACAAGACGTCCTTCGGTTTGAGGGCGAGGCCCGGCAACAGGTGGTTGGCTTCATCGATCAGGAAGCGGATTTCTTCTTCGGTCGCGGTCACCTCGGAATCCGCGTCGCCCTCGTAGAGCGTGTCGGTCGGGCCGATGTAATGCATGCCCCGCCATGGGTAGATGTAGAACGGATTGCCGTCTCGGTACGATGTGATGACCCCATAGCGTCGGCACTCCGGCGGCAGCTGCACCATGATGTGCGCGCCTTTGGTCCCGGTGATTTTCCGCGGCGCCGCGGTGTTCGCCAATTGATTGACCTTGTCGATCCAGACGCCCGCGGCATTCACGATGACGTCCGCACTCACGCGCGCTTTCGTGGTCGCATCTGCCGAGTCCGTCAAATCAAGCGACCAACGTTCGTCCCGCTCGCGCTGAAGCTTCGTGACGGTCGTATAGTTCCGGACGGTCGCGCCCAGCCGTTCGGCATCGAGCACCGTGTCCATGACGATGCGCTCGGGCCATTCGAAGCGATACTCGCGGAACGATGCGACGGCGCGCAGCCGGTCCGGGTCGCGAAGCATCCCGGCGAGCGGCGCGGACCGCGCTTGCCTAGGCGTGAGCACGCGATCATCGAGCGGTACGTCCTTGGGGCCGATGGCCCAAAGAAGCTTGAAGCCGAACTTGACCTGCCACGGCGCGTATTTATCGCCCTCATAGATCGGAAAGAACCAGGTGTTGGCCTCGACGCGTTCCGGCATCGTGCGCACGATCTCGGAGCGGCTGCGCGCGCAGTCGCGCGCCTTGCGCAAACCAGTGAGGAACTGCCTGGGATCGCGGACGAACTGCCAAAGAGGCGAAGAGCCCGGCGCCATGTAGGCGAGACCGTCGCCGGGTTCGAGATAGCGGATGCCGCAGGCAAGCATCCGCCCCGATCGGCTGCTGGTGCCGGCACCGAAGTCGCCCTTGTCGACGAGAAGAACACGATAGCCGTCCGCGGCAAGATGCTGTGCCGCACTCGACCCGATCGCGCCGGCGCCGATGACGGCGACATCGAAGACGTGGCCGTCGAATGCTGAAAGCGATGGGCGGGGCATGGGCATTGCCGTCGATAGGGGCGGGCGGGCGAGTGTAGCGGAAAGCGGACCATTCGTTGACCCCTCCTTGGCGGCGCTGCTACGGTCGCGGGGCGCGCTGTCAGCGATTGGGGTTCGATCATGAATCGCCCGGAATCGGCCCATCCCGCCTGGGCCGAAGTCGATCTCGACATTCTCGACCGCAATTGCCGGGCGCTCGCGGAGCGGCTGAAGCCGGGAGCCCATGTCATCGCCTCGATCAAGGCGGACGCCTACGGGCACGGCGTCGTGCCGATTGCGGAGCGTCTCGCGGCGAATGGCGTCTTTGCGCTCGCGACCGGCGATTTCGACGAAGCGGTCGCGCTGCGGCGGGCCGGCATCGCGGGCAAGATCCTCATGTTCGGCGGCAATCTGCCGGAGGCGATGGCGGAGCTGCTTGAGCACGATCTCGTTCCGACGATCTACAGCATGGCGGCCGCGGAGGCGGTCTCCAAGGCGGCGACGAAGCCGACTGCCGTCTACATCAAGGTCGATTGCGGTCTCGGGCGGCTCGGCGTGCTTGCCGACGACGCGGTGGCATTCGCGCTTGCGGTCGCGCGTTTGCCGAATGTCGTCGTCGAAGGCGTCTACACCCACGTGCCCTTTGCCGACCGCTCGGGCGCCGCATGGTCCGGCGGCGGCATCAAGCGGTTCGATTCGATCATCGCCACGCTCGCCAAGCGCGGTCTCAGCGTGGCCGTGACGCAGGCCCGCGCGAGTGCCGGCGTTCTGATGGGCCTCGAGGATGCCTCGAACGCCGTGTGCGTCGGCCACATTCTTTACGGCCTGTCGCCGATGGCGGCGGGCGAAGTGTCGGTCGCGGGGTTCGAGCCGATCCTTCAATCCGTCCAGTCGCGGCTCATCCATGTCGGGCGCCATCCGGCGGGGCGCGACATCGCGATCGGCGGCCTTTATGGCTTGAACAGCGCCAAGGTGACGGGCGTCATCGCCATGGGCGTCACCAACGGCCTGCGCATGCCGGCAAAAGGCCAACGCGCCGCCGTGTTGTTGCGCGGGCGGCGCGTGCCGGTCATGTCCGTCTCGCTCGAGCACACCACGCTCGACTTGACCGGCCTCGAGGATGCGCGCGTCGGCGAGCTCGTGACGGCGATGGGCCGCGACGGCGACGAGCGCATCGGGATCGAGGAGTTCGCGGGCTGGCAGGAGCGGAGCCCGCTCGAGATCGTGATGACCCTTTCCAAGCGCCTGCCCTTCCGCTACCGGGCCGGGCCGGCCGCCTGAGGCCGCCGCCGATAGCCCCTAGAGGCTTGGCTTCACTGATAAAATCGTGCCGCGTGTCATAACTGACGGATTTTGTTATAATTTCATAACTTTTCCACAGGAGCCTAGTAACGAACGGGCGCGCGCCCACATTGTGCGCCTGAGCAAGGTGGATTCATGGCGCCGACAAAGTCCTCGAAACACATCATTCTGACCTCGCATCCCAGCGGTCAGGGGCGACAGGCCCTGCCGATCCATTGGGGTGCCGGCACGCCCAAGGCGCGCGGGCCCGTCATCGGCACCGTGACGCGGCAGGGCGACCGCAACGTCATCGGCACGCATTCCGGCTCCTATGCGATCTACCGGGCGCTCGCCGTCGCGGCGGGCGATCTCGACCCCGAACGCCGGCCCGACTTGACCGACACCGAGCCGGCCGAAGCGATCGGCCCCTTTCCGCAGTGGCATGATGCGAAGCGCGTGGTCGCGCTCGATCCCTACGGTCACATGGTGAGCCAGGTGTTCGCGGAGGAATTGGCCGCCGGATTCGACATCCGCCCGTCGATCGCGGTGACCAAGGCGCATATCAACATGCCGGAGATCCAGGACGCGATTCGCGCGGGGCGCCTGAAGCCCGACAACCGCATCCTGTCCTCGAGCGGCGACATCCGCGTGACCAAGGCGGCGATCGAGCCTGTCTGGTATCTGCCCGGCATCGCCGAGCGGTTCCACATCACGGAGCAGACCCTCCGCCGCGCTCTGTTCGAGAATACCGGCGGGATGTATCCCGAACTCGTGACGCGGTCCGACCTCAAGGTCTTCCTCCCGCCCGTCGGCGGCGTGTCCGTCTACATCATGGGCGATGTCGAGGCGCTGGCCGATGATTCGCACCGGGTCGCCTGTCGCATTCATGATGAGTGCAACGGCTCGGACGTGTTCGGATCGGACATCTGCACATGCCGGCCGTATCTCGCCCATGGCATCGAGGTCTGCGTCTCGACGGCCCAGGAAGGCGGCGCCGGCGTCATCGTGTACAACCGCAAGGAGGGACGGGCGCTCGGCGAGGTGACGAAATTCCTCGTCTACAACGCACGCAAGCGCCAGCCCGGCGGCGATCGCGCGGATGCCTATTTCGCGCGGACGGAATGCGTGGCGGGCGTGCAGGACGTGCGATTCCAGGAACTGATGCCCGATGTCCTCCATTGGCTCGGCATCCACCGCATCGACCGGCTCGTTTCCATGAGCAACGTGAAATATGACTCGATCGTCTCCCAGGGGATCGAGGTCGGGGAGCGCGTGTCGATTCCGGACGAGCTCGTGCCGGCGGATGCGCTGGTCGAGATGGAAGCCAAGAAGGCCGCCGGATATTTCACGGAGAAGCCGGCGCCCAACAAGGCCGCCCTCGCCGCGACCAAGGGCCGCGGGCTCGAAGACTGAGCATCGTTTGAGCGAAGCATCGTCAGGGAACGGCGCGTCTCAAGCGGTGCGCATCCTAAGGTCGCCGGAGACGATTCGCGCGCGCTGCCGTCATATCCTCGATCTCGCCGAGAGGGGCGCGCCGCTCCGCTTCGTCTATGACGGCTCGAAGCTTGCCGGCGCGGTCGACTACATCCTCGACACGATCCGGGAACGTTATCCCACGCTCGCAATTCCCTATCACAGCCGCTGGCGCCACTTCGAGGTGGGCGGCGCCGATCGGTGGGCGCGGCTCAAGGCGCGCTCAGGTGATCTCTCGCGCGCCGAGTGCGCGCGCATCTGTTTCGACCTCGTTATCCCGAGCGTGCTCTTGGACGCCGGTGCCGGCGCTGTCTGGTCCTACCGCGAGCCGGGTGCTGCGGCCGGATTCGGCCGGTCCGAAGGCCTGGCCGTCGCGACCCTCCACATGTTCGCGGACGGCCTGTTCTCGGCCGACCGGGCGCAGCCCTTGCGAACGGATGGCGAGCGGCTCGGCAACCTGGCCGAACGCGATCTCGAACGCGCGTTTCAGGTCAGTGCGGACAATCCGCTTATCGGCCTCGCCGGGCGGACGGCGCTCATGCGCCGTCTCGGCCAGGTTCTCCTGGAGCGTAGCGACATCTTCGGCTCGCCGCCGCGTCTTGGCCATCTCGTCGATTATCTGGCGGAGCGCGCGCCGGATCGGCGCATCGCGGCCGCGAAGATCCTCGGCACCGTGCTCGATGTTTTCGCGCCGATCTGGCCGGGCCGCATCGAACTCGATGGCGTCAATCTCGGCGATGTGTGGCGCCACCCCTTGATCAAGACCGACGATGCGACCGATGGGCTCATTCCCTTTCACAAGCTTTCGCAGTGGCTGACCTATTCGCTCATCGAGCCGCTCGAAGAGGCGGGGTTCGCCGTCACCGGCCTCGATGCGCTGACCGGCCTGCCGGAATACCGGAACGGCGGCCTTTTCGTCGATCTCGACGTGCTGCGGCCGACGGACCCGGCGGCTACTCGCCAGACTCACCGCGTCGATTCGCGTCTCGTCGTGGAGTGGCGCGCCCTCACCGTGGCGCTGCTCGACCGCGTGGCCGACGCGATCCGCCTGAAGCTCAAGCTCGATGCAGCGGCGCTTCCGCTCGCCAAGGTGCTCGAAGGCGGCACCTGGGCCGCGGGGCGGAAGATCGCGCGCACGCTCCGGCCGGACGGCACGCCGCCTATTCGCGTTGAAAGCGACGGCACGGTCTTCTAAGACATCATTCGGACACTCATTCGAGGAGAGACGTATGGCCGGGCAGGTGCATGTCATCGACCACCCCGTGGTGCAGCATAAGCTGACGCGCATGCGCCGGAAGGAGACGGACACCGGCGACTTCCGCCGCCTGTTGCGCGAGATCAGCATGCTCTTCACCTACGAGGTGACGCGCGACCTGCCGCTCACCTCGGTCGAGATCGACACGCCGATCGCGCGCATGCGGGCGCCGATCCTGCCGGAGAAGTCGCTCTGCTTCGTCTCGATCCTGCGCGCGGGCAACGGCATTCTCGACGGCATGCTTGAAGTCATCCCGTCGGCGCGGGTGGGCCATGTCGGTCTCTACCGCGATCCCGAGACGCTCGTCGCCGTCGAGTACTACTTCAAGGTTCCCGACGACACGGCGCTGCGCCACATGATCGTGGTCGATCCCATGCTGGCGACCGCCAATTCGGCCATCGCGGCCGTGCGGCGCCTGAAGGAGATCGGTCCGCTGTCGATGAAGTTCATCTGCCTCGTCGCGGCACCCGAGGGCGTCGCCGCCTTCCATGACGAGCATCCCGACGTGCCGATCTACACGGCGGCGATCGACGAGCGCCTGAACGAGCACGGCTACATCGTGCCGGGTCTTGGCGATGCGGGCGACCGTCTCTACGGCACGAAATAAGGAGGGCATCATGGCGAAATCGCCTGTCTTCGATCCCAAGGACGTCCCCGCGCAGACCGGCTCCTCCTATCCCGAGCCCTACCGCGCCAAATGCGCCGCGCGCGAGAAGCGGCGTCTCGGCGACCATGCGGGCCTCAAGAATTTTGGTGTCAACCTCGTGCGCGTGCCGCCCGGCGTCATGACATCGATGCGGCATTGGCATTCGAAACAGGACGAATTCATCTACATGCTCGAGGGCGAGCTCGTGTTGCTTACGGATGCGGGCGAGACGATCGTGAAGCCCGGCATGGCGGCCGGCTTCCCCGCGGGCGCGGCCGACGGCCACTGCCTCATCAACCGGGGGGCCAAGGACGCGGTCTATCTCGAGGTCGGCGACCGGTCGCCCGGCGACGAGGTCGTCTATCCCGACATCGACATGCTTGCGTCCTTCAAGAGCCCGACGGCCGTCTTCGTCCACGAGGACGGAAAGCCGTACTGAGCGGAATTGAACGGCGTTGAGCGGATCGGGTGGCGTCGGGCGGAGAGGGGCGGCGACAAATTCCGCCGCTCCGTCAACGACCTAAGAAATTCCAAGACTTTTCGGCTGATTCCGCGCCCGTCCGCGCGCATCGTCGCCATGAGGTTCACTCTCTGGAGGCGATTCATGTACCGGTTCCCCGACCCGCTCGACGAAGACGCGCTGAAGCCGCTCGTGGCCGATGAGCGCTACGCCGACAGCGCGCACCCCGAATATCCCTTCTACCGGAAGTTCGTCGACCGGGCCTTCGCGCTTGTCTATCCCGACCCGCCGCGGGACGGCGCCGGCAACTTCGTGATCGACCCGCGCGACCCCCCGAAGCCGCAAGTGATCACCGGCGGGGCGGAGTTCAGACCGTGGGAGAATGACGACAAGCGTGACACGGCGCGCGCATCGTCGAGTTCCAGTTGGCAAGCATCACCACTGCTCGCTCAGCCTGGCGTCCGAACCGCCGAAAACCAAGCGGCGTTCGGGCTAGGTAATGGTGATGAGAACGATGATCAACTTTCAAAGAATTGGTTGCAAGATCCAACATCAAGCTCGCCCTTCACGGTCGAGTCAGCGGCCGAGCAGCTAGCACAGCAAACGAGCAGCAATGCGTCGATCGCTGATTTGGAGGATGCAAAAGGCGGGCTTGAGAGTCTCTACGAGCCGGTGGGTGACCTACATTGGCCTGTTGCCGGTCGACAAATGAGATCGGACTCGCAAGGCGCGGGTCAGTTTGGTCTCGGGCTTCGGACCGGCGGGAGAGATCATGAGGGGGTCGACATCGTCGCCAAGCCTGGCGAAGCTGTGACGAGTCCCTTCAAGGGGACGGTTCTTCGCACATTTCAGGTTTACGACAATGATCCGTCGATGCGCGGCGTAATCATCGTCGGTGATGATGGTCGCGTTGCTCGGGTCATGTACGTCCAGGCTGACGCCCGGATTCAACCTGGGATGCGCGTAGATCGCGGCGAGGTCATCGGCACCGTTCAAGATATCGCCGGATATCACGCAGCTACGAGTCCCGGCATGACGAATCATGTCCATTTCGAGGTGTGGCTGCCGAACGACAGGCGCTCAACGGGACCCAAAAAGGATTTTGATAAGAACGAACGGCATCAAGAATACACAGCGCGCGATCCATGGCCATGGCTGCAAAAATCGAAATAAGAGTGAGGTAGCTCCTTCGTTTCGCGATCAAGACGCACGTTCTGAAATGCGGGCACTACCAGCATCCGGCTGGATATCACCGGCGCGCGCCGTCCTAGAGCGTGCTCATTCGCTAGCATCGCCGATAGGGGCGCAGTTGCCCTCTCTTATCTTCCGGAACGGGGGCCACCGATAGTCGGGGCAGCCGCACGCAAGGTCGCAGAAACCTTGGTCCTCAAGAGTCCATCGAACGACGAACCATTGTCCGTCGACCGTGCCGACCCAATACTTGAGCGGTTCCCAGCAATAATCTGCGCCGACGTCGTACCAAACCCAATAGAAGGGTTCTCTTGCAAGGCCATGCTCCCACGCGATCGTTTCCGCTCGCCGCCATAGCGAACGGAGCATCGTACGAATCCCTTTGCCCGGCTCGTCCACGGGAAGACCGGCGTACTTGAACTCCTGAAATTTGCTTCGGTCCTCGATGAGCGGATCTGCCGGGACGCGCCGCGTGCAGACCCATCGATCGACATCGACTTCGAGGAGGTCGATATCGGGCACCATCTTGAACCC
>JBGPGW010000026.1:0-20254 GCA_041484095.1 Alphaproteobacteria bacterium | reverse complement strand
TCCGAGTTCCCGCGCGACGATCTGCGCCAGCGTGGTCTTGCCGAGGCCCGGCGGCCCGTGGAAGAGCACGTGATCGAGCGCCTGCCGGCGCGCGCGCGCGGCCGTGATGAACACGCGCAGATTCTGGCAAAGCTGTGCCTGGCCCACGAACTCGTCGAGCGAATTCGGCCGGAGCGGCGTACTCTCGCTCTCGTCGCCCTTTGGCTGGAGGGAAGCGCTGACCACGCGTTCCGCGCTCACGACGCAAGCTCCTTGAGCCCGGCGCGCACGAGCACCTCGACGCTCGCATCGGCCCCGAGGCGCTCATACGCCTGGCTGACGGCGCCGAAGGCCTCGGCCCGGCCGTAGCCGAGATTGACGAGGGCCGAGATGGCATCGCTCGAAGCGCCGCCGGCGACGGGACGCACGCCGCGCGCGGCGCCGACCGGGATTTCGCCCACCTTGTCCTTCAGTTCATTGACGAGACGCGCGGCGAGCTTGGGGCCCACGCCCTCGGCCCGGGTGAGAAGGGTCTTGTCCTGCGCCGCAACCGCGCGGGCGATCTCATCGGGCGCGAAGGTCGAGAGGAGGCCGAGCGCTATTCGCGCGCCGACGCCCTGCACGGTCATGAGCAAGCGGAACCACGCGCGTTCGGCCGCGTCGCCGAAACCGTAGAGGACGATGCGATCGTCGCGGATGATCGTCTCGACGAACAGGGCCGCCGTGCCGCCCGGGGAGGGCATGCGGTCGCGCGTGCGCCGCGAACAGGCCAGCGCGTACCCGACGCCGCCGACGTCGATAATAAGCGATTCGCCGTCGATCGAATCGACGAGGCCGGTGAGCTTCGCGATCACGGCCGGCCCTCGAGGCGCACGGCCCCCGCCTCCCACCGCACCCGCGACGCGCGGTGGTGCGCATGGCAAATGGCGATGGCGAGCGCATCGGCGGCATCGGCGCCGGCGATGACGCATCCCGGCAGCAAGACTCGCACCATGCGTTCGACCTGCGCCTTCTCCGCGTGACCGGCGCCGACGATCGACTTCTTGACGAGGTTCGGCGCGTATTCCGCGACGGGCAGGCCGATTCGGGCGGGCGCCAGCATCACCGCGCCCCGCGCCATGCCGAGCTTGAGCGTCGAGCTGGCATTCGTGTTGACGAAGGTCGCCTCGATCGCCGCTTCGTCCGGCTTGTATTCGTCGATGATCGCCATCAGCCCGTCATGGAGCGCCGCGAGGCGGTCGGCGATGGGGGCCTTGTCCTCCGTGCCGATGACGCCGTTGCCGAGATGCGAGATCCGGCTTCCTTCGGCCAGGATGACGCCCCATCCCGTCCGGCGCAGACCAGGGTCGAGCCCGAGGAGGCGCATCCCTAGGTCCCGAACCGCCGGACGACATCGTCGGCGATGTCGCAATTGGCGAAGACCTGTTGCACGTCGTCGGTGTCCTCGAGCATGTCGAGCAGCTCGAGCACGGCGACGGCCGCCTCCCCGCTGACCGGCACGTCCATCAAGGGCCGCCAGATGAGGCGCGCCGATGCGGGTGAACCGAGACGCCCCTCCAAGGCATCCCGCACGGTGTTGAAGGCCTCGACGCCGCACAGCACCTCATGACCCGAGGCGGAGGACTGGACGTCGTCGGCCCCGGCATCGACCGCGGCCTCGAAGATCGCATCGGCCGTGCCGACGTCGACGGGGAAGACGATGCTGCCCGCGCGCACGAACTGATGACTGACGCTGCCGGTCTCGGCGAGCGCGCCGCCATGCTTCGCGAACGCCGTCCGCACCTCGCTGGCCGTTCGATTCCGATTGTCCGTGAGCGCCTCGACGATGATCGCGACGCCGCCGGACGCGAAGCCCTCGTAGCGCACCTCCTGGTAGAGCGCGCTGTCCTCGCCGCCGGTGGCGCGCTTGATCGCGCGTTCGATGTTGTCCCTGGGCATGTTCGCGACGCGCGCGCTCGCCATCGCACCCCTGAGGCGCGGGTTCAGGGCCGGGTCCGGCAGGCCTTCGCGGGCCGCGATGATGATCTCGCGGGTCAGTCGCGCAAACAGACGGGCGCGTTTGGCGTCCTGCGCGCCCTTTCGGTGCATGATGTTCTTGAACTGGGAATGACCGGCCATCTCTCCTCTGTCGCCTAATCTCTGTGGTGGAAGGACTTACTCTATACCACATATAGTAATTTCGCGCCTAGCGAGCGAGACGCCTAGGCCGTTATGCGCAGGAAATAAGGCAGGAATGCGGCTGGCGCCGCGAATTCAGACGCGGGGAACGGGCCTGTCGGCCGCGAGCGCGCCCCCGATCCGGAGCGGCGCCACATGCTTGGCGAGCCCCGTCTTGGCGTCCGTCTCGACATAGACGCCGCAGAGCGTCGCCTCTCCTTCGGCCGGGACCAGGCGCTCGGTCGGCATCTTGCGCGTAAAGCGCAGGATCGAGACCTCGCGCTGCATGCCGATCACCGATTCATAATCGCCGCACATGCCGACATCGGACAGATACGCCGTCCCTTTCGGCAGGATCCGGTGATCCGAGGTGGGAACATGGGTGTGGGTGCCGACAACGAGCGAAACGCGGCCATCGGCGAAATACCCCAGCGCCTGCTTCTCGCTCGTCGCCTCGCCATGCATGTCGAGCACGATCGCGTCCGCCGTCTCGAGGAGGCGGTGCTGCGCGAGCATCGCTTCGACCGAGGCGAAGGGATCGTCGAGCGGGTCCATGAACAGGCGCAGCATGACGTGGAGCACCGCGACGCGACGGCCATCGACGGTGCGGTAAAGACCCATGCCGCGCCCGGGCGTTCCCTTGGGGAAGTTCTGCGGACGCAGCAGGCGCGCATCGCCCTCGATGTAGGGGATGATCTCGCGCTGGTCCCACACATGATTGCCGGTCGTGATGACGTCCACGCCGGCGCCGTAGATGCCCTGGCAGATCTTGCCCGTGATGCCGTAGCCGCCGGCTGCGTTCTCACCGTTGGCGATCACGAAATCGAGTCCGAGCTCGCGCCGGAGTTGCGGCAGGCGTTCGGTCAGCGCATCGCGCCCGCTCCGCCCCACGATATCGCCGAGGAACAGCAGCCTCATCGCGCGGCCGCCCGTTCGATGCGGACGGCCGAACGCTCGGTGACGATCCAGTCCAGCGGCTGATCGTGATCGGCATGGGGCACCGAGGTCACCTCCTGTGCGGCGTAAGCAAGCCCGACCGCGCAGCACCGCTCCCCATCGGCGCGGAGCGAGGCCAGCGTCAGATCGTAGTACCCCGCGCCATGGCCAAGGCGATAGCCCTGCCTGTCGAACGCCAGAAGCGGGACGAGAAGGAATGCGGGCCGCACCGCCTCCGCCGCCGGCGGGGGGGCTGGAATTCCAAGCCCGCCCGGCACCAGCGGATCACCGAAGCGCCAGGCGCGAAAGATGAGCGGGCGGCCGCGTCCCTGAACCACGGGCAGCGCCAATCGATGGCCCCGTCCGGCCAAGCGCTCGAGCAGCGGCCGCGGGTCCAGCTCCGCGCCGACCGGCCAATAGCCGGAGACGATGTCGTCCGGGCGCGGTGCGATCGCGGCGAGGCAATGCCGAGCGACCTCGGCGCCGGCCACGGTGCCGATCGACGCCGACGCGGCTTCACGCGACGCCGTTGCGACGACGCGGAGCCCGCGCTTCGCCTCAACAATATCCATCAATGCACCGGTCATTCGACGTTCACGGCGTCCCGATGCGGCATTCGCGCGGGGACGCAGAGGTCGAGAACGAAATAGGCGGAGCCGAATCGGCCGTTGGTGATCTGGAGTCCACTGAGGCCCGCTTACGCAGGTGGGCGCCATATACCGAAACCAGGGCTCCGGCAGGGACAGCTCCCGAGTGGATAACCATTGGCCCCCGGGACAACTTACACCTGACGCGCCGCCCAGCACCGCCCACCTGGAATCTAGGTGCGTTCGAGGCGCGCGGCAATCTCCTCGACGCGGACGGCAAGGGTTTCGATGGCCTGGGCGGCCACGTGACCCACCTGGTCCTCGGCCGATTGGCGGGATTCACGGCCCCGGCGGAGCTCGGCCATTTCCGCGTTGGCGTCCGAGAGCTCATCGGCAATCAGCAAGCTCACCATCACCAGGAGGCGCATATCCCCGACCTGGCCCATGGCCGCGACGAGTTCGGCCACGCGCCGGTCGATGTAGTTCGCGAGCTGGCGCAGATGCACTTCCTGGCCATCGTCGCATGCGATCTGATAGCCGCGTCCGTTGATGGTGACTGCGACCTGGGCCACGCGATTACTCCAGGATACGCGTCAGATGGTCGATGGCGGCATCGAGGCGCCGTTCGACCGTGTCCGTCACGCCGCGCAGCGCGGTCACGGCGGCTTCCGCCGACTGCTTGGCAGCCGCCTGCTCGCTCGCCGCGGCCCGATCGCGCGCGAGCATCGAATCGAGCGCCGCCTGAAGGCGTGCGACCGAATGTTCGAGACGATCCTTGGCTTGGTTGAGGGCGGTCATGGATGTCTAAACCATCACTGACTGCAGGGTTCTCCTGGCGGCGCACCATACGCACGCCGTCCCGGAGCGTCAACGGAAGCGCGGTCCGGTAGGGCCCGATGAGGCGCGCGCGGCCGCCCGAACGGCCGATGGATGCCCCAGCCGAGGAATAAGGACATAAGACTAGCGGACAAACCGAGAACCAGATTGACGGAATGAAGCGGCCGACGCATCTTGCGCACCGACCGTTCACGCCGCGGGTGCAGGGCCGCCTTGCATGGACGGACCGTCTCACCGGCTGCGCCCGAATCGGTCCAACGACGCCTCATGACGACGTCACGTCCGTCTGAAAAAAGCACACCGGGCAATCCTTTAGAGCGTGAAGGCCGGCATCTCGCCAACGCCATCCGCGCTCTCGCGATGGATGCTGTCGAGGCGGCCAAATCCGGTCACCCCGGCATGCCCATGGGCATGGCCGACGTCGCGACGGTGCTTTTCCAGGATTTCCTCAAATTCGACCCGACGGAGCCACATTGGCCCGATCGCGACCGCTTCGTGCTCTCGGCCGGCCACGGCTCGATGCTGCTCTATGCACTCTTATACTTAACCGGCTACGCGGATATGACGCTCGACGAGATCAAGCGCTTCCGCCAGTGGGAGAGCCGCACGCCGGGTCATCCGGAATATGGTGCTGCATCCGGAATCGAGACCACCACCGGCCCGCTCGGCCAGGGCCTCGGCAACGCCGTCGGCATGGCCATGGCCGAGGCGCTTCTCAGCGCCCGGTTCGGCCGCGCCGCCGTCGACCATTACACCTATGTGATCGCAGGCGACGGCTGCCTCATGGAAGGCATCAGCCACGAGGCGATCTCGCTTGCGGGCCATCTCCGTCTCGGGCGCTTGATCGTCCTCTTCGACGACAACCGGATTTCGATCGACGGGCCGACGTCGCTGGCCGTGTCCGACGACCAGGCCGCGCGCTTCAGGGCGAGCGGCTGGGACGTGCAGGCGGCCGACGGTCACGATGCCGGCGAGATCCGTGCCGCGATCGCGCGCGCGCGCGCGACCGAGACGCCCTCGCTCATCATGTGCCGGACCACGATCGCCTATGGTGCTCCGACCAAGGCGGGGTCCGAGGCCGCGCATGGCTCACCGCTCGGCGCGAGCGAGATCGCGGGGGCGCGCACGGCGCTCGGCTGGCCCTATCCGCCCTTCGAAATCCCCGGGCCGATCCTTGCCGAATGGCGTGCGATCGGCGCGCGCGGCGCCGCGGCGCGCCAGGCGTGGCGCCAGCGCTTGGCCAGCCTCGACCCCAAGACAAGGGCGACGTTCGAACGCGTCGTCGCGAGCCGGCTTCCGGATGGCTGGGACGCGTCGCTCATCGAGCTCAAGCGCTCATTCTCGGCCGAGCGCCCCAAACTCGCGACGCGCCAGACCTCGGGAGCGGCGATCGAGGCCCTCGCCCCGGTGCTGCCGGAGCTCATCGGCGGCTCGGCCGACTTGACGGGCTCCAACAACACGAAGGCCAAGGGCCAGGCGGTCGTGACGCCCGAGGATTGGCGCGGCAGCTATCTTCACTACGGCGTGAGAGAGCACGCCATGGCCGCCGTCATGAACGGCATGACGCTTCATCGCGGCATCATTCCCTATGGCGGCACGTTCCTCGTCTTCACGGACTATGCGCGGCCATCGATGCGCCTCTCTGCCCTCATGGGGCTCGGCGTCATCTATGTGATGACGCACGATTCGATTGGCCTCGGCGAAGATGGTCCGACACACCAGCCCGTCGAGCATCTCGCGAGTCTGCGCGCCATGCCAAACCTCCGCGTGTTCCGCCCCGCCGACGGGGTCGAGACCGCCGAATGCTGGGCGCTCGCCATCGCGGAACGCAGGCGGCCCGCCGTTTTTGCGCTCTCGCGTCAAGCGCTGCCGACGGTGCGGACCGAGCATCGAGCGGACAATCCCTCCGCGCGCGGCGCCTACGAGCTCGTGCCCGCGACGGGAACGGCGCGCGTCACGCTGTTCGCGACCGGATCGGAGATCGCCATCGCCCTCGAGGCGCGGGCGCTCCTCGAGAAAGACGGCACCGGGACCCGGGTCGTCTCGGTGCCATGCCATGAACTGTTCTGGGAGCAGCCGGGCGAATACCGCGCACGCATCCTCGGGACGGGAACCGCGCGCGTCGCGGTCGAGGCCGGCATCGCCCTTGGCTGGGAACGGTTCATCGGACCCGATGGCGCCTTCGTCGGCATGAGGGGCTTCGGCGCCTCGGCGCCGGCGGGCGAACTTTACAAGCATTTCGGAATCACGGCCGAGGCCGTCGCCGATGCGGCACGCGCACGCCTTTGAGGCCATTGCGGAGTAACGGAGGACATCATGGCGGTTCGTGTTGCCATCAACGGGTTCGGTCGCATCGGGCGGCTGACATTGCGCGCCGCGTTCGAATCGGGCCGCAACGACCTTGAATTCGTCGCGGTCAACGATTTGGGCCCGGTGGATGCGAATGCGTATCTGCTCAAATACGACTCCATCCACGGCCATTTCCCGGGCAAGGTGCGGGCGAGCGGCAGCGCCTCCATGGTCGTCGGCAACAAGCTGCTCAAGGTGTATGCCGAGCGCGATCCGGCGAAGCTGCCCTGGGGCTCGCTCGGCATCGACGTCGTGCTCGAATGCACCGGGCGGTTCACCAAACGCGAGGCGGCGGCGAAGCACATCGAGGCGGGCGCGAAGCGCGTGCTCATCTCGGCACCGGCGACGAACGCCGACCTGACGGTCGTCTACGGCGTCAACCACGACAAGCTGAAGAAGAGCCACACCATCGTCTCCAACGCCTCCTGCACGACCAACTGCCTCGCCCCGGTGGCCTCGGTCCTCCATAAGGTGATCGGCATCGAGCGCGGCTACATGACCACGATCCACGCCTATACGGGCGACCAGCGTCTCGTCGACACGCTGCACAGCGACATGCGCCGCAGCCGCGCCGCGGCCATGTCCATGGTCCCGACCACGACGGGCGCCGCCCGCGCCGTCGGCCTCGTCCTGCCCGCGCTCGCCGGCAAGCTCGACGGCACGGCCATCCGCGTGCCGACCGCGAACGTGTCGCTGGTCGACCTCACCTTCACCTCCAAGCGCAAGACCAGCGCCGAGGAAATCAACAGCGCGATCGTGAAGGCGTCGAAGGGCATGCTCGAAGGCATCCTGGCCGTGTGCGACGAACAGCTCGTGTCGAGCGACTTCAACCACAACCCGGCCAGCAGCGTGTTCGACGTGACGCAGACCCAAGTGATCGAGGAACGGTTCTGCCGCGTGCTCGCGTGGTACGACAATGAATGGGGCTTCTCGAACCGCATGGGCGACACGGCGGCCCGGATGGGCAAGCTGAAGTGACGGCGACCCGCGGCCGCGCCACGGCGCGCCGCGGCAACGCGCTGCCTCGTGCCGTGGTCGTGCATCATCTCGATCATGCGCTCGCCGCGCTTCAGGCCGCCGAGCGCGCGGGCGCGGGCGTGCTCCTTCTCTCCCCCGAGGGGTTCGCGGGTTACGGCGGCGCCGGACTGTTCGCGGCCATCGTGGCCGATGCGTCCCGGCAGCATCCGAGCGTCCCGGTCCTGGCCATGCTCGATTGCGCGGAATCGCCGGGACTCGCGCTCTCGGCCTTCCGCATCGGGCTTCGGGCCGTCCGCCTCGGCGCGCGGCCGTCGGCCCGCCGCCGCGTCGCGGCCATCGCACGAAAGCTCGGGGCGGAGGTCAGGGCCGCCCGACCGCCGGCGCTCGATCTCCTCGATGTGTCCGATATCGAGTCCGCATGCCGCGCGTGGTTCGCCGGCGCGCCCGCGCGACGCAAGCGCGCGGCGCGCAATTGAAAAATAGCGTTCGGTGCGATAGGAAGGCTCATCCATTCTCGATCCGCGCATGACCCGCACCGGGGCGGCGGGCCGCGCGGGCCAACCACAGGGACGTGAACGATGAAGCTGACCACGCGCGTCAAGAAAATCCTCGCCAATTACGAGAGCGACACGCCCGGCACCAAGGCCAATCTCGCGCGCATCCTCATGCACGGCAAGCTCGGCGGGACCGGCCATCTCGTGATCCTGCCCGTCGACCAGGGGTTCGAGCACGGGCCCGCGCGCAGCTTCGCGCCCAACCCGGCCGCCTACGATCCCCACTACCATTTTCAGCTGGCGATCGACGCGGGCCTCAACGGCTATGCCGCACCGCTCGGCATGATCGAAGCGGGTGCCGACACCTTCGCCGGCTCCATTCCGACGATTCTCAAGGTCAACAGCGCCAACAGCCTCGCGCGGGCCAAGGAGGCCGCCGACCAGGCCGTGACCGGCAGCGTCAAAGACGCGCTGCGTCTGGGCTGTGCGGCCATCGGTTTCACGATCTATCCGGCCTCCGATGCCGCCTATGCGCAGATGGAGGAAATCCGCGCCATGGCCGAGGAGGCGAAGGCGCACGGCCTCGCCGTCGTCATGTGGTCCTATCCGCGCGGCGGCACGCTCTCCAAGGCCGGCGAGACGGCGATCGACATCATCGCCTATGCCGCGCACATGGCGGCGCTTCTGGGTGCCCACATCATCAAGGTCAAGCCGCCGACCGAGCATCTCGAGCTCGAGGCCGCGAAAAAAGTCTACGAGAGCCGCAAGATCGATGTCGCCACATTGGCCGCCCGCATACGCCACGTGATGCAGTGCGCCTTCAACGGCCGTCGCCTCGTCGTCTTCTCCGGCGGCGAAGCCAAGGACCTCGACGGTTTCTACGGCGAGATTCGCGCGATTCGCGACGGCGGCGGCACCGGCTCGATCATCGGACGCAACACCTTCCAGCGGCCGCGCGAGGAATCGCTCAAGATGCTCGACGCCGTCATCGACATCTACAGGGGCCGCACCTAGCGCCGGTCCATGACTCGCGCCACTCAGACGACGGCGCGCAGGCCGGTGGAGGAGACAGAGCCGCCCTCCGGCTGCCGCCTCTATCTCATCACGCCGCCGCGAATCGATCTCGGACGGTTCCGGGATCATCTGACAGCCGCGCTGGAGGCCGGCGACGTCGCCAGCCTCCAGCTTCGCCTCAAGGATGCGGCGGACGACGCGATCCTCCGCGCGGCGGACGCGCTGGGCGCCATCTGCCGGCGGCATGACGTGGCGTTCATCGTCAACGACCGGCCCGATCTCGCGGTGAAGGCCGATGCCGACGGCGTCCATGTCGGCCAGGAGGACATGAGTTGCGCCGAGGCGCGGCGCATCGTCGGCCCGGACCGCATCGTCGGCGTGACCTGCCATGCCTCGCGCCATCTCGCGATCGTCGCGGCCGAAGCGGGCGCGGATTACGTCGCCTTCGGCGCCTTCTACCCGACCGGCACCAAGCCGGCGAAGACGCGCGCCGAACTCGAATTGCTGACATGGTGGAGCGAGATCGCGACCGTGCCCGTCGTCGCCATCGGCGGAATCACGGTCGCCAACTGCGCGCCGCTGGTCGAGGCCGGTGCCGATTTTCTCGCGGTCGTCTCCGGCGTGTGGGAATACGCGGAGGGACCGGCCGCCGCCATCCGCGCCTTCAACGAGACGATCGCCGCGGCGCTCAGGCGGCGGGCGGCGCCTGGCGAAAGGGAATCGCGAGACGATTCCACGCGTTGATCTCGACGATCAGGAAGGTGAGCGCGACCAGATCCTTCTCGCCGAATTGGGCGCGGACTTCGTCGTAGACCGCGTCCGGCGCATGGCCATCTGAAATCAAGGTGACGGCTTCGGCCCAGGCGAGCGCCGCCCGCTCGCGCGGGGAGTAGTACGGCGCCTCGCGCCACGCCGCGAGACAGTCGAGGCGCACCGCCGTCTCGCCGCCCTCGCGGAGATCCTTGGAATGCAGCCAGCAGCAATAGGCGCAGCCATTGATCTGCGAGACGCGAAGCTTCACGAGGTGGCTGAGCCCCGCATCGAGCCCCGACTCCGCCACGAATCGGCTCAAGCCCGACATGGCGCGGTAGCCTTCGGGCGCCACGGTCTTGTAATTGATGCGCGCTGCCATGTTTCTCTCCCTTCACGCGTGGTCGTTAATTGAAACCGGCGCCCACAGGACCTGTTCGATCCGCTCCGCCCCGCTCGCCAACATCACGAGCCGGTCGAAACCGAGCGCGATGCCGGAAGAGGCCGGCATGCCGTGCGCGAGCGCCGCGATGAATTCATCATCGATCGGATAGCGCAAGCCGTATAGCCTTTCCTTGATATCCATGTCGGCGACAAATCGCCGCCGTTGCTCCGCCGCATCCGTGAGCTCGCCGAACGCATTGGCCAGCTCCAGCCCGCACACATAGACCTCGAACCGCTCGGCAAGACGCGGATCCTCGGGCTTGGCGCGGGCGAGCGCGGCCATCGCGATGGGATAGTCGGTGAGAATCGTCGGCGCGGGATGGCCGAGATTCGGCTCGATCCGGTCGAGGAAGACACGGAAGAACACGTCGTCCCATCCGTCGTCATCGCGCGCCGGAATGCCGATCGCGCGCGCCTCGGCGATGAAGGACCGCGGATCGGGCCCGAGACAGGCGAGCAGGTCCAGCCGGGCATGGCGCTTGAATGCGTCGGCGACGCTGATGCGCTCCCACGGGCGAAACGGATCGGCCTCCCGTCCGCGCCACGTGAAACGGCGATGGCCCGCGGCCTCCGCCGCGTCCTGCAGGAGTGCCACGCAATCGTCCATGATGTCTTCGTAACCGGCGCCGGCGCGATACCATTCGAGCATCGAGAACTCGGGATGATGCAGGGCCGCCCGCTCGCCGTTGCGGAAGACCTTGCAGATCTGGAACAGCCGGGGCTCCCCCGCCACGAGCAGCTTCTTCATGGCGAATTCGGGACTCGTGTGGAGAAAGAGCGCGTGCCGCCGCACGCGGTCAGGCTCGACGAGCGACGTCTCGAACGCCATGAGATGCGGCTCCAATCCGGGGCTGACCTGGAGGGCCGGCGTCTCGACTTCGGCGAAATCCCTGACCTCGAAGAAGCGCCGCACCGCCCGCAGCACCGCGGCGCGCACGCCCAGGAACGGCCGCCGTCGCGCATAGACCGCCGGGTGCCACCATGCCGAGGCCGCGCTCACGCATTCCCTCCGTTCCGCGATCGAGGCGGCGACGGCGCGCAGGTCCGGCGGCCTCGGTTGCCTGCCGCCTGGCAAGCTGATAGGTTCCGCGCCCGATGCGCCAAAGCGCAATCGCCACAGGACAATACGGTTATGAAAGTCAACGCCATCACGATTCGGCCGGGCAACATCCTCGATCACGAGGGCAAGCTCTGGGCCGTCATTAAGAGCGAGATCTTCCAGCCCGGCAAGGGCGCATCGGTCGTCCAGGTCGAGATGCGCGACGCGCGCACGGGGACCAAGGTCAACGTCCGGTTTCGCACGCAAGAGACCGTCGAGCGCGTCAGCCTCGATGAGCGCGAGTACCAATATCTCTATCCCGAAGGCGACAGCTACACCTTCATGGACGTGGAGAACTACGAACAGATTCATGTGTCGCGCGACGTGGTGGGCGATCAGGCCGACTTTCTCAAGGACGGCATGGTCGTCTCGATTCACACCTATGAGGGCCAGGCGCTCACCGTGACGTTTCCCCAGACCGTGGTGATGACCATCGTCGAGGCCGACGCGGTCATGAAGGGACAGACGGCGGCCTCGTCCTATAAGCCCGCCATCCTCGAGAACGGTGTGCGCGTCTTGGTGCCGCCCTTCGTCGGACGGGGCGAGCGCATCGTCGTCAACATCCAGGAACGCTCCTACGTCGAACGCGCGCGGGATTAGCGCCCGCGATGGCCGTCCGTTCACCCACTCTCAACGTGATGGTCGGCGCCGCGGTCAAGGCGGCGCGCGCCTTGGTTCGGGATTTCGGCGAGGTCGAACAGCTCCAGGTCTCGCAAAAGGGTCCGGCGGACTTCGTGTCGACCGCCGACTTGCAGGCGGAGGCGACGCTGAAGCGTGAATTGTCGCGCGCCCGCCCGGCCTATGGCTTTCTGACGGAGGAAGGGCCACCGGTGCCCGCCGGCGACGGCCTGCATCGCTGGATCGTCGATCCGCTCGACGGAACGCTGAATTTCCTTCACGGCCTGCCGCATTTCGCCATCTCGATCGCGCTCGAGCGCGAGGGCGAGATCATCGCCGCCGTGGTGCACGATCCCTTGCGCCACGAGACGTTCCTCGCGGAGAAAGGCCAGGGCGCTTTCCTCAACGACCGGCGCCTGCGCGTCTCGGCGCGCCGGCGCCTGAATGAGTCCGTGATCGCGACCGGCATTCCGTTCAAGGCGCATGCCGATCACCCCGCCTATCTCGCCATGCTCGAGGCGGTCATGGCGGAAGTCGCCGGCGTGCGCCGTTACGGCTCGGCCGCGCTCGATCTCGCCTGGCTTGCCGCCGGCCGGTACGACGGATTTTGGGAGATCGGCCTGTCGCCATGGGATATCGCGGCCGGCATTCTGCTCGTGCGCGAAGCCGGCGGGTTCGTGAGCGAGATCGGCGGCGGTCACAAGATGCTGGACAGCGGCAGCGTGCTTGCCGCCAACGATCATTTGCATCTGCCGCTCGGCAATCTCCTGCGCCCGCGCGGTGAGGCCTCGAAATCGCCCTGATCCCGGCCGAAACGCCCGGCCAAGGTGGTTGCCCCGTGACCTGGGCGGGGCTAAGGTGCCGTGAGCCCTGGACGATCTGCGACGGGCCCCGGAGGGCGATCGGCAGCATCAACGACGTGGCCAATCCCATGACGCACACTGAACGATTTCGATCAATCATGACCCGGCGTGCAATCGCGAACGGCCGGGCAGGGTGCGGCAGGCACGCGGCGATCACGCTCGTTGCCGCGATCCTCGTCGCGACGCTCGATGCCCCCATGACGACGGCACAGGCTTCGAGCCGGGGTGTGTCGATCGATACCGCCGTTCTCGACAGTCTCGGCGCGGCTCCGACGGTGCCCGGGCTTCTCATTCCGCCCACCTATGGCGCGGGCAGCGCGCCGTCGCCGGCGGACACCGTCGTCCTGACTCCGCCGAAAGGAAAGCGCGGGTCGCAGGCGCGCAGTCGCACCGATGAAACCGCACCCGCGCCGGGCTCAGAGGGCCAAGTCGTCCTGACGCCGCCGCGATCCAAATCACGAAAGGCGAAACACAGCCGCGAATCGGCGGGCGAAACAGGCACGGCGCAAGACAGCACACCTTCGCCGAAGCATGCGACAGAATCGCCCGCGGCACCGTCGCGCAGCGCCGCGACGTCGGCCGACCCGATTCCGACCGCACCGCCCCCCGCCGCAGTCGAAAGCCCGGCACCGAGCACGCCGCCCGCCCGCACGCCACGCGCGCAGGCAAGCAAGGAACCCAAAGGCAGCCGCGCGAAGACTCCATCCAGCGATTCCGCGACGCCGACGGGTAGTACACCCTCGAATGCAGAGGCCTCATCGGCCGGAGCGAAGCCCACCCCGTCACCACCGCCCGAGCGGGCAGCGAAAGCAGCGAAACCGTCCGCGACCCCGGGTGCGGCTCCCTCCTCGGACGACGCCGCCGCGGCGAAGCCACCCGCAGCGCCGTCCCGACCGCCGGCCGTCGCCTCGGCATCGCCGCCCCCGCCTCCCGCAGCGCCGAGCGTCACCGCGCCGCCGGCACCAGCTGCTGTGGCGCCGCCGGCACCGGTCGCCGCGGCACCGCCGGCACCGTCAAGTGCTTCACCGCCAAGTGCTTCACCGCCAATGGCCGCCTCGGCGCCGCTGTCGGTCGCGCCCGCAAAACCGCCGGCCCCGCAGGCTGCCTCGGCGG
The DNA here is from genome assembly GCA_041484095.1 of Alphaproteobacteria bacterium. GTDB lineage: Bacteria > Pseudomonadota > Alphaproteobacteria > CADEGL01 > CADEGL01 > JBGPGW01. Next base: position 6,036 of record JBGPGW010000026.1, on the reverse strand, counting down.
CGCAAACCCCGTCATCGCTGACCGCGATCGCACCGGCTGCCGGCGGGCCGGCATCGGCGGCACCGGATCAAGTGGCATCCGCATCAGCGGCCAAAGCTGCGGCCGGCCAGCAAACCCGTCTTCTGTTCAGCGGCGAATCGACCGAGCTGTCCGAGGCCGCGAAGCAAAACCTCAACGGCGTCATCGCGAAGATGCAGTCTGACGACGAGTTGCGGATTCAACTCGTGGCCTATGCGTCGGGCACTGCGGATCAGACCGCCAAGGCGCGGCGCATTTCGTTGTCTCGTGCGCTCGCCGCCCGCGCCTATGTGCTTGGCCAGGGGGTGCGCAGCACCCGCATCGACGTGCGCGCCCTCGGCAATGCGAGCGAAGACTCGCCCGCCGATCGCATCGACGTCGTTCTCACGAAATAACGCCCGCGGGGGCGTTCAGACGGGGCGTGTTTCGGCGCGCGGCTCCGCATCCCGCACCGCCAGACGGTCGGCATCGAATTGCAACGTCGCCAAGCGCGCGTAGAGCCCGCCCGCCGCCATGAGGTCATCATGGCGGCCGATGGCTTCGATGCGGCCGCGGTCGAGCACGGTGATCCGATCGGCCTTGAGCACGGTCGACAGGCGATGCGCGATCACGAGCGTCGTCCGGCCGACCATGAGCCGTTCGAGCGCCGTCTGCACCAGCCGTTCGCTTTCCGAATCGAGGGCGCTCGTGGCCTCGTCGAGCAGCAGGACCGCCGGATTGCAGAGAATGGCCCGCGCGATGGCGATCCGCTGGCGCTGCCCACCGGACAGGCGCACGCCGCGTTCACCGAGAAAGCTGTCGAACCCTTCCGGCAGGCGATCGATGAACTCGGTCGCCGCGGCGGCGTCCGCGGCGGCGCGCACCTCATCGTCGCGCGCGCCCGGCCGGCCGTAACGGATGTTGTCCCAGACATTCGACGAAAAGATGACCGGTTCCTGCGGGACGAGGCAAATGCGCCGGCGAAGGGCGCGCGGATCGGCCCGGCGCAGATCCACCCCGTCGAGATCGATGGAGCCGGACTGCATGTCGTAGAAGCGAAGAAGAAGCTGAAACACCGTCGTCTTGCCCGCGCCTGACGGGCCGACGAGCGCCACGGTCTCACCCGGCGCGACCTGGAGATCGAATCGATCGAGCGCCGGGCGGTCCGGCCGCGATGGATAGGAAAAGACCACGTCGTGAAAAGCGAGCGCGCCGCGCGCGGGCTCCGGAAGAGCTTGGGGCGAGGCCGGGGGTGCTATGTCCGGCGTCGCGTCGAGCAGCTCGAAGAGCCGCTCGCTCGCGCCGGCCGCACGCTGCAGGTCGCTCACGAACTCGCTGATCGCGCCGACCGATCCGGCGACGAGCACGGCATAGAAGACGAAGGCCGAAAGCTGCCCGGCCGAAAGCTCGCCGGCCAGCATGTTGCGCCCGCCGACCCAGAGGATCGTCCCGACTGCCGAAAACACGAGAAGGATGACGAGCGCCGCCATCGTCGCGCGCACGGACGAGCGGCGAACGGCAATACGGAAGGCGTCCTCCACGCGGTCCGCAAACCGGCGACGGTCGGCATCCTCGTGCACGAAGGCCTGGACCGTGCGGATGGCGTTCAGCGTCTCCTCGATATGCGCGCCGACGTCGCCGATCCGGTCCTGACTTGCGCGCGAGAGACGGCGCAGCCTCCGGCCAAAGACGACGATGGGCACGACGACGAGCGGCAGGACGAGCGCCACGAGGACCGTCAGCTGCGGGCTCGTCACGATCATCATGGCCGCGCCACCGCCCACGAGCAGAATATTGCGAATCGCCATCGACGCCGACGTGCCCACGATGGTCTGGATCAAGGTCGTGTCCGTCGTCAATCGCGAGATGATCTCGCCCGTGCGCGTGACCTCGAAATAGGCCGGACTGAGGTCGACCACCCGATTGAACACGGCCTTGCGGAGGTCCGCGGCCACGCGTTCGCCGATCCACGACACGAAATAGGACCGCGCCCAGGACGCCAGCGAAAGAACGGCGACGATTCCGAAAAGCGCGACGAGCGCACGGTCGAGAAGAGCGCGATCGCCGCCCGCGAAGCCCTCGTCGACGAGCCATCGGAGCCCCGTGCCGAATCCGAGCACGGTACCGGCCGCGACGATGAGGGCCATGACCGCGAGGACGAGCCGGCCGCGATAGGGCGCGAGGAAGTGGCCGAGCCGGCGTAACACCCGAACGGGTGCGCGGCGACCGGCTCCGGCGGTGGTGGTGGACGTCGGCTCAGCTCTCATCGCGAGGCTGAAGACCCGGCAATGGCCGAGAACGGCCGGAAATCAATGCCTTGCGTCACCCCTATCCTCCCCCGCAGCGGGCCCACCCTATAGCAAGCGCCGGGGACCGCGACAAGCACCGGGCACGCCCGCTTGCTCGCGGCGGCGACACCCGCTATAACCGCGCGCCTCAACCCATCGGGATCAGAGCCAGGGCCTTCGAAGGCCCCGATCCCTTACGTAAAGAGCGCCGCCATGAAGAAGGACATCCATCCCGCCTATCACGAGATCAATATCGTGATGACCGACGGCACGACGTTCAAGACGCGCTCGACCTACGGCAAGCCCGGCGACACGCTGCGCCTGGATATCGATCCCCTGACCCACCCGGCATGGACCGGCGGAACGCAGCGCCTTGTCGACACCGGCGGGCAGGTGGCGCGCTTTAACAAGCGATTCCAGGCCTTCGGCCTCAAAAAAGACTAAGAGGCCGGCCGGCCACGACCCCACAACACCCGGAACGCCGTTCCGGGTGTTTTCGTATCTGATCAACGCGTTAAGGCCCTATTTACCATCTTCGTCTTAACTGTCCGGGTTGCTGTGGTCGCCCCCAATGCGATCAGACAGCTGATGGAGCCGCCCCTGCGGTGGGCGCGCCCGACCCGGATGGCGTCGATGAACAGTGCGAACGGCAAGGCAAGGTGGACGCAACGGCTCGGTTTCGCCGCGACGATCCTCATGCTCGCGGCAATTACACTCGGTGCGGCCTTCCATGTCGGCAGCACGATGCGGATTCGCCGCGATGCGGCGATCGCGGAGACACAGTCGATCACGAATGCGGTCGCCGAGATCCGGCGCGCGCTCGATCAGTCCCGCCGTTTCGAGCCGAGCATCCTGACGCAAGGGACCGAGGCCGGTGGCGCGACGCACGAAGCGGCGCTCGATGATGCCGTCGCCGAGATCGATACGATCATCGCGATTACGACGGATCCAATCCTGAGGGGCCGGGCGGTCGAGCTTCGCGGCGCGATCCTGGCCTATGGCTTTCAATTCAACGAGGTCGTCGCGGCGCTGGATGCGATCGGGCGCGACGACGACAGCGGGCTTCGGGCGGTCCTCCGGCAGTCGGGCAAAGAGGCGGAGGCGCGCCTGAGCCAAATCGGCGCGCCGGCGCTCGCAAGTCTTCTCAAGATCATCCGGCAGAAGGATCAGGACTCCCTCATTCAGCACGGCGCCACTTACGACAGCGAGCTTACCGAGCGCAAGACCGCCTTCGAGCAGGCGCTGGCTGCCTCGCCCATCGCGCCGACGGCGAAAAATGAAATCGTCGACAGCGTGTCGACCGTCTTCCGCCATGCCGTCTCGCTCATGGAAGCGAACCTGACCTTGAACGCCGCGCGCGACCAATTGACCGCGTTGTCGACGGCCATCGATTCCGCGGTTGATGCCCTCGCGGCGAATGTCGAGACCCGACGGGCATCCCTTGAACGCGACATCGAGCCAAGCCTGGTCAACCCGCCCAAGGATGTCCTGGCCGTTATCGTCATCGCCATGATCCTGATGTCGCTCGCGATGTGGATGCTCAGCCGGTGGCTGCTGCCGCCGCCGGCCGAGGGAATGAGCTCAGTCAGCGATAGCGAAGCGGCACGTGCGCGCAGAGTGGCGGTCGCGACGCCGGAGCCGCGCAGCGCGCCGCCGGAGGGCAACGCCGTCGCGACCCAAGAAGTTTGGATGGCCCCACAGGACTCCGTCCGTTTGATGAGCCGCATGCACGACATGGGTCCGACGAGCCCGGTCGCCCTGCTATCCCTATCGGACGCAAACCTGGCCAAGATCGACGAGGACATTCTTGAGCTTGTCGACGTCGCCAGCCCGATCTCATTCGATCCCGCCTCACCCTCCGCGACGCGGGATGTGGCGCGCGACGATCTTCGGCGGCTGACAGAGGACATCCGCAAAGCCGCCGAGAACGTGGCCACGCGCTTGGGCGCGGTCCAGAGCGCAACGCACGATGCGGTGGATGCCATCCAACGCTTCAATGTCGTGCTCAGCAAGATCGAGGCGGAGTCCGCCGGCAAAGCCAACCGCGCCGCTTAGCGCCGCCGCACGCGATCAACGCTTAACCGCAGAAGCGGTCCCTCGACGGGACCGCTTCTTTTTTTATCGCCCGCGGCAGCGGTCCGATCGAAAGAGGTACGCCATCAGAGTGGCGCACCAACGGCCGTTGTTAAATCCGGGCTAACGAGTTTTCTGCACAGTGCCATCCGAACGACGCGCTGTCGCCGGATGCCCGAATCAATGAGACGGGGCACAAACCGGCCGGCGGCGGAATGATCGTCGAGGATTTCCGAGCCGCGTCCCCCCCATCCTCGCGCGACTCGAAACGGAAGGCGGTGCCATGAAGGCGCCGCCTTCGCGTTTTGGGGCGGGTCTCGACCGGCGGTGTTACGGCTAGTGAACGGTCTCGCGCATCATCTCATCGAGCCGCGCGACGCGCGTGTAAAGGCGCCGGCTGCGATCGAGCAACGCCAGAAGGCGCGGCGGGAAGAGACCATCGGGGTCGTCATCGCTCAGGCACACGAGAATATCGAGCAACGGCGCATTCTGTTGCGCCACCTCAAGAGCGCTGATCGCGCCGTCGCCGATCGCCTTCTGCTCCATGAGCCATGCCACGATGTGCGTGACGCGAGCGACGAGCCGCATACCGGCCACCGTCGCGCGAAGAACGGCGCCGGCCTCGGTGGGTTCGGACTCGGCGGGCGGATTCGAGACCACGTCGACGAAATACCGCTGGGCGTCGCGCGCAAGCGCCATCGCCTCGTCATAGGTCTTTTCGAAGAATGCAGTCGTCGCGAACGCTGCCATGGCCGGGTTCCTACCTGGACACACCCAAGCGAAAAGTATGCCAGCGCCGGTTATCAAGACAAAGGCGAATCGATTGGCATGGTTAATCGACGAATAATGGCCCGCCCTCACCGCGGCACGTCGCGCTCGCGCAACGCCTGGATGAAGCCGAGCACGGCCTCATCGCGGGCGGCGCTGAGCTTGTCGAGGGACCGCGTCCCGGCCTCGGCCAGCGTGCCCTCCACCATGCGGTCGTAGGTGACGCGATCGACCTCGGTGCGCCCCGAGGCCAGGTTGTAATCGTTGAACATCGCCGCGAAGAGATCGATGAAGTCCTTGATGCCGGTCTGCCGCGCGAGGTGGAAGGTGAGGCACGGCCCCATGACCGCCCAGCGAAGCCCCGGCCCCTGTGACACCGCCGCGTCAATGTCGGCGATGCTGGCGACGTCCTCCTTCGCGAGGTGAATGATCTCGCGAAAGATCGCGGCCTGAAGGCGATTGGCGACGAAACCCTCGATCTCGCGCTTCAACTTCAGGGGCCGCTTGCCGAGGCGCTGATAGAAATCCGCGGTCCAATCGACGACGTCCCGCGACGTCTTGGGGCCGCCGACGACTTCGACCAGCGGGATGAGATAGGGCGGATTGAAGGGATGGCCGACGACCACGCGCTCGGGATGGCGGCATTTCGCGTAGAGCCGGCTGGGCAGGAACCCGGACGTGCTCGAGGCCAGGACGATCTCCGGCGGCAGCTTGGCGTCGATCATCGCGAGGAGATCGACCTTGAGCGTTTCGACCTCAGGCGCGTTTTCCTGCACGAACGCGACGCCCTCGATCGCCTCCAGCGGATCCCTGTGAAACGTGTAGCGCGCGGGCGAGGCACCCGGCGCCAGGCCGAGACGCTCGAGCACCGGCCAGCCGCGCTCGATGATCTTCTTCAGATGCGCTTCGC
>JBGPGW010000025.1:0-20375 GCA_041484095.1 Alphaproteobacteria bacterium | reverse complement strand
GTTCATTTTCTCCGCCTATTTTGCCCGCGTCATCGCCGTGGATGTCGAAACAGGCACGGCGCAGTGGGGTTATGCCCTCAGCCTCTCCGGCCTCATCGTGGCCCTTGGCTCGCCGATCCTGGGTGCGATCGCCGATCGTGCCGGCCCGCGAAAACCATGGATTCTGATCTTTACGGTCGCATGCGCCGCGGCCACGGCCTTGCTTTGGTATGCAAAGCCGGGCGTCGATTCCGTCCTATGGACGCTCATCTGCTTCGGGGTCGGAACGGCCGCGTTCGAGTTCGGGACCGTTTTTTACAATGCCATGCTCCCCGACCTCGTGCCGCCGAGCCGGATCGGGCGCCTGTCGGGATGGGGGTGGGGGCTCGGCTATAGCGGTGGCCTTGCGTGTCTCGTCCTCTCGCTCGTGGCATTCATCCGCGCGGAGCCGCCGCCCTTCGGCCTCGATCCCGGCGCTTATGAACCAGTGCGCGCGACCGCGCTCGTGGTGGCTGTCTGGGTGGTCGTGTTTGCGATTCCGCTCTTTGCGTTCACGCCGGACCGCCGGGCGACGGATGTCAGGCTGGGGCAAGCCGTCCGGGAGGGTGTGGCGGCGCTCGTCCTGACCATGCGCGAAATACGTCGCTACGCGCATATCGTCCGCTTTCTCGTCGCGCGCATGATTTACACCGACGGCCTCAACACCATCTTCGCATTCGGCGGCATCTATGCGGCAGGCACGTTTGGCATGGCGGTCGACGAGATAATTCTATTTGGCATCGGTCTCAACGTAACCGCGGGCCTGGGCGCTGTATTTTTCGCCTGGATTGATGACTGGATCGGGCCGAAGCCGACGATCATCGTCGCGCTCATGGGATTGCTTTGCGTCGGGACGGCACTTCTGTTGATCGAGACCAAGATCGCGTTTTGGATACTCGGCATGGCGCTCGGGGTTTTTTTCGGGCCGGCCCAGGCCGCGAGCCGCTCCATGATGGCGCATTTGGCGCCCCGGGGGATGGAGGCGGAAATGTTCGGCCTTTACGCGCTAACCGGAAAAGCCACGGCGTTTGCGGGACCGCTGCTGCTCGGATGGGTGACGGTGGCGGCCGGAAGTCAGCGCGCCGGCATGGCGACGGCCCTGATCTTCCTTCTGGTCGGACTGCTTATGCTGCTGACGGTCCCGGCAATTCGCGCTAATGCCGGAAGTGCCGAATCCCGGTCATGACCATCGCGAGGCCACGCGCATCCGCCGCGGCGATCACTTCATCGTCCCGAATGGAGCCGCCCGGCTGAATGATCGCGGTCACGCCGGCGTCGGCGGCGGCGATGAGCCCGTCGGCGAAGGGAAAGAACGCGTCTGACGCGACGACCGAGCCCACGGTTCCGCTGGCTGTTCGACCCGCGGCCATCGCCGCTTCTTCGGATTTCCGGGCCGCGATCCGGCTTGAATCGACCCGGCTCATCTGGCCGGCGCCGATCCCGACTGTTGCGCGGTCCTTCGCATAAACGATGGCGTTCGACTTGACGTGCTTGCAGACCGTGAATGCGAAGATGAGGTCATCCAGCTCCGCCTCGGTTGGCGCACGCTTGGTCACGACGCGCAAGGCTGTTCGGTCGATGCGCCCGTTATCGCGGGTTTGCACGAGGTATCCGCCGGCTATTGAGCGAATCACCGAGGTTGCGTCGCGCGGGTCCGGCAGGGAACCAGCCTCAAGAAGCCGAAGATTCTTCTTCTCTCCAAGGACGGCGCGTGCGCCATCATCGAACGCCGGCGCGATGATGACTTCGGCAAATAATTTTGCCACCAGCTCCGCCGTCGCGCGATCGAGCGAACGGTTCACGGCCACGATTCCACCAAACGCGCTTACGGAATCGCAAGCCAAGGCCCGGGCGTAGGCCTCCGCGAGGCTGCTGCATTCAGCTACGCCGCATGGGTTGGCGTGTTTGACGATCACGACGGCAGGCCGCTCGAACTCGGCGACGAGCTCATAGCCGGCGTCCGCGTCGCCGAGGTTGTTGTAGCTCAATTCCTTGCCTTGCAGCTGACGGGCAAGGCCGACGCCGGGGCGCGCCGGGCCGCCGCGATAAAGGGCCGCCGACTGATGCGGGTTTTCGCCGTAACGCAGTGCCGCGACCCGGGTGCCGGCGATGACCAATCGCTGCGGAAACGTGTCCCCGGTCTGGCCCGCGAACCATCCGGACACGGCGGCGTCATAAGCGCCCGTACGCGCGAAGGCCGCCGCCGCCAGTCTTTCCCGGAGGGTCAATCCGGTCGATCCGTCATGCGCGGTCATGTCCTCCATGATCGGCGCGTAATCGGCGGGATCGCTTGCGACCGCCACGAATGCATGGTTCTTCGCAGCGGCGCGAATAAGGGCGGGCCCGCCGATATCGATATTCTCGATGCAAGTGCTCATGTCAGCCCCGGCTGCAACGGTGGCCTCGAACGGGTAGAGGTTGACGACGACGAGGTCGATCGGCGGGATGGACAGCTTCTCCATGGCGGCGCGGTGCGCGGGATCGTCGCGCCGGCCAAGCACGCCGCCATGAACGCGCGGGTGCAGCGTCTTGACGCGGCCATCGAGAATTTCGGGAAAACCCGTATAGGCCGAAATGTCCGTAACCGGTATGCCGGCCTCCAACAGGCTTCGCGCGGTGCCGCCAGTCGACAAAATTTCGACCTTGCGCTCGGCCAGGAACCGCGCAAACGGAAGAAGGCCGCTCTTGTCCGAGACGGACAGGAGCGCGCGCGTCACGAAAACCAGATCAGTGCCTGTCATGGATGATTGATCCGAACGCCGTCAATTGTGCCGCGCTTGAACTCAGGACCCCAGGCGCTCGGCCGCGACGAGGTCTTCCGATCTGTCGTCGAGGCGCGCCTCCGGCACCAGGCGGCGCAGGATCGTGACCATCTGGCTCATCCGGCCGGATGAGGCCGCGTCCGCCAACTCCTCGATCGCTCGCGCCAGAAACGCATAATCCACCGTGCGCGGTGCCGCGAGGAGAATCCCACCCCGTGCGGTCGGCACCGTTTGTTCCGCCGTGTGAAACAGCTCCTCGTGCAGCTTCTCGCCGGGCCGGAGACCGACGAAATCGATCTTGATGTCGACACCGGGCTGAAGGCCCGAGAGGCGAATCATCTGCTTCGCGAGATCGGCGATGCGGACGGGCTCCCCCATGTCGAGCACGAAAATCTTTCCGTGATCAGCGCCGTCATCGAGCCCAAGGACCGTCGCCTGGAGCACGAGTTCGACGGCCTCCCGGGTCGTCATGAAATATCGCGTGATGTCCGGGTGGGTGACTGTCAGCGGCCCGCCGGCGGCAAGCTGGCGCTGGAAAAGGGGAACGACGGAACCGGTCGATCCCAGCACGTTGCCGAATCGAACGGTGAAGAACCGCGTTCGCCCCCCTCGCGTCATTTCGCTGATATCGAGCGCCTGGCAATAGCTTTCCGCGATTCGCTTCGTTGCACCCATGACGTTTGTCGGGTTAACGGCCTTGTCGGTTGAAATCAGGACGACGGCATTGACACCGGCCGTACGACCGGCATCGGCGACGTTGCGGGTGCCGATCACGTTCGTGAGGACGCCTTCGTTCGGATGCGCCTCGACGACCGGTACGTGCTTCAGGGCGGCCGCGTGGAAGACGAGGTTCGGCGCTTCGGCCGCCATGACGCGGGCAACGCGCGCCTGGTCGCGCACGTCACACAAGACGGCACTGCGCGAGAGCGCCGGCCGGCGCTCGCCGATCTCAAGATCGATCGCATAGAGATTATATTCGCCATAGTCGAGCAGGCAGAGATGCGAGGGTTCGAAGTCCACGATCTGCCTCACGAGCTCACTGCCGATCGTGCCGCCGGCGCCGGTCACGAGCACGCGCTTGCCGGTGACGAGAGCCCGCATGCCGTCGCGGTCGAGCACGGTTTGCGGCCGTCCAAGAAGGTCCTCGATGGCGATCGGCTGCACGTGCAGATCATCCCGCATGCCGTCGCGAAAATCCGTAAGCTTGGGCAGACGCGAAAGCGTCATGCCACGGGCGTCGGCAAAATCGAGAAGCTCCCGAATCTTCGATCCCGCCAGCGCGTCGCTTGCGATGACGATGCGCTCGGGCTGTCGTCCACGCTGCGACAGGCGATCCACGACCGAGCCGATCTCATCGAGGCCGGCGATTACATCGACACCGTGGATGTTGCGGCCGATCCGCGTGCCTTTATCGTCGATGATCCCAACGACGCCATACGCGGCCGCAGGTCTCTGGTGGGTCGCCCGGATGAAGAGCTCCGCGCCGTCGCCGGCGCCGATGAGCAACACCGGGACGCGCCTGTGGCCGTCGCGGCTGAGAACGGCGTTGACGCTTCGGTCCTTGAGAATCCGATAGAGGATCCGGGGTCCGCCCAGCGCGCCGATCAACACGAAGCCGTTGATGACGACAAGGGATCGCGGCAGGCCCTGTAGCCGCGTCAGCAGAAACATCAGCGGAAGAAAGATGAGGCTTGCGAGCGTAACCGCCTTGGCTATCGCGACCATGTCGGCCAAGGAGGCATACCGCCAGACTCCTCGGTAAAGCCGCATTGAGGCGAACACCGCTGCGGCGACAGCCGTGAAAAGGGCTGTCCACAAAAGCAACTCGTCGCCTGGATAGTCGAAGGCCTCGTCGCCTAATCGCAAGTAAAGCGACACGGGAAACGCAATCGCGGCCATGACGACGTCATGGAGAAACGCGATTCGCGCTCGGGTCAAACGAAATACCGCCATTACTCGATCACAGACAGATGAATCCGTCGCACAAGATAGCCCGTCGGCTCGGTCGTCGGAACATCCGGCACCATAACACAGGCTCGTTGGGCCGAGAATCGATTGAAAGCGGCCGTGCTCAGGCGGGTCTCCGCTGTCGCCCCGCGAGCACCCAAAGCAGGACGACAGTCGCAATGCCGGCGGGTGGCAATGCGCGCCAGCCCAATCCAAGACCCGCACCGACCGCCAAAGCGATCAGAAGCGCGTTGCAAACGAGGATTCGTTGCACGACGGCCGCGTGACCAAGGCCCCGTTGAACGGCGCGCTGGTAGTAATGTTCCCGGTGGGCCTGCCAGATTCGTTTTCCGCGAAAAAGCCGCTGGATCAGGGTCAATGAGGCATCCGCCAGGTAGTAGAGGGGAAGGATCAGGGCTGCCTCCCACTGTCCCGCCGCCGCCGTCGCGAGAAGAAGCCATCCCAGGAGGTAGCCGAGCGGGATGCTTCCGACGTCGCCCAGAAAGATTTCAGCCTTATCCCAGTTCCAACGGAGAAATCCCAAGGCAGCGGCGGTAGCGGTGGCGCCCCAGAGCACGCCAATCGGAAGGCCGAGAGAGAAGATACCCAGCAACATGATGCCCGTGCCGAGGCTCGCCGTTTCGGCGCCGGCAAGGCCGTCGATGCCGTCCATGAAATTGAAGAGATTGACGAACCAAATCCAGAGGAGGCCGGCAAGGAACACGTCAAGGCTCGCGGGGAGTACCCCCTGGAATACCGGCCCGAGCGGTCGGAGCGCCAGGAGGCCAATGCCGACGGCAGCGGCTTGAGCAAGGAGGCGCCACCGCGCGGCGATACCGCCGAGGTCGTCGCGCCACGAGACGACGGCAAGGCCGACCGCGCCAAAAAGGACCAGCCATATCCCCGGCACCGGCAATAGCATCGCACCGATCGCCCACGCGATGGTGAGAGTAACGACCACCGCTATTCCGCCGCCGCGGGGCGTGGGCGTGGTGTGGCTGCTTCGCTCGTTGGGCCGGTCGAGAATCGCCCGACGCCGCAGAAGATCGAGAACGAGACGCGTGCCAAGCCACGAAGCGGCGAGGCTGGCGCCGGCGAGAATCGCCGCGGTCAGCAATACAATCATTTTCGCGCGTCGGCTGGGGGTTGGACCGGCGTCGCGGCGGCGAGGGGTGCCGTGCGGGCCGCGATGAGAAAGCTAGCCGTCAGCCACATGATCGAGAGCCACCAACTTTGCCAGATACTGAAACTCATCGCGGAGATCGCCACTGCGCTCACGATTGCAGCCGTGGCGATGGATGCATCGAGCCGGTTCGCCGTCCGCCGTCGGCATATAAGAAGTGCGCCAATGACAAAAGATCCCCCGATGATTGCGCCGACGGCGCCGAGCTCGAGCCAAAGCTGGAGCGGCGCGTTATGCGGATGCAACGGCAACTGCTCGACCATGTTGCCGCCCTCGCCGGTTCCTCCCGGCAGGCGGCGCTCAGGGATATCCGTGGGCACGAGCGTCTTTCCGCCGGGAATGACGCGGGAGCTGTTCATACCCCATCCCAGCACGGGCCGTTCAGCGATCCGCTCCGCCACGAAGTTCCAGATCAACAAGCGATGGAACTCGGAAAACCCCACCGGCGGATACAGCCGTGCGACGCGAACGGGTTCGAGAGCGGTGATCGGAAGAAGCGGCGATATCAGGATCGCAATACCGATCACGGCGGCGATCGCCGTGATCACCCGCCGGCCGGCAATCCAAACAAGAGCGAATGCGGCGGCGCCGATGAGCAGTGCGATCGTCGAGGCGTGCTTCTGGAGTTCAGTCACGAAAGCGAGTCCGATCAAGAAAACGACAATCGCGGGAAGCCACGCGCGTTGACGGAGAAACAGCAAAAGCAGCGGCCAGCTGAGCATGGCAATGACCGATGTCGCGCGGTTATAGGCAACGGAGAAGATGAATGCCCTCTCGCCACCGCTGATCCAGGCGGAGACGGTACGCAGGATCAGCCCTTCGGTTGCGAGCTCAAAAGCCAGGAGCGCGTAGCCGACGGCTGCGCCAAGCAGCAATGCGCGGCAGACATTGGCGCGATCCTTCGGCCCCAACGCGCTCGCGGCTCCGAGAACGATAATCCCAGCGACGGCCGTTCCCGCGAATCGTGCGGATTCGAGCAGGCTCAAACGGATATCGATGGCCCAGGCCGTGCTGATCGCGGCCCAGATGCAAAGTGCGGAAAGAGGCCATGCGATGCGGCGCGCGAGAGGCGGGAACAGGGCCTGCCGGCTTCGGGCGGCAAGGGCACAGGCAACCGCCGTTACGATGAGCAGCCCGGTCAGCTGAACCGGCGCGAAAACAGCAACCGGCATGACCAAGAACGCCGCGGCCGCCAAGACATGGCCGCGCGCGAACCTCAAGGGGCGGGTCGCTGGACGCTGATCTGCTTGAAACACGGCTACGGTGTATCGTCGATGCGGCGCAGCCGGTCAATGCCGAAGGACAACGACGGCGCTTCGACGGATGGGGTGCGCCGGCAAGGACGCCCAGGTCTTCCTGCGGTCGCCGAAACACATGGAAATCCATCCGCTGGGGCGGCATCCCTTGAGCGCCAAAGGGCGCTCGATTTAGTGCGTGGGGGGTAGGCCGCGCCCCCTGCCGGAGGGGGCGGGGACGAAGAGCCGCTCGGTCCGGCGATAGGGCCGCTCAGGCGCGGCCGAGACCGAGCACGTCCAGCTGACGACGGACGACTTTCGATTCGTCGTACAGATCGATCGCCCGCGCGTGCCCGGCCGCGCCGAGCCGCTTGCGTAGTACCGCATCGCTCGCCAGTCGCCGCAATGCACCCGCGAGGGCGGCCCCGTCGCCGACAGGGATCAGGAACCCGGTCTCGCCTTCGACGACTTCCTCGCGCGAGCCTCTGATATCGGTCGCCACGACGGGAAGGCCGGTCATCATGGCCTCGATAATCGAGCGCGGCATGCCTTCGCGATGCGAGGGGAGCGTGAAGATGTCGGCGGCGGCCAACAAGCGCGGAATGTCGTCCCGGTATCCGAGGAAGCGGATTCGTGCCGACAAGACGGGGTCACGCTCCGCCGCCGTTATTGCCGTCGCAATACCCGACGCGTGGTCGCTCGCCAATCTTTCGCCGATGACCCACAATTCCGCGTCGACACGGCGCATGGCGTCGAACAGCTCGGGATATCCCTTTTCGGCGACGAGGCGTCCGATGACGGCAATCACGACGGTGCCGGGGCCGGCCCCGATTCTCGTCCGGGTTGCAGCGCGTTCATCGTCGTCCACCGGTCGAAACCGCCGGGGATCGACGCCGTTGCCGATCGAGTGAATGGCCCGGGTTCGGCATAAACCGAGCGCACGGGCCGTATCGGCGTCCTCCGAGGATTGCGTGAATAGAACATCGGTCAATCGTCCGGCAAGCCATTCAAGAACAATATGCAGGGCGCGCTGAAGCAGGGGCATCCGTTCGTGAAAATAGAAACCATGGGCGGTGTAGACAATGCGGCGAACACCGGCAAGCCGCGCAGCGACGCGCCCGACGAGCGCAGCCACGGGCGTGTGGACGTGCACGATGTCGACCCGCTCCCGCCGAAAGAGACGGGTCAATTCGCGCATCGCGCGCAGATGGCTTGCGAGACCGTAGCTGCGCGCGATCGGGACGCGAACGACACGGTAGCCGCGCCCTTCGATCTTGGGTATGAGGAGTCCGTCGCTGCACACGGCAAAGACATCGTGTCCGGCGTCCCGCATTCCGTCCATGAGAGGAAGAAGAAAGTGATAGAGCGTGAAATCCACCGCACACAACTGGCAGATCTTCATGCCGCGGCCTCGAGCCAGGCATGCCGCTCGTTCCAGCCCTGAAAGACGATGAGCGTCCAAAGCTCCCATGACGTGTCGCGCCGTCCGGACATGAGGTCGTCATGCCATCGCTTCGGCAGCTCCGGCCGGAACAAGCCATCCCGCGCCAGGCGCGCCGGATCGATCGCGCGCCGCACGAGATCCGAGAGATCGGTGCGAAGCCATTGCGCGATCGGCATCTCGAATCCGCGTTTCGGCCGGTCGAAGACGGCGCCGGGCAATCGGTCCTTGAACGCACGGCGGAGAATGCGCTTGCCCGCGCCCCGCGCGAGCTTGTAAGCGCCGGGCATCGCGGCTGCGCATTCGACGACGCGCTGATCGAGCCAAGGGCACCGAACTTCGAGCGCATGCGCCATGCTCATGCGGTCGACCTTGACGAGCATGTCCCCGACGAGCCCGAGCGCGATCTCCGCGGAGAGCATTTCGTTGATCGCATCGGGATCCCGCGCGGTGGCCCGGACGGATTCGACAAGGGCTTCGACGGTCGGCCCCTTTGATGACGGGCGAATGAAGGCATCAAGCTGTCCTTCGGAGAGAAGCCTCGCCCAACCGGCTTGGCGGGCTGCGGGCGGTTTTCCGGCATGGGCGATGAAACGCTTTAGGCGTCGCGCGCGCTCGAGAAGCGGGTAATCCTTGTTCTCCGGCAAGCTCGAGACGATGGGCTCGATGACGCGCTGGCGCAGCCAGTGCGGCACCAGCCCATAGCTCGCGGCGTAAAGCTCACCCTGATATTTTCGGTAGCCGCCGAAGACTTCGTCCGCGCCATCGCCCGATAGAGCGACAGTGACATGCTGCCGGGTCGCCCGGCTCAGAAGATAAGTCGGAAGGGCCGAGCTGTCGGCGAACGGCTCATCCTGGTTTTCAAGAAGATCTTGGATGGCACCCAGGGCTTCGGCAGGCGTTACTTCGATCTCGGTATGGGTGGTTCCGAGATATTGGGCGACTGCGCGCGCGGCGGGGCGCTCTTCGTAGTAGTCGGAAGCGCCCGGGAATCCGACGGTAAACGTCCGGACCTCATGCCCCTGGACGGCAAGCGATGCCGCGACGAGTGCGGAATCGATGCCGCCTGAAAGAAACGCGCCGATCGGTACATCCGCGACGGTGCGTGCGGCGACGGCCGCATCGAACCGCGGCTTCAGGTCTTCGATTGCATCCATTTCCGAGCGATACCGGGGCGGCCGAGCGGATGCGAGGTCGTACCAGCGCTGAATCGCAATGCCGCCGGCCGAAAACCGCGCGAGATGGCCGGCCGGAAGTTTCTCGATGCCGGACGCGATCGTCAGCGGGTCCGGGATGTATCGCAGCGCGAAGAGGAAGCGGAGGGCAGACGGGTCGATCTGACGCTGCTGGCCATCGATGTCCTGGAGAGCGATGAGATCGGAAGCGAAGCTGATGCGTGCGCCGGAATGGGTGAACAAGAGGGGTTTCTTGCCGAACCGGTCGCGCACGAGAACAAGCTCACCGGCCCGCGAATCCCACAGCGCGAAGGCGAACATCCCGACGAGGCGCGGCAGGAGCGCGGCCCCCCATGCGCGCCAGCCGACGAGAAGCACCTCGGTGTCGGACTGCGTCGTGAATGCGTGGCCGAGCTGCTGCAGTTCATCGCGAACGCTGCGGTAGTTATAGATCTCGCCATTGAAGGTGATGGCGAGACCGTCGCGAATCATGGGCTGCCGAGCCGCGCCCGATAGATCGATGATCGCAAGGCGCGTATGCCCAAACATGCAGCGACCATCGCTCCAGGTGCCGCGGCCATCCGGGCCGCGACGGCCGAGGCGGTCGAGCGCACGGGACAAGCCCGGCGCGATCGCCGATTGATCGATGCCGCGCAGGTCGAGCCGGCCGACGATCCCGCACATCGGCTTAGGTTAGTCCTTGATACAGGCTCATGTAGGCGGCCGCCGCCTTCGACAACGTAAAATTCGTTTCGATACGGGCGCGGGCTTGATTTTTTCGCCTCGTACATTCCTCGGCCGGTACCGAGATCAGTCGGTTAACCGCGTCGATGATCGCATGGGGATGGCGAGGCGGAACGACGTAACCGACATCGCCGACGATCAGACGGGAGTCGCCGACATCGGTCGCGATAGGAACCAAACCCGTCGCCATGCCTTCGGCAAGCGCGTTGGAGAATCCCTCGCCGAAGGCAGAGGTCGAGACGATGATATCGCACGCCGTGAGCAGTCGCGGCACGTCGGTCCGTGTTCCGAGTCGCTTGAGATTTGGGCGGTCGGGCAGGGTGTCTGTCCCGGAACCGATGGCAAGAGCCGTCACTGCGGGCAACCGTTCAAGCACGGCAAGGAGGTTCGCGTGATCCTTCATCGCGTCTCGCCGGGCGACGTGGGCGATGATGACGGAGTCATCGGCCAAGCCGAACTCGCGGCGAACTGTCGCGCGCATGACGGAATCGGGCCGGTACCGCTCGAGATCGATGCCGTTCGGGATCACTTCGACATGCCTCGGACGATAGCCGATGGCTTCATGTGCCTTTCGCCCTGCATGCGAATTGATGATCAACGCATCGGGCCGCCGCGATAGGCGTGCACAGAGCGCGATCGTCCACCGAAGTGCAGGGCCGTAGCACGAGACGTCCATGTCTGAGCACCGAACGCCCCAGACCAGTCGCGGGCGGTCGCGGCGTGGCAGGACGGATATCGCGGCAAGAGTCATCAGGTCGGCATGGTACATCCAGCTCTGGACAATGGTGGGCCGCAAATTCCGAATCAGCCGGGCGAGCCGCCAGACCCCGCGCGGATCCGGCCAGCCGGGCCGCATGTCGAGCTCGGTCGTTTGGATACGCGCATCGCGCAGCCGCTGGGCATTGGCGCCTCCGGAAATAAGACTCACCACGTGGACCGCGGTATGTCCGAGCGAGGTCCGCGTCAGAAGCGTGGTGAGAGCATTCTCCGCACCGCCGAGACCAAGTCCGGTGATGACGTGAATGACGGAAAGCGGGCGTGACTCGTCAGGCATTGAGGAGTGATGCCATCTTGGTGGCGGCCTCCTCAAGCCAATAGCGCCGGGGGAGACGAGATGGCCGCAAGATAGGCAACGGATCGGGACGTATTGCGCGCATGGCTTCAAGAAAATCGCGCCCCCACGCGGCAATCCGGACCGCGCCCGGCTCGGCCTCCGCAGCGACCTCGGCAATGCCGCCCGCTTCCGACGCCGCAATGACCGGCGTGCCGCAGGCCAGCGCTTCGAGGCCAGCGTTGGGCATTCCCTCCCAGCGGGAGGACAACACGAACGCATCGGCGCCGGCATAGAAGGGCCAAGGCGACGGCTCGAAGCCGGCGAAGCAGAGGCGTTCGGACAGGCCTCGCTTCGCCGCCCGTGCGACGAGAGCGGCTCGATCCGGCCCCTCCCCGAGAATAGTCAAGTGGGCGTCCGGCGCCATCTCGGCAAAGAGATCGATCAGCCGGTCGAAGCCCTTCTGGCGGGCAAGCCGGCCGGCGGCGACGAAGCGGGGGCCCGGACCCGGTGCCCGGCATGGCTTGGCGGCGGCCCGACGGATCGAATCGACATCGATGGGGTTATCGATGCGGTGGATGCGCGCCGGAGGGACCCGGCAGAGGTCGCGCAGCTCATCGGCGACGGCTTGGCTGTTGCAGATCACGCCGTCCGCGCGCGGATAGAGATGCCGGTAGGCCGCGCGGGCAAGACGCGGCACGGGAAGCGCGTCCATGCTTCGCGTGGGGAGGTTCGCTTCTCGCGGGACTATTTGCGTGCCGCGCGGCAGGCAAAAGCGAAGCGCGAGGACCGCAAGATTGAGATAACCCATGGTCGGGATGATGATGTCGGCGCGCGAGCGGCGCAGCGCCTTGATGAGCGACGGCAGCGCGTAACGCACACGCCGGTAGCCGAGGTCACGGACCTCCATGCCGGCCTTCACGAGGCCGCAAAGTTCGCCACGTCCATCGACGACGATGATCGCGGTGTCGAACACCCGACGATCCAACGCACCGGCGAACGCCAAGCAAACGCGCTCGGCACCTCCACCCGCGAAGGAGGGGAGAATGAAGACGACGCGCTTGCGCACCGGATCGCTCGGGCCAACGGAAATTG
Organism: Alphaproteobacteria bacterium; assembly: GCA_041484095.1. Lineage (GTDB taxonomy): Bacteria > Pseudomonadota > Alphaproteobacteria > CADEGL01 > CADEGL01 > JBGPGW01. The sequence goes on along the minus strand of JBGPGW010000025.1, from coordinate 7,724 downwards.
TTTGTTCCGTCAACCGCTCCCCTAAACGCCCGCCCGCCGCTCAAGTATGCACGCCGCCGTGGACAGGCCGACCCCGAAGCCGCAGGCGACAATTCGCTGAGCGCGCGCATCATGGACGAGCGGCTCCAGCAAGATCGGGATCGTCGATGACACGGTGTTCCCGTGATCCATCATGTTGCGTGCGATCTTGTCCGCAGGCAGTTCGAGCCGCTTGGCGATGGCGTCGACGATGTATTTGCTGCCCTGGTGGAACAGGAAGAAGTCTATGGCCTGTGTCCCGATGCCGGCCTTGTCGAGCAGGGCCCGGACCGATTCGGGAACCGTCGTCACGGAATAGATGAAGACCTGCCGGCCATTCATGCGCAACTTCCCGTCCACGTTGCACAGCGCATAGGCGAGCTGACCGTTGGAATCGACATCGAAGATCGTTGGGGTCAGAAGCGGAAGGGACGCGTTGCTATGCGTCAGGAGGGTGACGGCCGCACCGTCCCCGAACAGCAGGACCGTATTCTTGTCGTCGGGATCGATGATCTTGGAATAGGGATCCGCGGTGAAAAGAAGACCTGTGCGGAAGCCATTAGCCTCCATGAACGCTTTCATGATCGACAGCGAGTAGACATAGCCGGAGCAGCCGAGGGAAATGTCGAAACTCGCACAGCGGCGCGGCAAACCGAGGCGGCCGTGCAGTAGCGCCGAAACATGCGGCAGCCCGCGCCCGTCGGGATTCTGCGTGCAGACGACAATACAATCGACATCTGCCGGCATGATACCGCATTTTTGCCGCAGCTGCGCGAAGCTGGCCACGCACAAATCGGACGTATCTTCATCCGGCGCCTTGCGCGAGACGCGGTAGACGCCAATCTTTTCGTCGATGAAGCTGCGATCGATCGCGAATTTCTCGAGCTTGTCGAGGTTCGATTCGAATCCGGACGGGATGTAGCTCGCGATCTCGGAGATGCCGATCATTCTGTGCTGGCTTTGAATTCGCAGTGGCGTCGAGTCATGCCGGGCAATGGAATGGCTCATCCATAGGAGGTTGGGCAATAAAGAGCAAGCAAGGCATCAGCCGGGCGCTGCCTGTGCCCGCGCTTTTTCCATGTGCCGCCACAGCCCCTCCAATCCGAGCGCAGTGAATACGATCAGGATTGGCTCGACTGGGAGGCGGTATTTCGGCGAAACGACCGGGCCCGTGACCAGCAAGAAGTAGAGAACGGCAAGCGCCGAAAATGCCGCTGCCCACGGCATTCGCGTGGCAAGACGCAGAAAGCCATAGGCTTGTAGCATAAGAGAGGTGGCGCTCATCAACAGAGCCGCGATCAACCAGGACCGGACCGGTGCCGAGAACGTCGAGAGATAGCCGCGCAGTCGCCCGATCAACCCTGGAGAGGGGTCGTTGTAAAAGCTTCCCGCTCGATCGCGACGAATTCGAGGATCGACGGCGATTGCGGGCGCTGCAAGGTTGACCACGGCACCCTTGATCCAGGCCTTTGCAATGGCGGAGGCAGGTTCCGCGGCGAGCGCCTCGAGGGCCAAATCTGTGAACAGGCGGCTGTACTCGAACGATGGCAATGTCTGAGGCTCGATACCATGGGCCCGGAGACGCTCGAAGAAACGGCCCTCGATCTCCCGGGCCGCGGTCTCGTGGGGCGTGCCGTCCTGGGCTTGTCTGATGAGTGGCAGGACCCAGTTCGCGAGATGGCTGCCCTGCTGCGCCGTGAGCGTCCAGGCACCAAACAGCGAAACATTACGTGCAAGCCAAGGGGCCACGGGAATCGCGGTGCCAGCGGCAAAAAGCGCCATTGCAATGAGGCCAGTGCGGATGCCCTTGCGTTGAACGAGCGCAATCAAAAGCGCGGCTGGAGCCATGGCAAACGGCAGAAATTGAGTCACGGTCCGCGTCATGGTCGACAGGCCGCACAGAAGTCCGGCATACCCGGCGCCGCGCGGCGTCGCATCTCTGAGGTAGCCGGCCGATACAAAGAGCATGGACGTAAAGAGAAATAGGAAGAGGGTGTCAGACAGGAGCATGGCGCTATGGACGATCAGATTCGGCCAAATGGCGGCGAGCCCTCCGGCAAGCCAGCCGACGCGCGTCGAGACCATGCTGCCCAAGAGCGCGATCAGAACGCATGTCCCGGAATCAATCAGGCCCTGCGTGAAGATCGCGACAAGTGGCGCATCACCGAAGATGAGACGAATGCCCGCGAGCAGCAGAAGATAAAGTGGCACGCGCGTGCTTCCGGGCGCGCCGCTGTCGACGCCGCCGTCGCCCGGCGCGTCGAATTGGCCCGTCGCGGCAACGTACCCGCCGCCGGGCCAAAACAGATTGGAATCCTCGATGAAGAAATTACCGAGATCATCGGAGAGAAGGAGCAGATTGATGCTGCGCACTGTGAGCGCGCCCAAAAAGATTGCAATGAGGGCGCGGGGGTGTAGTCGGTCGATCCTTACGGCCCGCATCACGCCGTCCGCCTGACAGACTGCCAAGTCGCGAGTAGCTCCGCTGCACGTGCGGGGCCGTCGCAGAGCGTTCGTACCCGCTGGCGCCCGGCTTCACCAAGCCTGCCGGCGAGTGCTCGGTCGTCCCCCATTCGTTCGATCGCGTCGGCCAAGAGTCTGGCGTCGAATTCGGGTTGGAGAACTCCAGTGACGCCGTCTTCGACGAACTTGGCATAAGTGCCGCAGGCTAGAACGGGTAGTCCCATGGCCATGGCTTCAAGCGTGTCACGCCCCCAGGGGTTGTTCTCGCGGCTCGGTTTGGCGAGGGCGTGGCACGCTCCGAGTACGCGCTCCGGTTCCATGACATGGCCAAGGAAGAGGAAGTAGGGGGCGACGCCGCGCTGTGCGGCGTAGTCCGCGAGCGTCTTGCCCGCTCGACCCAAACGCCCCAAATCGCCGGGCATGGAGGGGGTCAAACGCATATCGCCCGCCATGACAAAGAGCACGTCTGCGCGTCCCCTTGATTTCAGGTGCAGCGCAACATTCACGAGCCGATCGAGGCCGCGATACCAGGAGTAGTTGCTGAGACAGGCGATGTGGAAGCGTCCATCGTCGGGAATGGCAGTGTGCGGCGTGACGGACGGCGGAACGGAAATGATGTTGGCAATCACGGACTCAGCGCGCCCGCGTCCGCCGTTGCGATGGAAGGTCGCCTGCTCGTTTTCAGTGATGAAGATGAGATGATCGATGGCACGAGACATCACGCGCGCTTGCAGCCGCGCAAAAGGCGAGTCGTGGACGTTTGTTCGAACGTGCATGACGAGGGGTACGCGAACGCGCGGCCGGAGCCATGCGGCTAGAAGATAGAGCGCCTCATGGTTGAAGTGAATGACGTCGTACCACTCTGTCGCAGCTGCAACGAGGCGGTCGAGAAAGCCACGCGCGTGTAGAAAGTCAAGACCGTACCGTGCAAGTGCATTAAGGTTCCGCGACAGTTTCGGCAGTGCGCTGACCCTGGGCATCGTGGGCTCGACGCGGCACGACACACCGATCGTCGTGTAGTGTGCGCAGATTGGTCCGTCGCGCTTGCACCAGACGTCGACATCGACGGCTTGACATTTTGTATGCCTTACGGATTCGTAGAGGCTGCGTGATGAGCCCCCATACCCACCTTCAATGTCCAGGCATAGAACGCGCAGTGGAGAGCCCGAAGTATCAGGCACAGACAAGCCGTCTTGTCTCATGCCAGCCTAGGTGGAACGCGGCATCGAGCACTGACAGGCCTGGGAAGAACTGCTTGGATTCCTGTGCATAGAATGGGTGATTAAATTCAACATAGTGCAAGGCAACCCCCGCCTTCTCAAACGTCTCGGGGCGCTGGTACTTAGCGCCACCGCGTCCCGACAGATAAACTGGGTTGCTTGGTGAGACGGCGCTGGCGATCACGGCCAAGCGCATGTCTGGCGCGTCCGCGCGAACACCAAGGTCGGACGATTGGATGATCCGAGCGTGCGTACCAAGCCGCTCCGCGATCCGCCTGATGATCTGGCCATTGAGCTTGCCGAGGTCGCCGGAAGGCGCGTCTCCGATCCACCGCTCGACATCCCGCCATGTCTCCTGGAAATGGCGAGTGTCGCCATAAGCGTGGTGCAAGAGACTCAGATGCGCCATACGCCAAGCTTCGCTTGTGGGCAGTACAGTGTTAATTAGCTGCCCGAGCGATACCCGGATTGGTACGGTAAGCCAGCGGGGGCGTCCGTTGAAGAGGACCTGCACGCGGTTCGTATAGCTATTTTTACTGAACTGAACGTCATCAAGCAGTACGAAGACGTCCGCGCGCGCCATCTTGTGGAAGTAACCGAGCCAGGGAAAGTAATTTGGCTGATGGATAGCGACAATCACGGGGTGGTAAGCGATTTCGCCAAGAGGTCCGATGTTCGGCGCGCTATTTCGCCGCCGACAAGCTCCGCACCACGGAACGTGAAGTGGATGCTAGTTGAAAAGACAGCCATAGCCCCTTGGGTATTGATAACCGGATCTAGGTCGATGAACGGTACGCGGAGTTCGCCCGCCAGTTTGCGCAGAGCCATTTTCTGCTCGGCGTAGGTCCGCGTATAGCGACTCTTCTCCCATAAGCTGTGCTGGTCGAGCCTGTAGGTCGGCACGGTTTCCAGCCCATTAAGTTCCTGGTCGCTGAGAGCGAAAAACGCTTCGTCCAGATGCCGGATCTCCTGTTGTTCCACGCCGACCTGGGGCTTGGCCGAGGTATAGAGAATGGGCTGATGGACAAAAACGACCTTAACTCCTTCTCCGGCCGCCAGACTCGCCACTTGCCTCATTACACGAAGATACGACGCTTGTTCGCGCCTGGTACACGCTTCTCCGATCGCATTTTCTTCATCGCGTTTGGCTCGATATCTTTCTCGCCAAGCGGCCATATCTGCATCTGCGATTCGGAGGGCTATAAATTTATCGATGAACCGAGACAACTCTAGCGTGTTGGAAAAATGAGCGCGCAACTTTTCCAAAACGGCCGGCAAGATCACAGCGCCGCCGCGTGCGCGAATCTCCCAACTTTCGGACAAGACATGTGAGCTTCCGACGCCCGTCTCGAAAAGCTTATTGCAGTCCTCATCTTCAGACAACCACGCGAGATGATGGTCATTGTGGCCGTTGATGAAGATCGCCAGAGCCGGTTTCGGCAATTCGGAAAGACGTCGTTGGAAATTCAACATGTCCTGCAGCGCTGTATATCCGACCACGCCGAAATTCGCGACAGCAATCGACTCGCGCCCAAGCAATCGCCGATACGCTCGCTCGGCAGCCGCAGGGATTGTCTCATCGTCTGCGTTCGTCGCCCCGAAAACCGGCGAAGAGCCGAAGATCCATACGTCGCGCGGACGCGCGGGTGCGGGATCGACCTTCCGATTTAACCTCATGCCGTTCACTGCGATGTTCACATGCTCGGATGCGAACGGCCGATTTTGATACACGATATAGCTCTCGTAGCGGTAGGCGCTTCCGGGCATTGAATCGTTGAGAGAGATGTCCCGCCTGACGGCAGACGAACTGTATGTACTTGCTGGGTCAGAGCTGTCCGCGACACGCGCCTGTTGCTCGATGGGGCTGACCCCGAGAGCATCCGCATAGGCGTTCCGCACACTCATGTAGATATGCTTGATAATCCACGCCCCGCCCTCGACGACGTATGAAAACGCAACGGCAGCGATCAGGTTGGCTAACATAATGCGTGCGATCGGCCGGCGCGCATGTGCGGCGAGAGGCCCGTGCGTTGGAGTTGGAGCGAGGCCGGATGGCGCACTGCCGTAACGCGGGCGGGCCCGAAGGATGGAGGCCTCGATCGTCACGAAAAATATGGCGCAGATTGAAAAGAGCAGCGCCACGTAAATAGCGAAGTGGAGGCTAGGCTCAATAAGGTTGCGCAGACTCGCTAGTCGAATGATGAGAAGCGTGTGAACCAGATAAATCATGTAGGAGGTATTGGCGCCAAACGATGCAGCTTTTGCGATCATCCGATTTCCGGCGACAGCACGCTCGTTCAAAAATGTGAGACCAATTACAGTGACGGCGAACGCCGGGGCCACATAGAGAAAGACGAAGACATAGTGCTCACGTGTAGCCCACACACAGGCAGCGAGTGACGTGGCGCATAGGACGAGCAAGGCGATCAGAGCGCTCTCCCGGCGGGCCATTAATGCGGGTGCGACGACGGCAAGGACAAAGCCAAATGCGATCGCGTCCAAACGTACGACGACGATACGCCGCGCCACGGTAAACAAATCGGGCGCGATCAAGAGGTAGGCGACTTTCGCCGCCAGAAGAAGGCCGATGAAAACAAAGGCTGATATAAGAATGGAAAGACCACAGCGTCTCAGGGTAATCAGGAACAAGGGGAAGAGAACATAGAACCATTCTTCGACCGCCAGACTCCAAGCGGGCATGAAGAAGTCGTTGTTGCTGGAAATGACAACGAAGTTCCGTATAAAGAGCGCATATTTCCAGAATTCTGTTCCGAAAAGCTGCCCCGTCGCTGCTGCCAGTAAGATAAGAACGACGAGAAACGGTGGCAGAGTCCGCATCCAGCGCCGCATATAGAATGTGATTACGTCGCGCCAGAGCCTCGAGTTGACGCATTGGATCAATTGTCGCGCGAGGACGAACCCGCTCAGCACGAAAAAAACCTCGACCGCCATGATCGAGATGAATTCCAGAACGGGGCTCTTTAAGCCCTGGAACAGGAAGTAATGCGGAATGGCGACTGAGAGCGCCGCCGCGCCCCGCAGCGCGTCGAGCGCAACGAGCCCCTTGTTCTTGAAGAGTCCGACAGTGGTGCGTTCAGAAGACATAGTGGAACAGCGCAGGTTGCGTCCTGTCGGATGAAAGCAGGAAAGCGAGAAGAATACCGAGGATGAGCAAACATCCCGGCACCCAATTCACTCGATGCTGCCAAACCAGATCGATTAGACGCATAAGAATCAATTTTCCCGCCCTATGATTCAGATGCCGGCGGCAGTGTCGCGAGGAGAATGTAGCCGCGCTCCACTCCTCTCTCCTCGAAACCATATTGCCGATAGAAGGCGCGCACGCAGCGATCCGTCGCATCCGCTTTTAATGTAAGTGATTTCGCCCCCGCCACGACCGTGCGGTGCTTCATCTCACGTATCATGCGCGCGCCGAGGCCCTTACCTCGATGCAGGGGCGTCACCATGAAGTGATGGAGGTGAACCCGATCAGCATCCTTGCGCGAAAGGATAGCATAGGCGACGGGAGAATTGTCGTCCCAAGCAGCAAAGGACAACGTCCACTTTTCAGGCAAGTCCAGAAGGAAGTGATTAAGAGTCCAATACTCGCCGGGCTGATCCGCCGCTATCCTGATAAACTCATCCGCGTGTGCGCAGATTTGCTCGGCATCCAATGTTCTGAGCGCAATCATCGTCTTTGGAGAGCGAGTGAACGGAGTTACGCCACTGCCTCGCGCACCGAGGTGATCACGCGATCCGTCTCGTCCTCCGCGAGGTATGGATTCATCGGTAGCGCGAGCACGCGGCTTGAAAGGCATTCGCTTATGGGCAGCGAGCCTGGCCCGTCGCCGAAGCGCGCATAGGCCGGCTGCAGGTGCATGGGTTTCGGGTAGTAGACTGCGGTCGGAATTCCTCGCGCCTTGAGCATCGCCGCGACGATGTCGCGACGATCGAGTTGGATACAGTACTGAGCCCAAGCGCTGGTCGCGCCCGGTACGGGGTGCGGGATTCCGACCACGCCCG
>JBGPGW010000024.1:0-20394 GCA_041484095.1 Alphaproteobacteria bacterium | reverse complement strand
GCTCTCCTCATGCGCCAGCCGGATCTTGGCACGGCGATGATGCTCATCATGGCAACCGCGGCAATGATGTTCATCGCGGGCGTCCGGTTGTGGTTCTTCGGCGTCGCGATCGGGCTCGGTGCGGCGGCGGCTCCCGTCGCATGGGAATTCATGCGGGATTATCAGCGTCACCGCATCCTGACCTTCCTTAACCCGGAGAGCGATCCGTTGGGCAAGGGCTACCATATCCTGCAATCGAAGATCGCGCTTGGCTCGGGCGGCATCTTCGGCAAGGGCTTCATGGAGGGCTCGCAGAGCTATCTCAATTATCTGCCGGAGAAGCAGACGGATTTCATCTTCACCATGTTCGCCGAAGAGTTCGGCATGGTGGGCGGCGTCTTCCTTGTCACCTTGTACCTGCTTCTGCTCGTCGCAGGTCTCAGCATCAGCCTCAAGAGCCGGAGCCATTTCGGCCGGTTGCTGGGCTATGGTTTGACGTCGCTGTTTTTCCTCTACGTGTTCATCAACATCGCGATGGTGATGGGGCTTGTGCCCGTGGTGGGCGTCCCGCTGCCGCTCCTCTCCTATGGCGGCACGGCGATGCTGACGCTCATGTTCAGTTTCGGCCTTCTCATGAGCGTTTCGGTTCATCGTGACGTGCGTATCGGACGGGCCGGTATGCTCGACGTCGTCTAAGCCTCTCGGCCGCCAAGCGACCGATTGTTCGATTCATCGCCATCGGAGTGCGGGCCCACTTAACAAACGGTTCTCACCTTGCTATACCCGCCCTGCCCCGCGCGTCATGCGGGGCGATCCCATGGGCGCATAGCTCAGTTGGTAGAGCAGCTGACTCTTAATCAGCGGGTCGCAGGTTCGAGTCCTGCTGCGCCCACCATGGTTTCAAGGACTTAGCAGAACAGCGCTGACATGTTTTCCAATATTGTCAGCGGTGTTTTCCAATTTTGATCCCGTTTTGTTTCTTTGTGCGATCGGACCGTCGGTTCTTCCGAAAGACCGATCGCCCGCTTCAAAGCAGCCGGTCGGCCCGTACCATGTGGCGATCGAGTTGCAGCTCGTCTTCGCCCATTCCGAGCGCCAGCCCGAGAAGTTGGGAGAGATGGAGGACCGGCAGGCCGATATGCGTGCGCGTCGCCGCTTCCATCGCCGGCTGCAACGTATCGAGGACAGTGTGACACAGCGGACAGGGTGTCACGATTGCGGCCGCGCCGGCCGCCTTGGCCGCGTTCAAGTGCATTCCGCTCAACTTGACCGCGACGCGCTCGTTATGCGCCATCGTGTGGAACCCGCAACACTCCGTGCGCCCGGTATAGTCGATGGGCTCGCAACCCAGAAGCGCCGCCAAGCGCTCGATCGAGCGGGCATTGCGCGAATCGACGTTCCCGTAATGCTTGCCCGGCCGCACAAGATGGCAACCGTAGAACGCCGCGACGCGAAGGCCCGTGAGAGGACGGACGATCGCCCGGCGAAGCCGCTCTTCGCCGACCTTGTCCATCAGCACCCAAAGGAAATGCGTGACCTCCGCCTCGCCGCGGTAACGAAGGCCGAGCGCGTCGAGCGCGGCATCCACACGAGCGCGCGTCTCGGGTTCGTCGCGAAGCGCGGCCTCGGTATCGAGAAGATTGAGCGTACAGGTGTTGCACACGGTCATGAGCGGAAGGCCAAGTGATTCCGCCTGCGCCAACAGCCGCGCATTGAGGGCGAGGAAGAGATCGCGGTTGATTGCGCGAACCTGGCGGCTTCCCGTGCATGTCGGCGATTCGAGCCCCACAAGCTCGAGCCCCAGCTTGGCCGCGACCCGCCGCGTGCTCGCGTCAAGCTCGCGGCACGTGCTTTGCGCCGAGCATCCGGGATAGTAGGCGAGCTTCATCACCGCCTCCGATCGAACGTGTCGAGAAGCCTGCGGACATCGGCGGCCGCGGCGCCCGTCGCGCGCGATCCGAACAACGTGCGCATCGGTCTGATCTTCCCGCGGAGGACGAGCTTGAGCGCACGCAGCGGATGCCGGATCGCCGCAAGGCCCTGGATCTTGAGGACCAGCATGGCCGGATCGATCCAAGGCCCGGCCGCGAGAAGGCGCAAGAATGCGTTCGCATGGCGCGCTCGATCCGGCTGCGCGCGATACGCGAGCGCCTTGAGCGGCTCGATGATGCGCTCGACGATCGGGATTTCGACCGGGCAGACCTCTTCACACTTGTAGCAGGAGATGCATTCGAAGATGCCGCCCTCTTCGAAGGCGATTCGACCGCGGTCGGCGGTGTCGCGGGGATCGAGCGCCTGCTGCGCGAACTGGACGAGCAAAGCGGGCCCGGCGAACGTCGTGGCGGCCCCGAGATCGAGAACCGGGCAGGCGGACTGGCAGGCAAGGCAGCCGATGCAGTCGAAGCTTGGGACCGCCGCCGCCATGTCCTTGTGCGTGATCGGCTCGGGGAACCCGGGATGGGGCACCCGTCGTGCGAGCCATGGCTGCATTCGCGCCAGCCTGTCCTCGAAGGGGCCGCGGTCGACGACGAGGTCGCGCACGACCGGCGCATGCTGAAGCGGCTCGATGACCATGTCGCGCTCTGCCGGCTCCCAACAGGCAAGCAATTCGCGGCCGTTGACGCGCACGGCGCAGCCGCCGCAGCGCTGTACGCCGCAGAACCATCGATAGCCGATGTCGATCGCGAGTTTTTCATGCACATGGTCGAGGGCGTCGAGGACGCGCATCTTCGGCGTGTAGGGCACTTCGAATTCCTCGTAGCGCGGCTCCGTGTCCGACGAGGGGTCGAACCGGCGAATCCGGACTTTCACGATGTCAGCGCTAGTAATCGGCATCGAAGAACGCCTCACGTGCTTTCTCGGGCGCAAGATAGGGCAGCGCGTAAGGCTCCTTGCGCCAGTGCCATTCGTCATCTTTCCGGCTGACGATCACCTTGCAGAGCCAGTTCTCGTTGTCGACAAAGGGATAGTCCTCGCGATAGAAGGGCCCGCGGCTTTCTTCGCGGCGAAGCGCGGAACGCACCGTGGCCTCACAGGCATCGATCATCGAGCAGGCATCGAGGGCATCGATCCAGCCGGTATTCCAGACTTTCGACGAGGATTGGAGGCGCATGCGCGGGACGTCGCGATCGCGCAAATCCCGGAGCGCCGCAAGCGCCGCCTGAAGTTTCTCGGCATTCTTCACGTAGCCGAGCGTCCACATGATGTCGCGGATGCGCATCTTGACTTCGATCGGCCGCAGGCCCGTCGCCGAGGCTTTGAGAAAGTTGAAAAGGCGCGCCTGTTCATCTTCGACGGCAGTGCCGGGCAATGCCGGCGCAGGCGTCGAGCGCGCGGCGTCCGCCGCCGCTTCGCCCGCGACTTTCCCGTCGAAGCTGACCGGCCCGACGCCGCCGAGATAGTGGCAGGCAATGCCCCCCGCAACGTGAAGGCCCGGCCGGGTCGTGGCCATCGTCATCGTGTCCACGTTCACGCCGCCCTGGCGCATATGCCAGGTGATTCCGCATTCGATGCGGTCGTGAGCGACATCAAGACCGAGCTTGTCCCAGACTTTGGCTTGGCGCTGATAGGCCTTGATGACGTCCGGCGGGATATGATCGTAGCCGGTGGAATAATCGCCGTCCCAATGGGCGCGCCCGGCCGTGACCTCACGCGCGAGGCGACGGATCTGCTCGACATAAGGGGCGGAGGCACCCGGGGCGTGCGTCACCTGCTCGAAGAACATCGCGCCCTGCGCATTGTAGAGGCGGGATGATTCTTTCGTTCCCAGCAGCGGGTTCGGGTAGAGATGCATGCGCATCCAGGCGCGCGGGCTCAGCATGTCGCTGATGTGCCACCACTGGATTTCGAGATTCGCGAGCTCCGCACCGGCACGCAGGGCCATGGCGATTCCGTCCGCCGATTGCTCGCGCGTCGCCGTGGCGCGGGAGGCGAGATAATCCGAGTGGCCCGTTGCGAGAATCGTCGCCTTGGCCAAGACGACGAAAAAACGGCCAGTCCGACAGTCGAGTACCGTGGCGCCAACCACGCGTCCATCGTCGAGAAGCAGCGCCGTGACTGCACTTTCCTCGAAGACGGGAATGCCGCGGCGACGGATTTCCTTCCGGCGCCGGTCCATGATGAGGACACCCGAGGCGCCCTGCTTGTGCACGACGAGAACGGGAACCCGATTGGGGCTCGCCAGGAGCCGGCCATCGTCCGTCCGGCGCCAATAGACTCCCATGCGCTCGAGCTCGTTATAGAACTCGGTGCGCATGTAATGCTCCATCCGTTTCACATATTCCTGATCGGTCAGGTAGTGATTGTAGTAACGGACGGAATAGCGGAATCGATCGCGCGCTTTTTGTTCCGTGCTGACATCGTGATAGGGCAGGTGGCTCGCGAATATTGAGCACCCGCTCTTGCCGAGCAGGCCCTTCACGACCATGACCACGCGGGCTCCCCGATCGGCGGCCTTGAGCGCCGCGTTGCTGCCGGCCGCACCGCCTCCGATGACGAGAACATCGGTTTGCAGCACGTCAGTCATGGCCGGGGCCCGCCATGCCGCGAGCGCCCGCGACAATGTCCGCGTGCTGCTTTCAGCCTGGCGCCGGACGATCGGTTATCCGCGTACTTCTCACATCGCGCGATCGGCATGCTCGCCTGCCTCGGTCGTGATCGACATGCGGCTGTCGAGGGTTTCGACCATTACGGCGTTGACGAACCCATCCTAGGGCGGTATCGTGTTTCATACAACGAAATAAAGTTCCAATATTTGGAACTTTTGGGCCGTGGTGCGATGGATTCGGTTGGTATTCTCGCCCGCTACGTAACGATCCTGGATGCCGTGGCCGCGGCGCCGGAGGGCTTGTCGCTGAGCGAGATCATCGCGCGCACGGAGCTGCCGCGCGGCACGGCGCATCGCCTGGTCAACACGCTCATGACGGTGGGCTATCTCGGCCAGAAGGACGGCCGGAAAGTCTACATGCTCGGTTCCGGCCTGATGCGGCTCCTGCGTCTCGGCACCGCACCGGCCTCGGTCGCGGCGGTGGCGCGACCCGTGCTCGAACATCTGGTGACGCAGGTCGGCGAAACGGTGTTCCTCGCCAAGCTGGTCGGCGAGCATGTCGAGACGATCGCGGCGGTCACGCCCGAAGACGAGCGGCAGTCATTCGTCTATCCCGGCCGCGACATGCCGATGCATGCGGCCGCGTCGGGTAAGGCGATCCTTGCCCATCAGAGCGCGGCACTGATCGAGTCGTTCCTGTCCCGCCGCCATCCGAAGTACACGTCCGCGACCCATGTGGAGGCGAAGTCGATCATGGCCGACCTCAAGCGGGTGCGGGCGCAGGGCTATGCGGTCTGCGACGGAGAGTTCGAGCCCGGCGTCCTCAGCTACGCCTGTCCCGTCCTGCTTGAGGACGCGGGTGTCATCTACAGCATCGGCTCCGTGGCCTTGGGCTCGCGCCTTGCCGGCCATCCGTTCGAAGGCGTCATCAATGCGCTTCGGGGTGCGTGTGAGGCATTCGCCCAGCGTCTCGAGCGGCACGACGCCGCGGCTGCCGGCGGCGACCGCATCGGCGTCTTGCGCATGGGTGCGGCCCAATGACCGGAGCCTGGCAGGTCGGCGTCGATATTGGCGGCACGTTCACCGATGTGATTGCCGTCGATGCGACGACGGGCGCTGTCCGCGCCGCAAAAGTCCGTACCGCCGTCGGCGATCCGCTGGCCAGCATCGACGGTGCCCTTTCGGCGGTGCACCTTTCATGGGTCGAAATGACCGACCTCATGCACGGGACGACGATGGCGACGAACGCCATCGTCGAGGACAAGCTCGCGCCGGTGGTGCTTGTTTGCACCGAGGGGTTCAGCGATACGCTCGCGATCGCGCGGCAGAACCGCCGCGAACTCTATCGCCTCGACGTTCCGCCTAAGCTGCCGCCGCTCGTTCCCGACGATCGCCGGCTCGAAGTAGAAGGGCGGCTTGATTCCGAGGGCCGTGAAATTCGCCCGCTCTCTCAGGACTCGGTCGATACGGCCATCCGCCGCGTGAAAGAGCTCGGCGCGGAAGCGGTGGCCGTCACGTTCCTTCACTCCTACGCCAACCCCGATCACGAGGAGGCGTTCGCCGCCGCGCTCGACGGGCATGTGCCCCATATCGCGCTTTCGCATCGCATGAACCCCGAGGCGCGGGAGTATGCACGGATGAGCGCCACCGTGCTTAACGCCGCGCTCATGCCCTTGACGGCGGGATATCTCGATCGCTTGCTCGGGCGCGCGAGCAATCGCACCCGTATCCACCTTTTTCACTCGGCCGGCGGCATGGCGTCGCCGGATGCCATCCGCGGCCAGCCGCTCGCGCTGGCCCTTTCCGGTCCCGCCGCCGGTGTCGCCGCGAGCAGCCGCGTCGCGGGGGCATTGAACCTGCCCAAGGTCATCAGCTTCGACATGGGCGGGACGACGACCGATGTCTGCCTCATCACCGATGCCACGGTTCAAATCAGCAGCGAACGCTCGCTCGCGGGGCGGCCGATCCGCCAACCCATGGTCGCCGTCGAATCCATCGGCGCTGGCGGCGGCTCCATCGCCCGTCTCGAGCACGGGGCGATACGTGTGGGTCCCGATAGCGCGGGTGCCGAGCCGGGGCCGGCATGCTACGGGCTCGGTGGCGAGAAACCCACCGTGACCGACGCGAACCTCGTCTTGGGTTATCTCAGCGACACGCGCCCGCTGGGTGGAACCGTGCGGATCCAAAGCGCGGCGGCGCGGGCCGCGATCGCGCCGATCGCCACGAGGTTCGGGATTTCGATCGAGGCGGCGGCGCGCGGCATACATCGCGTCGCCAATGCGAACATGATGCGGGCGCTCCGCCGCGTGACGGTCGAACATGGGGTCGATGCGCGCGACTGCGCGTTGCTCGCTTTCGGCGGCGCCGGGCCGATGCATGCCGTCGAGCTGGCGCGGGAGCTGGGGATCTCCCGCGTCGTCGTGCCGCAATTCTCCAGCATGTTCTCGGCGCTCGGATGTCTGTCGGCGGATCTCAGCTACGCGCAGCAGCAGACCGTGCGAATGCCGAGCGAAGCATGGGACGACCATCGCCTCGAAGGTTTGCGCCGGACGCTTCTCGATCGGCTGTCATTGCCACTCGTCTCGGCCGGATACGCGCTGGGGCAGTTGAACGTCGAGCATGTCGCGGGGATCCGGTATGCGGGCCAAAGCTATGCCGTCGAAATCCCATGCTCGGCGCCGCTCGATGTCCATCGCCTCGAAGTCGACTTCAAGGCACGGCATCAGCGGCTTTACGGGTTCGCGACGGATGAGCCGTGGGAGCTCCAGTCGCTTCGCCTCCGCGTCTCGGCGCCGCCGCGGCGGGCACTCAATGGGATGAAGTCGCAAGCGGGCCGCACGGCGCATGAGCCGATGGGCGAATCGCTTTGCTCGTTCGGCGGCCTGCAACCCGTCAGAACGCCACGCTTCGATCGGGACGGACTTGAAGTCGATCGTCGAATCGCAGGGCCGGCCGTGATCGAAGACGACTGGTCGACGATCGTGGTCAATCCGGGCGCCGCCGCGTGGGCGGACGCGCATGGCCACCTTCATATCGACGTGGGAGCGGCGGAATGACGGGCGAGATCGATCCGTTCACGGTCGAGGTCATTCGCAATTCGCTCACCGCGATCGCGGAGGAGATGTCGCTGGTCGTCATGCGCTCGGCGCGGTCCCCCTTGCTCCGGGAGGCGGGCGACCTGTCCTCGGCGTTGACGGACGCGACGGGTGAGCTGATCGCGCAAGGACGCGACATCCCGGTCCATGTCGGCGTGATGTGCGCCACGGTCCGCGAGTTCCTGAAGCGCGTGCCGCAAGGCCGGCTTGCTCCCGGTGACGTGTGGTTTCTCAACCTGCCGGAAATCGGCGGCAACCATCTTCCGGACGTCAAGGCCGTCCGTCCGATTTTCAGCAACGGCCGTCTCGAAGCCTTCGCCGTGAGCTTGGCCCATTGGGCGGACATCGGCGGCGCGCGGCCCGGCAGCTATGTGCCGGATGCGACCGATGCCTGGCAGGAAGGTGTCCGGATTTCGCCGGTCCGCCTGTTCACGGCGGAAGGTCCGGACCGCGAGAAGCTCGACTTTCTCCTCGCCAATCTGCGCGGGCCTGAGGAGCGGGAAGGCGACATCCTCGCGCAAATGGCGGCGACGCGGGCCGCCGACGAGCGCTTGACGGCGCTGTTCGCGCGCTACGGCGCAGCGACGCTGCGCAAGACGACCGCGGCCCTTCACGACGCGTCGGAAGCGCAGATGCGCGCAGCGCTTGCGGAGCTGCCCCGTGGTACGTATGAGGGCGAAGACTGGCTCGACGACGACGGCATCATCGACCGGCCGGTCGCCGTTCGGGTCAAGATCGACCTTGCCGGGGAGTCCGCGACGTTCGATTTCTCGGCGTCCGACGACGCGGTGCAGGGGCCGCTCAATACGACGCCGTTCGCGACGGCGGCGTCGGTGTTCTATGCGGTCAAGGCGATTGCCGGCCCTGATATCCAGCCGAATGGCGGCTGTTATCGCCCGTTGACCATCAAGACCCGGCCGGGCTCGCTGCTCGATCCGCCGCATGACCGCCCGGTCGTGGGCGGCAATCACGAGACGACGCAACGGATCGTCGATGCGATCTTCCTCGCTCTCGCACCGATCGTTCCCGAACGGCTCAGCGCCGGCGGCCCGACCACCTCCGGCCTTCTCCTCTTCAGCGGCCGTGATCCCCGCACGAACCGGTGGACCACGCTTTATGAGGTGCATGGCGGCGGGGAGGGTGCGCGGTGCGATCGCGACGGCGCCTCGGTCGTGCGCGTGCACATGTCGAATGTCATGAACACGCCGGCCGAGGTGATCGAGGCCGAATATCCCATCCGCATCGAACGGCAGACCCTCCGGCGCGGCTCCGGCGGCAAAGGGGGACACCGCGGCGGTGACGGCCAGGTGCGCGAGTACCGGATCCTTGCGCCGGAGATGCGCCTGACGACCATGTTCGAACGGCGGGTGGTGCCGCCATACGGGCTGTGCGGCGGCGCCCCCGGCGCGCCGTTCCGCGCCACGCTGGTTCGTCGTTCCGGTGAAGAAGTCGTCCTGCCCGGAAAGACCCATGTCGTTCTGTATGAAGGTGACCGGGTCGTGCTCGAAAGCTGCGGCGGGGGCGGTTACGGCGCCCCGTCGGCTAGAGCGATTTGATCGGAGGTAGCGCCATGAAGCTCGAGAACAGAATTGCGATCGTCACCGGTGCCGCCAAAGGCATGGGAGACGCCATCACGGCCGCCCTCGCCCGGGAGGGGGCCGATGTGATGCTCACGGCTCGGGAGATCGGACCGTTGGAGGAAACGGCTGGGAAGGTCCGGGCGATGGGCCGGCGTGCGGAAATCACGACGTGCGATGTGACCGATGAGTCCCAAGTCAAGGCGATGGTCGATCGGACCTTGGCCGCGTTTGGGGCGCGTATCGACATCCTGATCAATGTCGCCGGCGTTACCGGCCCCATCGAGACTCCTGTCTGGGAAATCGCGCGGGACGATTTCCAATACGTCATCACGGCGAACATCCTCGGCATGTATCTGCCGATCAAGCACGTGCTACCGACCATGATCCGCCAGAAGCGCGGCAAGATCGTCAATATCGGCGGCAGTTCCGGCATCCGCGGCTATCGCTACCGCGCGGCCTACAGCTCCTCCAAATGGGCCGTGCGCGGTCTCACGCGCACGGTGGCGCTCGACGTCGGCGAGTACGGGATCAATGTGAACAACGTCGTGCCGGGAATCGTCGAGACTCCGCGCATGGAGCGCCTGTGCCGCGAGAAGGCGCGTAGGCGCGGCTGGACCTACGAGCAGGTCTACCAGGAGTATGTGGACGACACGACGCTTCGAAGCATCACGACGCCGGAGGACATCGCGAATGCCGTGCTGTTCGCTGCAAGCGACGACAGCCGAAACATGACGGGGCAGGACATCATCATCGACGGGGGTTGGCAGATTTAATGCCGTTCCGTCGCGATCCATCCCACTTGGGATGGACGGTAAAGGAGAGTGAACCATGCTGCCGGAATTCGATCTGGTTGAGCCACGCACGCTCGGCGATGCGCTCAAGGTCATGGCCGAAGATGGGGGAAAGACGGCGCCACTCGCCGGCGGCACCAACGTGCTGGTCGATTTGCGGACACGGCGCGCGGCATACGACCGGCTCATCAGCTTGCAGCATTTGAGCGAACTGCGGGGTCTCGGCGCGGCGAACGGTCAGATCATCCTCGGCGCACGCACGACGCTGAGCGACCTCGTCTACGACCGCCGAATCGGCGAGGCCGCCCCCGGATTGGCGGCGGCGGCGCGGGTTTTCGCGGGTGCTATGGTCCGCAACGTGGCGACGATCGCCGGCAATGTGTGCAGCGCCTCGCCGGCGGCCGACCTCGTGCCGTCGCTCATGACTCTCGGTGCCGAAGTCGTGCTGCAAAGCACGGTGGGTGAGCGCGTAGTTCCGCTCGATCAATTCTATCCCGGCGTCCACCAGACCGTGCGGCGCAACAATGAGCTCGTCACGTCGTTTCGCTGGGCGCGGCGCCCCGAGCGGTCCGCGCAAAACTTCTACAAACTGGCTCTCCGCAAGGGCGATGCGATCGCCGTGACTTCAGTCGCGGTCTTGCTGGGAGCCGAGCGGGGCACGTGCACGATCGCGCGCATCGCGCTGGGGGCCGTAGCACCGACCGTCATGCGGGTGCCGGAGGCCGAGCGAATCCTCGTGGGCGGGGTCCTGACGGATGCGGTGATAGAGAAGGCGGCATCGATCGCGGCAGAGGCGTGCCGGCCGATCGACGATATCCGCGCCTCCGCCGAGTACCGGTGCCATGCCGTCGGCGTCCTGGTCCGCCGTCTGGTAGGCCAGGCGTGGCAGAACATTTGTTGAGGGAGGAGAGGCCATGGCTACCGAGAAACGCATTGCCCTCGAGGTCAACGGGCGCCGCCACGAACTGTCCGTCGCGAGCAACCAAACGCTTCTCGACCTGCTCCGGGAGCTTGGCTATGTCGACGTCAAATGCGGTTGCGAGAAGGCCGATTGCGGCGCCTGTGCTGTCCTCATGGACGGGGAGGCCGTGGACAGTTGCATCGTCCTCGCGGCGATGGCGGATGGCCGCCGTGTCACCACCGTCACCGGGCTCGGCACACCCGAGAAGCCTCACCCGCTGCAGGCGGCCTTCATCGAGAACGGCGCAACCCAGTGCGGCTATTGCATTCCCGGCATGATCGTCGCCGCCAAGGCCCTGCTCGACCGCCATCCCGAGCCAACCGACGCCGAAATGCGGTTCGGGCTGAGCGGCAATCTCTGCCGGTGCACGGGCTACACGCGAATTTTCAGCGCGATCCGCGAAGCGGCCGGCGCACTGAAGGCGAAAGGAGCCCGCCCATGAGCGACACCGTTCTGACCGCCCCTGCCGGCGTCAACATCCCGGAGTTTCGTCAGGTCGGCAAGCCGCTGCCGCGCACAGACGCGCCCGGCAAGACGTTCGGCCGCACGGTCTATGCCGGCGACATCGTCATGCCGAACATGCTGTATGCGAAGGTCCTGCGCAGCACGGCCGCGAGCCTCACGATCAAGAAGGTCGATGCAAGCCGCGCGCGGGCGCTTCCGGGCGTGCATGCGGTCCTGACGGCGTGGGACCTCCCCGACCGGCTGGTCCAGACCGACATCCCCGGCCAGACCGGCCAGAGAAGCCTCAACGCCGCACAGCCGATTCTGGTCAAGGACCACGTCCGATTCAGCGGTGAAGCGCTGGCGCTCGTCGCGGCCGAATCGCTCGCGATCGCGGAGGCCGCCCTTCTGCTGATCGACGTCGAATCGGAACCCTTTCCCGGGGTCTACGATCCGTTCGAGGCCATGAAGCCGGAGGCGCCCGTCGTCTTCGGCGAGAACAACGTCATCAAGACTTACAAAATTCGCAAAGGCGATGCTGCCAAGGGCTTTGCCGAGGCGGATCTCATCGTCGAGAACACCTTCCATACCCAGGTCCAGGAGCAGGCCTTCCTCGAGCCCGAGGCGGGGATCGCGTGGGTGGACGAGAACGACGTCATCAACATCCGCGTGTCGACCCAAGTCGTCGAGCATTTTCGGGCCGTGGCCGATGCGCTCGGCGTCCCGCACAACCGAGTCCAGGTCAAGTCGATGTTCGTCGGCGGCGGGTTCGGCGGCAAAGAGAACATCACGGTCGAGCTCTACCTCGCACTCCTCGCGCGCGCGACGCGGCGGCCGGTTCGTCTCGTCTTCACGCGCGAGGAATCCTTCGTCGCGCACGGAAAGCGCCATCCCTTCACGATCCGCCATCGGACCGGGGTGAAGCGCGATGGGACGATCGTCGCGGCCGAAGCCGATCTGACGAGCGACGCGGGCGCCTACGCGACGCTGAGCCCTTATATCCTTCTCTACGCGACCATCGCGGCGATGGGGCCGTACCGGGTCGCCGATCTGAAGTTCGACTCGCGGACGGTTGCAACCAACAACCAGCCGAACGACGCGTTCCGCGGGTTCGGCACGATGCAGGCCTGCGTCGCGCACGAACAGCAGATGGACGAGATCGCCAAGGCGTTGAAGCTTGACCCGATCGAGCTGCGTCGCCGCAACTTCATCCGTCGCGGCGAGAAGAACTCGACCGGCCAGACGATCGAAAGCGAGGTGTGGTCAAGCCGGTGCGTCGAAGCGGCGTGGGAGGCTCTCGGCCCCCGCGCCTCCAATCGGGGCTCGGTCAGGGTCGGGCGCGGCGTCGCCTGCTATCAGCAGAGTTACGGCCGGATTTCATGGTTCCGCGATACCTGCGAAGCATGGGTCGGAATCGAGCTCGACGGCACGGTGATCGTGCGCACCGCGGTGACGGACATCGGCGCCGGGCAATCTTCCGCCGTCGCACAGATCGCGGGCGAGGTGCTTGGCGTCCCCTTGAAGGAGATCGTCACCTATTTCGGCGACACGGCGCTCAACCCGCTCGCCGGAACGTCGACGGCGAGCCGGGCCTTGTTCATGACGGGAAACGCGGTGAAGCTGGCGGCGACCGCCGTCAGGGAAAACCTGCTCGGTCGGGCGGCAAAGCATTTCGGCCTGCCCGTTGAATCCCTCGACATCGCCAATTCGACGGTGTTCGTCGTGAATGATCCCGCGCGCACGCTGCCACTCCCGGAGCTCGCCAAGATGTGCGCGACCGAGGGGATCCATCGCAACAATCTCGCGATCTATCGTGCCCCCACCAGCACCGGCCTCGATCCCGAGACCGGGCAGGGCCGGGTCTTCGCCGACTTCACCTACGGCGCCCATGCGGCCGAAGTGGAAGTGGATGTCGAGACGGGAGAGATCACCGTACTCAAGAGCGTCGGTGCCCACGACGTGGGACAGGCCATCAACCGTGCGGCCGTGGAGGGGCAGATCGAGGGCAGCGCGCTCATGGGACAGGGCTTCGCGCTAAGCGAAGAGATGAAGTTTAGAGAGGGCCGCACGCTTACCACGTCGCTGAGCGAGTACCTGATCCCGACGGCGGAAGACGCGCCGGAGATCAAGGCGATCGTCTTCGAATCCCGCAGCGGCTTCGGGCCCTTCGGCGCCAAGGGTATCGGTGAGCCGGCCTATGCACCTGTCGCCGCCTCGATCGCCAACGCGGTCGCCGATGCGATCGGTGTGCGCATCCACGATCTACCGATCACGTCCGAAAAAGTCGTCCGGGCCCTCCGGCGAGCCAAGACGGCATGAGCGTGACCGAGGGAAGGCCGGAGAACACCGTTTCGCCGGCGTGGTGACGGCGCAAAGGCGCGGCCGGGCTTGACCCAAATCATTGCGGTCATGGAGCGGTCGTGGCGAAGTTAAAATGCGATGAGCGAATTGTTGGAAAAATACGATCGGCCGGTGCCGCGGTATACGAGCTATCCGACGGCGCCGAATTTTCGAGACGATGTCGGTGCCGATACCTATCGCCAGTGGCTCGGTGCGCTCGAACAGCCTGGACCGGGCTCGCTCTATCTTCACGTCCCGTTTTGTCGCGAATTGTGCTGGTACTGCGGTTGCCATACCTGGGTGATCTCCCGTGAGCGGTCAGTCAGCGGCTATGAGGGGCTGCTCGGGGCGGAATTGGCGCTTGTCGCCGCCGCGATCCCAAGCCGTTTGCGCCTCAGCCATATTCATTGGGGCGGCGGCACGCCGACAGCATTGGGCGCGGATGCCATCAGGGCGCTCAGCGAACGCCTCCGCTCGCAATTCGACGTGGCACCCGACGCCGAGATCGCCATGGAGATCGATCCCCGCGTGTTGAACGAGGAGATGATCGCGGCGCTCAGCGATTCCGGAGTCACGCGGGCGAGCGTGGGCGTTCAGGACTTCGATGCGGCGGTGCAGCGGGCAGTCAATCGGGTGCAGCCCTATGATCTGACGGCGAAGGCGATCGAGCGGCTGCGTCGCGCCGGGATCGATCAGATCAATCTCGATCTCATGTATGGCCTGCCGCTCCAGACGGTCGACAGCGTCGTGGCGAGCGTCGATCAAGCGATCACGCTTGCGCCGCAGCGTCTCGCTCTGTTCGGCTATGCCCATGTTCCCTGGATGAAGGCGCAACAACGTCTCTTGGATGAGCGGAAACTGCCGGATGGGCCGGCGCGCCAGGCCCAATTCGAGGCCGCGACATCACGGTTGCAGGAGCATGGATATATCTGGATCGGGCTCGATCATTTCGCGAAGCCCGATGACAGGCTGGCCTCGGCCATGCGTCAGGGTGCGATGCGGCGGAACTTCCAAGGCCACACCACCGACACGGCGGAGATACTGATCGGCGTCGGCCCGTCGGCGATCGGCTCCCTTCCGCAAGGCTATGTTCAGAACGTTCCGGATCTCGGCAAATGGCGTCGGGCGATCGGCAACGGCACGTTCGCGACCTGCCGGGGCGTGGCGCTCGCGCGCGACGACCGATTGCGGCGGCATGTGATCGAAAGGCTGATGTGCGATCTCGCCGTCGATCTCGGTGAAGCGGCGGCTGCATTCGACGAGTCGCGCACTGTCTTCGAGGCGGAGCGGCCGGCGCTTGCGGCACTTGCGGCGGATGGTCTCGTCGAAATGGACGGCGATCGCATCATCTTGACGGAAGAGGGGCGGCCGTTCATGCGCGTCGTGGCAGCCGTATTCGACCGCTACCTCGCATCCACCGGAAATCGGCACGCGCGTCCGATCTAGGGAGTTGGGCGCCCCGGCATGCGGGGCCACCCGAAGCCGAGAGCCATGCTCGTGACGTCGGTACAGGGCGGCGCGCTCGGGGAAGGCGCCTTCATCGCGCGAGCGCTGATGACTGCCTTGCGGATTCCTTGATTTGCGTCAAGGTGAGGCGGGAAGGCCTCGACCAGGGTCGAACAGAGGGATCGGGCAGGGCCGGTATTTCGATGGATCAAAGGGTCAAGAGTTCCCATACGAAGGACCCGCCGCTCGCCGAGGGCGCGCCAAGGGCCGTGCATCCGTTCGCGGAATACGTTCGGACCGTCGCCCGCGGCGCCACCCTCTCCCGGCCGCTCGATCTGCGCGAGGCCGAAGCGGCGATGACCATGATCCTCAGCGGGAAGGTCGAGCCGTCCCAGCTGGGCGCGTTTCTGGCGGTCTTGCGCTACCGGAAGGAAACGCCTGACGAATTGGCCGGCTTCGTCATGGCGGCCCGTTCGTTCGTGCCGGCCTGCCCGTTTTCCGCCGATCTCGATTGGCCGTCCTATGCCGATCGTCATCGCCAGCTTCCCTACTTCACGCTGGCGTCCCTGCTTCTTGCGGCCAACGGCGTGCGTGTCCTCATGCATGGCCTGGCCGGCGAGGGCACGGCAACCACGCCGAAGGTGCTTGCGGCTCTCGGAATCGGGTCGTGTTCCTCGATGCAGGAGGCCTCGGCGGCCTTGGCGGCGCGAAACTTTGCGTACCTTCCGCTCGACGTTCTCTCCCCCTCGCTGGGACGGCTCTTCGATCTCCGCCCCATCCTCGGTGTCCGGACCGCGGCCAACACATTTGCGCGGGCCCTCAACCCGTGCCTCGCGCCATGCATCATGCAGGGGGTTTTCCATCCGGCCTATCTGCCGACGCACGGCGAATTGGCGCGCATTCTCCGGCAACCCGGTGCCGCCATCTTCAAGGGGGGAGGGGGCGAGGCGCAGCGCAATCCGGAGAAGCCGTGCCGGACGCTCGCTCTTCGCAACGGCGTGCTCACGGAGGAGGAATGGCCGGCGCTCACCGCACGATCGTCCTATTCTTGGCGCGATGAGCCGCGCGATCCCCGGGAGGTCGTTCGCCTATGGACGGGCGAGCGCGAGGCCGGCGTGCCGGAAGCAGCCGTCGTCGGAACTGCGGCGATCGCGCTCAAGCTGCTCGGCCGTGCCGCCACGATCGAAGAGGCCGATGCGCTGGCCTGGGACATGTGGCGCGGACGAGACCGCGTGCACTTACCTCTGGTGAATTGATCGGACCCTATGCCGCCGTCCGCAAGCCCACGGCCGACAGCGCGTGGCGGATGATGATCTCGGTGAAGCCGGGATCGTCGCCGATCGGCCCCGCATAGGCGATGCGCTGGGCGGATCGGAGAATCGCATTTCGAACGTCGTCGGTGCCATGGGCGCCTGTCTCTGCGAACAGCCCGATCACGACGCAGGGAGCACGGGCGACGCCGGCAAGCGCCTCGTCCAACGAGGGCGCATCGCTGAGGAATGCCGCGGAGACATCGGCGAAAATACGGGTCGACTGAAGCCGTTTCACGTGCTCGATGGCGGCTTCGCGCGCCTGGACATCGCGTTCCGTCCCATGCGCGACCAGCAGCGCCCGGGTCTCATCCGGTCGCCACGTCTGGGCATGGCAGGTCGCGAGCGCGCGCCGCGCGATGATTTCCGTCACAACGGGATCGTGGCCGACCGGTTGTCCGATGGTGATTCGAGGCGGTGCTTTACGGCACGCCGTCAACGCGCTCGGCAGGATCGTGTTCCAGGTGTGGCCGCGCGACATGAGAAGCGGCGCGATATAGGTGCGTTCGGCGCCGATCGTCGACATGGTCTCGGCAAGACTCGGCCTGCCCTTCAGGCAACAGGCGCGAACCTCGCGGAAAATGGCGTGGCGGCGAATCGAATCCGCGTGCCGATCGGCTGCGGCGGAGGTTCCCCGTGCGCCATGCGCGCATAGGACCAAGGCTACGTCCATGGCCCGCAGCTCAGTGGCTTGTGCCTTCGGACAATCGGGTCTTGTTGTAGACATTGTATTTACCGGCAGGTTTGACGAACGGGATGCGTTTGACTTCTTCGAGTGTCGCGGCGTCATAGACGACGATCGCGCCATCCATTTCCCAGATGCTCACGAGCGCGAATCGCCCGTCGCGCGTGAACTCGACATGGGCTGCGGCGCGGCCTGGAGCTGGACGCAGCGTGCGGACGATTTCAAGCGTCTCCTTGTCGATGACGTGGATGACGTCGCGATTCGGGCTGTTGAACGAATCCGCCCATGCGTAGGGTGTATTTTCGTGACTTCGGAGGAAGAAGCCCGGCCCCGACGTCTCGATGCGCCGTATCGGCTGCCACGTCGCCATGTCGATGACGGTGATCGCGGCATCCCCGAGGTTCGGGGTCGCCATGACGCGGCGCCCGCCCCGCATCCAGCTGATACCTGAGCCGAGATGCGGCAAGCCGGCGAGCGCGAGCTCGGCGATCTCGCGGCGCACGTCCAGGTGCACGACCACGGCATGATCGCCGTCGCGCGCGGAGCCGACGAGCTGGCGATAGGAGGGGTCGAAGAAGAAGTCGTCGAGGGGCTGTTTGAGCTCGGTCCGACGGATTGGGAAGGATGCTGTCTCCGATGCGATCGCCTCCTCCATTCCTTTCTCATAGCTGTGCACGAGCCCGCTGAAGGTCTTCGGCGGTTTGGGATCGTAGGAAACCTCCCACAGCTCCGGGATGTCCTTGAGCGCGACGACGAAGCTGTGCCGGGGAGCGGCCTGGTAGACGGCGCTGACGCGCGAACTGGTCTTGCCGCGCGCATCGCGGACCGGGATGATCTTGAGAAGCGATAGATCGCTCGCATCCAGCATGACGAGCGTATGCGGCAGGTAATTGCCGACCGCAAGGACGCGCCCGTCATCGGAAATGGCGATGTTGCGTGAATTGAGCCCGGCGCGGGCCTCGGCGACCGGCTCAAGCGCATAGAGGTCGTACTTCATCACCCAGCCGTCACGGGACATGAAATAGACATAGCGGCCGTCGGGCGAAAATTTGGGTCCGCCATGGACGGCGTAGGGCGTCGCGAACCGCGCCAAGGGCTCGAAGCGGTCGCCATCGAGAATCGTCGCGTGGTGGTCGCCGCTCTCGACCACGACGAACAGGTTGAGCGGATCGGCCGCATACCGGGGCTTCGCCGGCCGGTTGAGCGGATCGGCAAGCAGGCGCCGGCTGTCTTTGATCTCCGCCTCGCCCCAGACGGGCGGAACGGCCGGGGCGCTATAGATGAATTCGACGAGGGCCGTGATTTCGTCCGCCGCCAACTGGCCGGAGAAGGCCGGCATCTGCGTGCCTTTGCGGCCGTTCGCGATGACCGTGGCGGCATCACGTTTCTGAAGCCGGGCGAAGCTCTCGGGCAGGAGTGCCGGGCCGGTTGCTCCCAAGCGCTTCGCGCCGTGGCAGGCGATGCAATGGGCGTCATAGAGCTTCTCGGGCTCGGGTGAGGCTGCATGAGCGCCCGGCGCGGCGATGACGCTAAGCCACAGCAAAGCACCGAGGAGCGCGCTAAGAGGCCGCAGCCTGGCCACGCTCGCGACTTTCCAGCTGCGCTCGTTCCTCCGTGGGATCGAGGCCGATTTCGGCCGCGCTGAGATAGCACGCCGGATCTTCTTCCCACGGATCGCCGGCGATGCGGAGCGCACGCACCCGCGTGTTGCCGCCGCAGATATCGAATTGACGGCACGCGCCGCAGCGGCCCTTGAGAGCCCGCGGCCGGGCCTTGAGACCCGCCATGATCGGGTCGCTGAGGTCGGTCCATATGTCCGAGAAACGCCGCTCCTTCACGTTGCCGAGGCTGTAATGCCACCAGAACGTGTCGGGGTGCACATCGCCGAGATTGTCGATATTGGCCACGTTGACGCCGGACGCGTTCCCGCCCCAGGCCGCCAGCTTTGCCCGGATGTGTGCCGCGCTCTCGGGAAAATGCGCGTTCACCCAGTGAAGGAAATAGACTCCGTCGGCATCGTTGTTGCCGGTGACGAACTCCTTGTGGACACCGTCTCGGACATAGGTCCAGCAGCGCTCGAAGATCCGATCCATCGCGCGGCGCGTCGTCACGTGCCCGGCGTCGTCGGCGCGGTAGCGATTGCCTCGCCCGGCATAGACGAGATGCGAGAGGTAGAATTTATCGATGTCCTCCGTGTCGAGGAGATCGAGCAGCGGGTCAAGCGAGGCGACCGTGTGCTCCGTCATCGTGAAACGAAGGCCAACCTTGATGCCGCGGGCTTTGCACAGGACGATGCCGCGAAGGGCGGCGGTAAACGCGCCCTCCTGACGGCGGAACCGGTCGTGCACGTCGCCGATTCCATCCAGGCTGACGCCGACATAGTCGTAGCCGATCTCCGCGATCCGGTCCGCCATGGCCTCGTCGATGAGCGTGCCGTTGGACGAGAGACCGACGTAGAAGCCCATCGCCTTGGCCCGCCGCGAGATTTCGAAGATGTCGCGGCGCAGCAGCGGCTCGCCGCCCGAGAGGATCAACACCGGCACGCCGAAGGATTTAAGGTCGTCCATCACCCCGAAGATCTGCGGCGTCGTGAGCTCGCCGGGAAAATCCACGTCGGCCGATAACGAATAACAGTGCTTGCAGTTGAGATTGCAGCGCCGCACCAGGTTCCAGATGACGACCGGACCCGGCAGTGCCGCGCGCCGCACGGGCGTCGGCGTGACGATCTCTTGCATGAATTGGCTGAGCCGAAACATCGCATCCTCACCCGGTGAGACGGAGGCCGGTTTTCTTGAGTATCCGCGTGCTGTAGAGCACCGTATGGACGCGCGAGACGGGCGCGACCAGCCGGGCGATCTCGTCGACTTTCGCATCGACGTCCGCGCGCGTGCGGCCATGGACCATGGCGAACAAATTGTACGGCCAGTCGGGACGGCGGCGCGGTCGGCGATAGCAATGGCTCACGAATTCGAGCGCGCCGACGGCGCGGCCGGTCAGGGTGATCTGCTCGTCGGCGATATCCCAAACCGACATGCCGTTGGCGCGATAACCGAGCGCATAGTGGTTGGGGACGGCGCCGATTCGCCGAATGGCTCCGCCCGCGAGAAGACGCCTCAACCGGCGCATGACCTCATCGGTCGAAACCTCGACCTCCTTCGCGACGGCGTCATAAGGCTCTTCACACAAGGGCAAGCCCGCCTGCGTCGCCACGATGATG
>JBGPGW010000023.1:0-20845 GCA_041484095.1 Alphaproteobacteria bacterium | reverse complement strand
TCGCGACGAAGCCGACGGTCGAGCCCTCCATGCGCCCGAAGCCGGTGAGGATATTCCCGGCGTAATTGGCCTGCGTTTCGAAAAAGTCTCCCTCGTCGACGACTTTCTCGATCAGCTCGCGCATGTCATAGGGCTTGTTCGGATGGGCCGGCACCAACGTATCGAGCGCGAGCTCGACACGGTCGCCGGGATCCGTCGTCGGCCGCACGGGCGGTTTCTCCCGGTTCGAGGCCGGGAGAAAATCGAACAAACGCCGCATCTGCAGCAGCGTCTCGACGTCGTTTTCAAAGGCGCCGTCGGCAACGCCCGAACGGCTCGTATGCGTGACGGCGCCGCCGAGATCCTCATGGGTCACCGTCTCGTGGGTCACCGTCTTCACGACGTCGGGACCCGTCACGAACATGTAGGCGCTGTCCTTCACCATGAAGATGAAGTCGGTCATCGCCGGCGAGTAGACGGCCCCGCCCGCGCACGGCCCCATGATCACGGAAATCTGCGGTATGACTCCGGAGGCCAGCACGTTCAGCTGGAAGACATCGGCATAGCCCGCGAGCGAGGCAACGCCCTCCTGGATTCGCGCCCCGCCCGAATCGTTGAGGCCGATGACGGGCGCGCCGACCTTCATCGCCTGCTTCATGACCTTGCAGATCTTCTCCGCGTGGGGCTCCGACAGGCTGCCGCCGAAGACCGTGAAATCCTGGCTGAAGACGAAGACCTGACGGCCATTGATCGTGCCCCAGCCCGTGACGACGCCGTCGCCGGGTACGATTTGCTCCGCCATGCCGAAATCCGCGCAGCGGTGGCCGACGAACATGTCGTATTCCTCGAAGGAGTCGGGATCGAGCAAGATATCGATGCGCTCGCGTGCCGTGAGCTTGCCCTTCTCATGCTGGGCCGCGATCCGGCGCTCACCGCCGCCGAGCCGCGCGGCCGCGCGCTGTTCGTCGAGCTGGCGAAGAATGTCCTTCATCGATCAACACCTCCCGTCACTGGCTCTCCCGACGTGGCGGCGAATCGCGCGCCGCAGCCCACCCTGCAGATAGCACCAACGCTTGCGGGCCGCCAGCGCCTCACACGCGGGCAAGCGCCATGAAACGGGCCGCAGAGAGAACGTCATGCCCCATTTCCATCCGCCGGCGAAGCGCGTCCGAATCGTCCCCCCAGCGTTCCATCTGGTGGATCTCGTCGAGCTCGGAGAAGGCGATCGCCTCGCCGGCGTCGATCCGCCCCTCGGACAGCGCAAGTCCGAGGACGAGGGAGCCGAGCGTCTCCGTCGCCTGAGCAAGCCCGGCCAGCATCACGTCGTCATATCGATCGACCGCGGCACGGTAGGCCGCGAGCGCGGACGGCGCCTGCTCGATGAAGACGATTCCCTTTGTCGAAGCGAGCGCGGCACCGAACCGCCCGGCCGCCCAGTCAAGCAGGGGCTGCCATGATGCGCGCTGGCGTGCCACGAGATCAGGCGGCGCTTCGGCCCAGTAACAGAGGAGGTCCGTGCGGGCGAAGCCGGCGATCGTCTCGACGGTGCCGGAGCGTTCCGGCCCCACGATGTCGATCGCGCGATAGGCCAGATGGAGAAGCGGCATGTTCCGCGCGACCAGACGCTCGCCCTGTGCGTTCCACTCCGCTGCTATTGCGGCGGCGAGGGCCTCACGCGGCACGACCAGCGGGCGGCGGCCCGGCGTGTGGACCGCCTGCCCATCGAGGGCGATCGCGAAGCCCCCGTCCCCCCGGACGACGCACGCAGCGCGATAGAAGCGCTTCGGCCCACCCGTCACTTCTTGAACAGGTCCTTGATGCCCTTCTCCACGCCCTTAAGCGCCTTGCCGACACCGCTCGTGGGTTGAGATTGGCCTGTCGCCCCCTGCGCGGCGGGCTTCGCCTGCAGGGCCGCAATACAGGGGTTCTCACCCGGCTTCGCGCTCGCCTGGCTCTCGCCGCCCCCGGCCAGCATGCCGAGCACGCCCGAAAGCGCCCCGCCGCTGACACCCGCGACGGCCCCGGCCGCGCCGAGGGCGCCTTTCGCGACCGCCGCCGGATCAGGCGTGTAGGACGGGTCGAGCAGCGGGCCGCTGATCTTGATCGGAACGGCCAGGTTCATGAGGCTTTGATTCTTCGGCCGCGGCTCGATCACCATGTTGAGGGTCTCAGGACCCAAATCGATGTGGCCGCCGCCGGCCACGGTGAAGGCCGCGGTGTCGACGACGAGCGCCTGACTCATGGCGCGGCCCGCATTCACGTCGAACTTCGTCACGAGACAGTTGAGCTTGGTCGTGTCTTCCTTGGGCGACCAGGGATCGACGGCCTTCATGAGATCGGCCGAGACGATCTTCATCGCCTTGTTGTTGATGCGCCCGTCCTGCATGACGATGCTGGTCTTGCCGCCGAGATTCGAAGCGATGGCATGGGCCGAGCCGCCGCTTCCGGCGAGATCGACGTCCACATCGGCATTGCCTTCGATGATCTTCTCGGAGCCGATTGTGGCGAGAAGAGCGCCGACATCCACCTTGCTTCCTTTCAACGAGACATCGATCGCCGGCTTGGTACCGCTCCCGTCCGCGAGGAATTCGAGATGCAGCGCGCTGCCCGCGACCTGGACGCTGAGCGGCTTCACCGCGAGCTTCCCGCCATGGAGCGTCAGCTTGCCAGAAAGCTTCTCCAAGGTGATGTCGTTCATGATGATCGAGTCCGCCTGAAGGCCGAGATCGGCTTCGGCGGCGTGGAGACTCTTGAGGTCGATCGGATCGTCGCTGAAGAGCCGGTTGGGCGCGGCGGGCTTGCCGCCCGAGGACGCTTTGCTGCCCACCTTGCCCTTCTCGGACGCCGTTCCGCCGATACCGGTCCATTCCTTGACGTTGAGCGTCGGCGCGTTGATCGTGCCGGAAATATGCGGCGGCGTTGCCTTGATCTGGACTTTGAGATCGGCCAAGACGCGCGACTGGCCCAGCTTGGCATCGAGCGCCAGCGCATAAGGCTTCGTGCCCTCGACCAATTCGGCGACGGGATCGAGCTTGCCGTCGATCGTCACGGCCTGGCCGTTGAGCGTTCCGGCAAGCGCTATGGCGAGCGGGCTCGTCGACGATTTCGCGCTGGCATTGAAGCGATCGAGGCGAACGGTCGTCTGCTGGCCCGTGCGCCCGTCCCGGACGGTGAGCGCCAAGTCCTTGACCACGACATCGCTGACGACGGGCAATGCACCGCCCTCGCCGGATCCGGGCTTGCCGCTCTTGGCCGATGCCGGGCTCTTGCCTGCGCCCTCGAACACCCAGTTGCCACGACCCTGCTTGTCCGTCTCGAGCAGGATGTCGGCGCCGTCGAGCACCAGGCGGCGCACGCGGATCTCGCGCGACAGAAGCGGTATCAATTCCACCTCCGCGCCAAACGATTTGAGCTTGACCATCTCGGGCCGGCTGCCCCAGGGCGCGTTCCCGAAGGTGACGTCCGCCACGCTGACCGACGGCGTGAGCGTGAAGATCGTGAGTTTCAGGTCGCCCTTGATGGAGAGGGCGCGGCCCGTCGCCTTCTCCGCCGCCTCGGCGATCTGCCCGCGAAAAGCGTTGACGTCGATCGTCTGCACGGCGATGACGACCCCCACCACGATAACGACGATCAACGCCAAAACGCCGATCACAATCTTGCGCAGGACACGCATTATCGCCCCCTCATTATGGCCTCGAGCGCCGGCGCGAGCGCCGGGCCGGTCTCGACGACGACCGCCGCCCCCGCGGCCTGCAGCTCGTCGGGACCGTGGTAACCCCACCCGACGCCGATGCCGACAACGCCGGCATTGCGCGCCATGATCATATCAAAGGTCGTATCGCCGACCATCATCGTCATGGCCGCGCCGACGCCTACATCGGCCATCGCCCTCAACAGCATGTCCGGGTTCGGCTTTCCCGGATTATCGTCGGCGGTCTGGACCGTGACGAAGTAGCGTTCCAGATCGTGACGGCCGAGCGTCAGCGCCAGACCGCGCCGGCCCTTCCCGGTCGCGATGCCGAGAAGAACGCCCGCCGTCTCGAGAGCGGCCAGCGTGTCCCGGATGCCGGGATACAAGGGTTCATCGTCGGCCGCGCGATGGAGCGCGTGGAAGGACTCCTTGTAGCGCTCGGCAAGACTCGCGTGATCGGCGCCGGTGCCGTGGGCGTGAAGCCGCGCGATCGCATCGACGAGCGGCAAGCCGACGACGCGCCTGATGGCGGCGGGATCGGGCGGCACGAGCCCGGCGGATCGCCACGCCGCGCTCATCGCATTGACGATCGTGTGCTGACTGTCGACGAGCGTGCCGTCGCAGTCGAAGATCACGAGGCGCTGATCGGCCATCGCTCAGCCTCGCCTTGCGGGCCGCAAGTCGAACGGATCATGGTCCGTCTCGGGGTCGAGTCCGAAATAGCGCCACGTCGCCGCCATGTGGGGCGGCAGGGGTGCTACCAGACACAACGGCGCGGCGCGCGGCCGCGGAAGGATGAGCATGCGCGCATGAAGGTGAAGGTGGCGCGCGTTGGACAGCTCGGGCAGGAACGCGGCCCGGCCGCCATACTTTCCGTCGCCCAGAATCGGCGTGCCGATCGCGGCGAGATGCGCGCGCAACTGATGCGTGCGGCCCGTGAGCGGCATCAACGCCACCCACGCCGCGCGTTGCCCGATCGGCTCGACGACGGCATAGCGCGTGATCGCCGCCTTGCCCTCTTCGCTTTCTTCCGCGACGCGCTCGCCCTTGGACAGGAAACGCTTGGCCAGCGGACGGTCGATCTCGCCCCGGCCGGGACTGGGAACGCCGATGACGAGCGCCCAGTAGAGCTTCGTGGTCGTGCGGGTGCGAAACGCCTCTGCCAATGCGGCCGCCGAGCGCGCCGTGCGGGCAAGGACGAGAATGCCGCTCGTGTCGCGATCAAGCCGATGGACAAGCCGCGGCCGCTCCGCGGCGCCGAAGCGCAAGGCGTCGAGCATGGCGTCGAGATGCCGCCCGGTCCCGGTTCCGCCTTGGACAGCGAGCCCGGCCGGCTTGTCGATCGCAAGCAGGTCGTCGTCCTTGTAAAGCACGCGCTCGCGCAGCGCCGCCGCGTCGGCCTCGGAGACTCGCACCGGCGCCGCCTCGCGCCGCACCGCGGTCTCGTCGCCCAGCGGCGGCACGCGCACGACCTGGCCGGCCGCGAGGCGCTGTCCGGCCTTGGCGCGCGCGCCATTGACGCGCACCTGGCCCGTCCGCAGGAGCCGCTGCAACCGGCCATGCGTGAGGCTCGGGAAATGACGGCTGAACCAACGATCGAGCCGGAGGTCCGCCTCCGCGGAGGCGACCTCGACATGCCGCACGCCCGTCATTCGCCCGGACTCGCCGCGGGCTTCGGGCTCTGCCGCTTTGTCACCCATCACGATGGCGAGCCGCGCCCGGCGCGATCGGCGCGGCGCGCCGCAGCCTGCTTCTCCGTCTCCTCGGCAAGCTTCTCGCGGAGCCGCGCCCAGTATTCGAGCCGCTTCGTGATCTCGCGCTCGAAGCCGCGATCGACGGGCCGATAGTAATTCTGCCGCGCCATGCCGTCCGGAAAATAATTCTGTCCCGAAAACGCCTCGGTGGTGTCGTGGTCGTAGGCGTAGCCCGCGCTGTAGCCGATGTCCCGCATCAGCTTGGTCGGCGCGTTGAGAATGTGCATCGGCGGCATCAGCGATCCGGTCTCGCGCGCAGAGCCGCTTGCCGCGCCGAAGGCGCGGTAGGCCGCATTCGATTTGGGCGACGTACCGAGATAGATCACGGCCTGGGCGATGGCGAGCTCGCCCTCCGGACTGCCGAGGCGATCATAGGCGTCCCAGGCGGCCAAGGACTGGGGAAGCGCATTCGGATCCGCGAGCCCGATATCCTCGACGGCAAAACGCACCAGGCGGCGCGCGATGTAGTTGGGATCCTCGCCGCCGGCCAGCATGCGCGCCAGCCAGTAGAGCGCCGCGTCGGTATCGGAGCCGCGCAGCGATTTGTGCAACGCGCTGATCAGGTTGTAATGGCTTTCCTGCTGCTTGTCGTAGATGGGGACGCGGCGCTGAACGGTCGCGGCAAGCGCGCCCGAATCGAGAAGCGCATCCGGCGGGAGCGCGAAAAGCTCCTCGGCGAGATTCAGAAGAAACCGGCCATCCCCATCCGCCATGGCCCTGAGCGCCGCGCGGGATTCGGGCGTCAGCGGCAGACCGCGCCCTTCGGCGGCCTCCGCGCGCGTGAGCAGTTCTTCGAGCGCCGCATCGTCGAGCCGGCGCAAGACCATCACCTGACAGCGCGAGAGAAGCGCCGCGTTGATCTCGAAGGATGGATTCTCGGTCGTGGCCCCCACGAGCGTGACGGTCCCATCCTCGACATAGGGCAGGAATCCGTCCTGCTGGGCGCGATTGAAGCGGTGGATCTCGTCGATAAATAGAAGCGTCCCGTGGCCAGCCGCGCGCCGCTCCCGCGCCCGCTCAAACACCTTTCGCAGATCCGCCACGCCCGAGAACACCGCCGACAGCGGCTCGAAGGCGAGATCGGTTTCCTGGGCCAACAGGCGCGCGATCGTGGTCTTGCCGGTGCCCGGCGGCCCCCAGAGAACCATCGAGGCCAGGCGGTGCTGCCCGACCATCCGTCCCACCGGCCCGCCAGGCGCGAGGAGATGATCCTGGCCGACCACTTCGGACAAGGTCTTGGGCCGAAGCCGGTCGGCCAGCGGGCGGGGTGCGTGCGATTCGAACAGCGTTGGCACGATCGATCCTGGAATTCTGAGCAGCAGCCGGTCAGGGGGCGTCCCGGCGCCAAAGCGGCGACGTTTATCGATGAATACTAACAGCCGGAAACAAAAGAGGCAGCCTAACCGGCTGCCCCTCGATCACGCCCGACGAAACCGCGCGACCCTCAGGCCGCGGCCTCTTCGTCCGTATCGCCGGCTATCTCGACGGGGCCGGAATCCGTGCCCTTGGCCTCGGGATCGCGGTCGACGAGCTCGATGATTGCCATCGATGCGGCGTCGCCATAGCGCATTCCCGCCTTGAGCACGCGCGTATAGCCGCCGTTGCGCGAGGCGTAGCGTTCGGCCAGCGCATCGAACAGCTTGGCCGTCAGCACGCGGTCCTTGACGAGACGCATCGCCTGACGCCGGGCATGGAGCGTGCCGTCCTTGCCCAGGGTGATCAGCCGCTCGACGACGGGCGCCAGCTCCTTGGCCTTGGGCAGCGTGGTCTTGATCTGCTCATGCTTGATCAGCGCCTGCGCCATGTTGGACAGCATCGCAAGGCGATGTGACGAGGTTCGATTGAGTTTCCGACCGCTGACGCCGTGACGCATGGTGTGTTCCTCGTACCTAAGAGAACCGCCTCAGTACGGCTCTTCGAGCCGCTTGACGAGATCCTCGATGTTCTCGGGCGGCCAGCCCGGGACTTCCATGCCGAGGTGGAGGCCCATCTGCGCCAGCACTTCCTTGATTTCGTTGAGCGACTTTCGCCCAAAATTCGGCGTCCTCAACATCTCCGCCTCGGTCTTCTGAACGAGATCGCCGATGTAGATGATGTTGTCGTTCTTCAAGCAATTGGCCGAACGGACGGACAGTTCGAGTTCGTCGACCTTGCGCAGGAGATTGCGGTTGAACGGCAGGTCCGAAACGATTTCCTCGACCGCGGCCTTTTGCGGCTCTTCGAAATTGATGAAGAGCTGGAGCTGGTCCTGCAGGATGCGCGCGGCCAGCGCCACCGCATCCTCCGGCTTCACCGCGCCGTTGGTCTCGACCTGAAGGGTCAACCGATCGTAATCCGTCACCTGACCGACGCGCGTGTTGTCGACCTTGTAGGTCACGCGCCGGACGGGGCTGTAGAGCGCGTCCACCGGGATGAGGCCGATCGGCGCGTCGGCGGCGCGGCTCTGAGACGCCGCGACATAGCCCTTGCCGTTTCCGACGGTGAGTTCCATCACGAGCTTCGCGCCCTTGTCGAGCGTGCAGATCACGTGCTCGCGATCCATGATCTCGATGCCGTGGCCGGTTTCGATCATTCCGGCCTTGACCTCGCCGGGCCCCTTGGCGTTGAGCGTCATCCGCTTCGGCCCTTCGCCATGCATCCGCAAGGCCATGGCCTTGATGTTGAGCACGATGTCGGTGACGTCCTCGAGAACGCCGGGGATGGACGAGAATTCGTGGAGAACGCCTTCGATCTGCACAGACGTCACCGCCGCCCCTTGAAGCGAGGACAGGAGAATGCGCCGGAGCGCGTTGCCGAGCGTGATGCCGAATCCCCGCTCGAGCGGCTCGGCGACCACGGTCGCGGACCGCGAGGGGTCATGTCCCGGTTCAATCTGCAGCTTTGCCGGCCGAATGAGTTCGGTCCAGTTCCGCTGAATAACTGGCGTCACTTCGTGCTTTCCGATTTCCATGATGGTAGCGCTTCCTCGAAACGACGATCAGACAGCCCTACGGCTGCAGGAACAGGGGCGATGCCCCGTTAAAACGAACTAAACGCGGCGGCGCTTGGGCGGTCGGCAGCCATTGTGCGGGATCGGCGTGACGTCCCGAATGGCGGTGACCTGAAGACCGACCTGCTGCAGCGCGCGCAACGCCGATTCGCGCCCGGCGCCCGGTCCCTTGACGAGAATCTCGACCGTCCGCAAGCCGTGATCCATCGCCTTGCGCGCGGCCCCTTCGGCGGCCATCTGCGCGGCATAGGGGGTCGATTTCCGCGAGCCCTTGAAGCCCTGGCTGCCCGACGAGGACCACGCGATCGCGTTGCCCTGGAGGTCGGTGATGGTCACCGTCGTATTGTTGAACGATGCATTCACATGGGCGATGCCCGACGTGATGTTCTTGCGCTCTTTGCGCCGCAAACGCGGCGAAGCGGCCTTCGTCGCCATGATTAATTCCCAATCCCCGCGCTACTTCGTGACTTTTTTCTTGCCCGGAATCGCGCGCGACTTGCCTTTGCGCGTCCGCGCATTGCTGTGCGTGCGCTGACCGCGGACCGGCAGACCGCGGCGATGCCTCAGACCCCGATAGCATCCGAGGTCGAGCAGACGCTTGATGTTCATCGCCACTTCGCGGCGAAGATCACCCTCCACGCGGAATTCGCGGTCGATCGTCTCGCGAATTCGCAAGACCTCGTCGTCGGTCAATTGATTGACCCGGCGGTCGGCCGGAATGCCGACTTTCGAGCAAATCTTCTTCGCTTTCGTCTGTCCGATCCCATAGATGTAGGTCAGCGCGACTTCGACGCGCTTCTGGGTCGGGATGTTCACGCCGGCTATGCGCGCCACGCGGTGGTCTCCTGCATGTTGGATCGCTCACCCCGGCGGACAAACACCGGTTGCCTCCTCCGGACGCTACCGAGCGAGCGGCCAAAGTATAGACGATAAGCCCTCCCAGTCAACGCTTTACCGCGGTGCAAGAAGCGCCTCCACCTGACGGCTGACCTCGTCGATTTCGGCCATTCCATCGACCCTGCTGAGCATCCCCTTGGCCTCGTAATAGGGCAGGATCGGCGCCGTCTGCCGGCGATAGGCCTCGAGGCGGGCCCGCACGGTCTCGGATTTGTCGTCGTCCCGGCGCACGAAATTGGTCCCTCCGCAGACATCGCAGGTCCCCTCCACCTTTGGCCGCTGGAAGGTATCGTGATAGCCGGTTCCGCAGGTCCGGCAGCTGTACCGGCCGGCGATTCGCTCGACCAGCGCCTCCTCGTCGACCGCCAGCTCGATGACCCGGTCGAGCTTCAGCCCGCGACCGGTCAGCATGCGATCCAGCGCCTCGGCCTGGGCGATCGTGCGCGGGAAGCCATCCAGGATGACGCCCTTTCGGCAATCCGGCAGCGCGATCCGGTCTGCGATCATGCCGATGATGATGTCGTCGGGCACGAGGCTCCCCGCATCCATGATCGCCTTGGCCTTCTTGCCGATCTCGGAGCCGGCCGCCACGGCGGCCCGCAGCATGTCGCCGGTCGAGAGCTGGACCATGCCGTGACGCTCCTGCAATCGCTTCGCCTGCGTCCCCTTGCCGCAGCCGGGCGGCCCCAAGAGGATCACATTCATCAGCGCCGGCCCCTCAGTTTCGCTTTCTTGACGAGGCCCTCATATTGATGAGCGAGAAGATGGGAGTGGATCTGCCCGATCGTGTCCATCGTCACGCTGACCACGATCAGAAGGCTGGTGCCGCCGAAATAGAACGGCACGGAGTATTTCGAGATGAGGATCTCGGGCAGCAGACACACGGAGGAAAGATAGAGCGCGCCTACCACCGTAAGACGCGTCAGAACATAGTCGAGATACACCGCCGTGTTCTTGCCCGGCCGAATTCCCGGAACGAAGCCGCCATACTTCTTGAGGTTGTCCGCCGTCTCGGCGGGGTTGAACACGATCGCGGTGTAAAAGAAACAGAAGAAAACGATCAGAAACACGTACATCGCCATGTAGAGAGGCTGGCCATGCCCGATCATCGCCGTGATCGCGGTGAGCCAGCCCGGCCCCCGACCCGCACTGAATCCCGCGATGGTGAGGGGCAGCAGGAGGAGCGAGGACGCGAAAATCGGCGGGATGACGCCGGAACTGTTGAGCTTCATGGGCAAGTGGGACGACTGCCCGCCGACCATGCGCGTTCCCGACTGGCGCTTGGGGTACTGGACGATGATGCGGCGCTGCGCGCGCTCCATGAAGACGACGAACAAGATCACGCCGACGATCATCGACAAGAGAACGAGGATGAACAGGGTCGACATCGCCCCGGTGCGACCGAGCTCGAGGGTCCGGGCGAGCGATCGGGGGATCTCCGCGACGATTCCGGCAAAAATGACGAGGGAGATGCCGTTGCCCACGCCGCGCGCGGTGATCTGCTCGCCCAGCCACATGAGGAAGACCGTCCCGCCCGTCAGCGTGATCGCCGTCGTCAGGCGGAAGAACATGCCCGGCGCGATCACGGCCGAGCCGAGACTGCCCGTCATTCCCTCGAGTCCGACCGCGATGCCGTAAGCCTGGACGAGGGCCAATAGGACGGTTCCGTAGCGGGTGTATTGATTGATCTTCTTGCGTCCCTGCTCACCCTCTTTCTTGAGCGCCTCGATGCGCGGCGAGACCGCCGACATGAGCTGGATGATAATCGAGGACGAAATGTACGGCATGATGCCGAGGGCGAAGAGAGTCATGCGCGCGAACGCGCCGCCCGCAAACATGTTGAACATGCCGAGAATGCCGCTCGCCTGGCCCGCGAAAACTTCCTTGAAGATCCCGGGATCGATGCCTGGCAGCGGCACATAGGTGCCAACCCGGTAGACGATCAGACAGCCGAGCGTGAACCAGATACGCTTCTTGAGCTCGGTCGCCTT
Organism: Alphaproteobacteria bacterium; assembly: GCA_041484095.1. GTDB lineage: Bacteria > Pseudomonadota > Alphaproteobacteria > CADEGL01 > CADEGL01 > JBGPGW01. The sequence goes on along the minus strand of JBGPGW010000023.1, from coordinate 9,544 downwards.
CGCGAAGGCGCCGAGATTGAGGCTGGACGCGATTTGTTCGGCTGCAGAGGCCATGGCCCGCCTCTCCCGCTAGGCCTTGGCGTCCGCCTCGGGCGCGGCGCTCTTGCCGCCTGCCTTGGGCGCCGCGCTTTTCGCGCCTTTGCGGCTCCCCTTGGCAGCCGTGCGCCGGGCCTTGGCGGCTTTCTTGTCACTCGCCGCCGCGGCGACCCGTTCCGACGGCACCGACGCCATCACCGTCACCGTTCCGCCCGCTTTCTCGACGGCCGCGACCGCCGATTTCGATGCGCCGACGACGGTGATCGACAGCTTCGCCTTGATCTCACCCTTGCCCAGAAGCCGAACGCCGTCACGGATCTGCGAAAGGACTCCGGCCGCGACGAGCGACGCGCCGTCCACATTCGCGCCCTCTGCGAGCCGGCCCGTGTCGACCGCCTTCTGGAGAGCACCGAGATTGATGACCTGGTAGCGCCGCTGGTACGGCACCTTGAAGCCGCGCTTCGGCAGGCGGCGATGAAGCGGCATCTGGCCGCCCTCGAAACCGTGGAGCGAGACGCCCGTCCGGGCCTTCTGCCCCTTGTGTCCGCGACCGGCGGTCTTGCCCTTGCCCGAGCCTATGCCGCGTCCGACGCGCATGCGCCGATGGCGCGCGCCCGGATTGTCGCTCAATCGATTCAGCCTCATCCCACACTCCTTCAGCCGCGCTACGAGCGCGCCGGCTCGACCCGTACGAGGTGTCGAACCTTGTTCACCATGCCCCGCACGGCGGGGGTATCCTCGAGAACGCGGCTGCGGCCGCATTTATTGAGGCCGAGACCGACGAGGGTCTCGCGCTGATCCGCACGGCGTCCGATCGGACTGCCGGTCTGCGTGACCTTGATTTTTCCGTCACCTGCCATGGTCCTACTCCCGCGCCTCTTCGTCCGCGCGACGGCCGAGAATATCTCCAACCTTCTTCCCGCGCCGCGCGGCGACCTGCCGCGGCGACATGACGCGCGAGAGCGCCTCGAAGGTCGCGCGAATCATGTTGTGCGGATTGGACGTGCCGATCGACTTCGCGACGACGTCCTGAACGCCGAGACATTCGAAGATCGCGCGCATGGGTCCGCCGGCGATGATGCCCGTTCCGGCCTGCGCCGCGCGGACCACCACGCGGCCCGCGCCGTAATCGGCCTCGACATCGTGATGGAGCGTGCGCCCCTCCCGCAGCGGAATGCGGATCATCGAGCGTTTCGCTTTTTCCGTACCCTTGCGGATCGCCTCGGGCACCTCGCGGGCCTTGCCCAGCCCGAACCCGACGCGCCCCTTCCCATCGCCGACCACGACGATGGCCGAGAACCCGAATCGACGGCCACCCTTCACCACCTTCGCGACGCGATTGATGCTGACGAGTTTTTCCGTGAATTCCGAATCGTCGCGGTCCCGCGAGGGCCGATCGCCCCCTGGTCCGCGCTGCTGGCGGTCGCCGCCCGGCCCCCGCGACGCGCGGTCGCCTGGTCCGCGGCCCCCCCCCGGTCCGCGCTGCTGACGCTCACCCGCCGGTGTCTGCCCTACTCGTGCCATCACATGCCTTTCTAAAACGACAGACCGGCCTCACGGGCCGCTTCGGCCAACGCCTTGACGCGGCCATGAAAGAGGTAGGCGCCGCGGTCGAAGACCACGGCCTTAAGGCCGGCCTTGATCGCCCGCTCGGCGATCAGGCGTCCGACCGCCGTCGCGGCTTCGCGATTCGATCCGCTCTTCACCGTGCCGCGCAGCTCCTTGTCGAGACTCGACGCCGCCGCAAGGGTCGCCCCTTTGCGATCGTCGATGACCTGGGCGTAGATATGCTGGCCGGACCGGAACACCGAGAGGCGGGGGCGCGTCGCCGCGTTCACCCGCAATCGGTGCCGCATCCGCGACTTCCGCCGTTCAAATTTGTCGTTTGCTTTCCACATGACTATGCCGTTCCGGCTGACCCCGTCCTCAATCGTCTTACTTCTTCTTGCCTTCTTTTTCGCGGACCGCTTCGCCCGCGTAGCGGATGCCCTTGCCCTTGTACGGCTCCGGCTTGCGATAGCCGCGAATCTTCGCCGCCACCAGCCCGACCTGCTGCTTGTTCGCCCCGGTGATCGAGATCAAGGTCGGCTTCTCGCACTTGATCGTAATCCCGGTCGGGATGGGAAAGCGCACGTCGTGGCTGTAGCCGAGCTGAAGCGCCAAATTGTTCTTCTCCACCGCCGCCCGGTACCCGACACCGATGATCTCGAGATCGACCCGGAACCCATCCGTCAGCCCCTTGACCAACCCTTGAAGATGGCTGCGCGTCGTGCCCCAGACGGTGCGCGCGGTCTTGTCGTCGCCGCGCGGCTTGACCACGAGCTTATCGTCCTCGATCGTCACCTCGACCTGATCGCCGAATTCGTACTGGCGCTCCCCGAGCTTGCTCTTGGCCATGACCGTGCGCCCGGCGAGTTTCACCTCGACGCCCTTCGGGATCTGGACCGGATTTCGACCGACACGCGACACGTTGTCCTCCTCGATCGCTGCTAGAACACGTGGCACAAGACTTCGCCGCCGACATTGGCGGTCCGTGCCTCACCGTCCGACATGACGCCCTTCGGCGTCGACAGGATGGCGATACCGAGGCCACCGTGAATGCGCGACAGTTCCTTGATGCCCGAATAGACCTTGCGGCCCGGGCGCGAGATGCATCCGATTTCCCGGATCGCAGGCTCGCCCTGGTGGTATTTGAGTTCGATACGAAGTTCAGCGACGCCCTTGCGAAGCTCGCTCCGGCTGTAGTCGCGGATGTAGCCCTCGCGCTTCAGCACGTCGAGGACCCGCTCGCGCAGTATGGAAGCCGGCGAGAGCACGGCGCCCTTGCGCGCGCGCTGGCCGTTGCGGATGCGGGTCAACATGTCGGCGATCGGATCCATGGCCCCGGCCCCTACCAGCTCGCCTTGACCATGCCGGGGATGAGGCCCTGCGAGGCCAGCTCCCTCAGCTTGATCAGGGACAGCCGAAATTTCCTGTAGTTCCCACGCGACCGGCCGGTGAGATCACAGAGATTCTTGCTCCGCACGGGTGAGCTGTTGCGCGGAAGCTCGGAAAGCTTCAGGCGCGCGGCGAAGCGCTCCTCAGCGGGACACGAACGGTCATTGGCGATCGCCTTGAGCGCCTTGCGCTTTGCCGCAAAACGCGTCACCAGGCGCTTGCGCCGTTTGTTCCGCTCGATGAAACTGGTCTTGGCCATACCGTTCGATCCTCCAGCCTTCGCCTAGTTGACGAATGGCAAGTTGAAACCCTTGAGCAACGCCAACGCCTCTTCGTCGGAGCGGGCCGTCGTCACGATCACGACGTCCATCCCGCGAATTTCGTCGACGGTGTCATAATCGATCTCCGGAAACACGATCTGCTCCTTGAGGCCGAGCGCGTAATTGCCGCGACCGTCGAAGCTTCGGTTCGAAAGACCCCGGAAGTCGCGCACGCGCGGCAGCGCGATCGTCACCAGGCGATCGAGAAACTCATACATCCGCGCCCGGCGCAGCGTGACCTTGCAACCGATCTTGAGGCCCTTGCGCAACTTGTAGGTCGCGATCGCCTTCTTCGAGGCGATGAGCAGGGGCTTCTGTCCCGCGATCTGAGCAAGCTGCTTGGCCGCGGCGTCGATCTTCTTGCCGTCGTTGACGGCCTCGCCCACGCCCATGTTGACGACGATCTTCGTCAGCCGCGGCGCCTGCATCGCGTTCGTGTAGCCGAACTGCTTGATCAGCGCCGGCTTGATGACCGTCTCGTAGCGGTCCTGAAATCGTGTGGCCATGCTGTCCTCGCCTACCGGTCGATGATCTCGCCGGAGGCCTTCGCGTAGCGCACGTTGCGGCCGTCCTCCAGCCGCTTGCGACCGACGCGAGTCGGCTTCCCGCTCTTGGGATCGATGAGGGCCACGTTCGAAATATGAATCGTGGCCTCCTTCTCGACGATGCCGCCCGGCTGACCGGCGGTTGGGCGCGTATGGCGCTTCACGATATTGACGCCCTCGACGATGACGCGCCATTCCGAGGGAATCGCACGCAGGACCGCGCCCTGCTTGCCCTTCTCCTTGCCGGTGATGACGACGACCGTGTCGCCCTTCCTGATTTTCATTTTGTTGCGCATGTTCCGATCGAGCCTACAGCACCTCGGGTGCGAGGGAGATGATCTTGAGAAAGTTCCGTGCGCGCAATTCGCGCGTCACGGGGCCGAAAATGCGGGTCCCGATCGGCTCACCCTGCTTGTCGATCAGGACCGCCGCATTGCGATCGAACCGGATGGCGCTGCCATCCGCCCGATAGAATTCTTTCGCCGTCCGCACGATGACCGCCCGGTGAACGTCACCCTTTTTCACGCGGCCCCGCGGAATGGCCTCCTTGACCGAGACGACGATGACGTCGCCGATCGAGGCATTCTTACGCTTCGAGCCGCCGAGCACCTTGATGCATTCGACGCGGCGCGCGCCGGAATTGTCGGCGACGTCCAGGTTGGTCTGCGTCCGGATCATCCAACTGTCCTCATTTCCGTTCCGGCCCTAGCTCCGCGTCCCGACCGCGTCTTCATAAAGCACTTCCCAATGCTTGCGCTTGGAGAGCGGCCGGCATTCGCGAATCCGCACGACGTCGCCGGCCTTGAATTTGTTCTGCTCGTCATGGGCCAGGAACTTCTTGGAGCGCGTGATGTACTTCTTGTACATCGGATGCATGATGCGCCGCTCGACGAGGACCGTGATGGTCTTGTCGCTCGCGCTGCTCGTCACCGTTCCCTGCATCACCCGTCTCGGCATTCCAATCTCTCCCTAGGCCCGGCTGGGCTGTTTTTGGCCCAACACGGTCTTGATGCGCGCGATGTCGCGGCGGACCTGCCGCACGCGCGCCGTGTTTTCGAGCTGACCGCTCGCCCGCTGGAATCGCAAATTGAACGCTTCCTTCTGAAGCACCGCCAGACGGTCCGTCAGCTGGTCGGGGGTCAAGGCGCGCACGTCTTCTGGTTTCATCGGCTCACACTCCCTCGGACGCACGCATGACGATGCGTGTGCGCAGCGGAAGCTTCGCCGCGGCCAGCGACAGCGATTCGACCGCCACCTCTTTGGTCACGCCGTCGAGCTCGATCATGATCCGCCCCGCCTTGACGCGCGCGATCCAGAATTCCGGCGTCCCCTTGCCGCTGCCCATGCGGACTTCGGCCGGCTTCGTGGAAACCGGCACGTCCGGGAAAATCCGGATCCAGACGCGGCCGGCGCGCTTCATGTGGCGCGTCACCGCGCGGCGCGCGGCCTCGATTTGCCGCGCCGTCAGCCGGCCCGCCGTCAAGGCCTTGAGGCCGAAGGCGCCGAAGTGAAGCGTCGTGGCGCCTTTCGCCCTGCCGTGGACGCGGCCCTTATGCGCTTTTCTGTATTTGGTGCGTTGAGGTTGAAGCATCGTCTCTATCCCGGTCGGCCGGTCGGCTGCTGCTGGTCGGCCAGGCGCTTGTCCTGCGCCATCGGATCATGCGCCAGGATCTCGCCCTTGAAGATCCAGACCTTGACGCCGCAGGCGCCGTAGGTCGTGTACGCGGTCGCCGTGCCGTAATCGACATCGGCGCGCAGGGTGTGCAACGGCACGCGGCCCTCGCGATACCATTCCGTCCGCGCGATTTCCGTGCCGCCGAGCCGGCCCCCGCACTGGATTCGAATGCCTTCCGCGCCAAGCCGCATGGCCGACTGCACGGCCCGCTTCATCGCACGCCGGAACGCCACGCGGCGAACGAGCTGTTGCGCGATGTTTTCCGCGACGAGCTTGGAATCCAGCTCGGGCTTGCGGATCTCGATGATGTTGAGGTGCACCTCGCTGCCCGTCATCTTCGCGACGTCGGCGCGGAGCTTCTCGATGTCCGCGCCCTTCTTGCCGATCACGACGCCCGGGCGCGCGGTATGAATGGTGATGCGCGCCTTCTTCGCCGGCCGCTCGATGATGATCTTGCTGACCCCCGCCTGGCTGAGGCGTTCGAACAAATAGTCGCGCAGGCGCAAATCCTCATGGAGAAGATTGGCGTAGGCCGAATCGGCGAACCAGCGTGAATCCCAGGTTCGATTGATGCCGAGCCGGAGACTGACGGGATTGACTTTTTGACCCATTACGCTTGCTCCCCGCGCTCGCGCACGATGATGGTGAGATGGCTGAACGACTTCGTGACCCGCGAGGCGCGGCCGCGACCGCGCGCATGGAAGCGCCGCATCACGATGCTGCGCCCGACGCTGGCCTCGGCCACAAAGAGCCTGTCGACATCGAGCTGGTGATTGTTCTCGGCATTGGCGACCGCCGATTCGAGAGTCTTCTTCACGTCGCGCGCGATCCGGCGCTTGGAGAACGTCAGTTCCGACAGCGCGACGCCGACTTTCTTTCCCCGGATCGCCTGGGCCACGAGATTGAGCTTGCGCGGGCTGGTCCGGACCGTGCGAAGACAGGCCTTCGCCTCGGTGTCCTTGAGCTGGCGCGGGGTCTTCGGTTTGCTCATGAGGCCGCTGCCGGACTTTCGGCGCGCTTGACCTTGCGATCGGCCGAGTGGCCGTGGAAGGTGCGCGTCGGTGAGAATTCGCCGAGCTTGTGGCCGACCATGTTTTCGGTGACGAGGACGGGAACGAACTTCTGGCCGTTGTAAACGCCGAAGGTGAGACCGACGAACTGCGGCAAGATCGTCGAGCGACGCGACCACGTCTTGATGATCTCGTTACGGCCCGACTGACGCGACCGCTCTGCCTTCTTGAGCAGATAGCCGTCGACGAACGGGCCTTTCCAAACAGAACGAGTCAACGCTGCCTCCTGCTATTTCACGTGACGGCGACGGACGATCATGCCGTCAGACGGCTTCGTGCGCTTGCGCGTCCGGTATCCCTTGGTCGGCTTGCCCCACGGCGTCACCGGGTGGCGCCCGCCCTTGGTGCGCCCCTCGCCGCCGCCATGCGGATGGTCGACCGGATTCATGGCGGTGCCGCGGACGGACGGACGGATGCCGAGCCAGCGCGAACGGCCGGCCTTGCCGATCTTGATGTTGGCTTTGTCCGGATTGGACACGGCGCCGATCGTGGCCATGCAGTCGCCGCGCACCATGCGCACTTCGCCCGAATTCAACCGCAGCAGGGCATAGCCGATGTCGCGGCCGACGATCTGGACGTAGCTGCCGGCGGCGCGCGCCAACTGGCCGCCGCGCCCGGGCTTCATCTCGACATTGTGCACGATCGTGCCCACCGGGATGTTCTTGATGGGCATCGCGTTGCCGGGCTTGATGTCCGCGCGCAGCGAGGAGACCACCATGTCGCCCGGCGCCAGGCGCTGTGGTGCCAGAATGTAGCTGAGCTCGCCATCGCCGTACTCGATGAGGGCGATGAAGCCGGTGCGATTGGGATCGAATTCGATCCGCTTCACGGTCGCCGGCGCGTCGAGCTTCCCGCGCTTGAAATCGATCGTGCGGTAGAGACGCTTATGCCCGCCGCCCCGGCGGCGCATGGTGATGCGGCCGTTGGCGTTGCGCCCGCCGCTCTGCGAGAGCCCCTTGGTCAGCGCCTTGACGGGCCTGCCCTTCCACAGCTCCGACCGATCGATCTGAACGAGACCGCGGAGCGAAGGCGTCACCGGCTTGTAGGTTCTGAGCGCCATGACTAGATCCCCGTCGTCACGTCGATCGTCTGCCCTTCGACGAGCGTCACGATCGCTTTCTTGAAGTCGCTGCGCTCGCCGGGGCGGCCGCGGAAGATCTTGGCCTTGCCCTGCTGGCGCAGCGTGTTGACCGCGCGCACCTTCACGCCGAAGAGGCCTTCGACGGCGGCCTTGATCTCGGGCTTCGACGCCTCGCGGGCGACGCGGAACGTGACCTGTCCGTGCTCGGATCCCTGGGTCGCCTTCTCGGTGATGACGGGCGCAATCACGATCTCGTGCATCCGTTCGCGCGTGAGCGTAAGGGCGGGCGTGTGATGGCGTCTCATTTGAGGCGCGCCTCCAGATGCTGGACCGCATCCTTGGTGAGCACCAAGGTGTCGCGCCGCAGGATGTCGTACACGTTGGCGCCCTGCTGGGGCAGGACGTCGAGACCCGGAATGTTCGCGGCCGCCCGCTTGAGCTGCGCGTTCACCTCGGGACCATCGATGATGAGGGCGGAGGCCCAGCCCAGCTTCGCCACAGCCTTGGCGAGCTCGCCCGTCTTGGCCGACTTCAGGACGGAGGATTCGAGCACGATCAGCTTGCCGTCCTTGAGCTTGCTCGACAGCGCGGTCTTGAGGCCGAGCTTGCGCACTTTCTTGTTGAGCGCATGCTCGTGGCTGCGGACGACCGGTCCGAAGACGACGCCACCACCGCGGAATTGCGGCGAGCGGAGACTGCCCTGCCGCGCGCGGCCGGTGCCCTTTTGCTTCCACGGCTTCTTCGTCGTCCCTTGGACTTCCCACAGCGTCTTGACCTTGTGCGTGCCGGCGCGGCGCTTGGCCAGCTGCCAGTTGACGACCCGGCTCAGGATGTCGCCGCGGATGTCGAGACCGAACACGGTCTCGTCGAGCTCCACGGTGCCGTGCGCCTTGTTGTCGAATCCGATTACTTTGCAGGTAAGAGCCATCAGCTGCTGCCCTCCGCTTCGGGCGCCGCGCTTGGCTCGGCCGCCGCTTGCGTCTCACCGCCCGCGGAGGCAGTCGCCGTCGACTTCAGCGCCGCCGGGTAGGGCAGGTCCTTCGGCTGCGGCCGCTTCGCCGCATCCTTGATCGTCACATAGCCCCCATTCGATCCGGGCACGGCCCCCATGACCATGATGAGGCCGCGCGCCGCGTCGGTCTGGATCACCTTCAGATTCTGCGTCGTCACGGTCACGGACCCCATATGGCCCGCCATCTTCTTGTTCTTGAACACGCGGCCGGGGTCTTGCCGGCCGCCGGTCGAGCCATGGCTGCGATGACTGACGGAAACACCGTGCGAGGCGCGAAGACCGCGGAAATTGTGCCGCTTCATCACGCCGGCGAAGCCCTTGCCGATGCTGGTTCCCGTGACATCGACGAACTGACCCGGCACGAAATGCTCGACGGACAGCTCCGCGCCGACATCGACGAGCGCGTCGTCATTCACCCGGAATTCCACGAGCTTGCGACGCGGCTCGACCTTCGCCTTCGCGAAATGCGCCCGCATCGGCTTGGTCACGTTCTTGACCTTGATTCGCCCGACACCGAGCTGCACCGCCACATACCCGTCACGATCCTTCGTGCGCGCAGCGACGACGTGGCAGCCATCGACCTTGAGAACGGTCACGGGCACATGTGTCCCGTCTTCCGTAAACAGCCGGGTCATTCCGACCTTCTCTGCGATCAAGCCAGTCCGCATCGCCGTCGTCCTCTAGAGCTTAATCTCGACGTCCACGCCGGCCGCCAGATCGAGCTTCATCAGCGCGTCGACGGTTTGCGGTGTCGGATCGACGATGTCGAGCAACCGTTTGTGCGTCCGAATCTCGAACTGCTCGCGCGATTTCTTGTCGATGTGCGGCGAACGATTGACCGTGAACCGCTCGAACCGCGTCGGCAGCG
>JBGPGW010000022.1:0-21625 GCA_041484095.1 Alphaproteobacteria bacterium | reverse complement strand
GGTCGTCCTCGACGGGGCCGATGCGTCCGGCATGCTCATGAACCCGCCGGGGCCGTGAGCACCGGGAAGGCCCGGCGCTTGCCGACACGGCACGAGACGATCCCAATCTAAACGAACACCGGCGCCTTCGCGCTTTTCGTCAGCACCTCGATTCCGGTTTCGGTCACGAGCACGCTGTGGCTGGTGCCGATGCCGAAGCGCGCCGGCTCCAGCATGTAGACGAGGAGGTGGAACAGCATGTTGGGCTCGAACACGACATCGGAGCCCGGCACGATGTTGACCGAAAGCGACTGCGCCCAGGTCGGCGGGAAGGCCATGCCGAGGGTGTAGCCGAAGCGGGAATGCGCGTAGTTGAGCAATCCGGCCTCCTTGATGACGGCGCGCACCGCGCGGTCGACGGAATCGATCGTGACCCCCGGCCCCATCGCCTTGAGCCCCGCATCATGCGCGCGCACGGCGCAGTCGGCGACCCGGCGGATCTCGTCGGACGGCTCGCCCGGAATGACCGTGCGAAAGAGCGGCGAGTGATAGCGCTCGACCGAGCCCGCGAATTCGAGGCAGAGCGGCTCGCCGGATTCGAGCCGCTTGCCGTCCCATCCCGCATGCGCCAGGCCGCCGCGCCAGCCCGCCATCACGTTCGGCCACACCGCGCAGTATTCGCTGCCATGGCGAATGAGGCTCGCCATGATGATTGCCGCGACCTCGCTGTCGGTCGCACCCACCCGCACGGCACCGACCGCCTCTTCATAGGCCGCATCGGAGATGGCGGCCGCGCGGCGGAAGCACGCGATCTCCGCGGGCGATTTCACGAGGCGCTGGCGGTCGACGAGATGGCTCGCATCCCTAAGCTCGACCCCGGGAAGCCCGTCCCGGATCGCCTCGTAGCGGCTCACGCCGAAATACATGTTCACTTTTTCGACGCCCACGCGGCGCGCACTCGCGTATTTCGCCTTGGCGAGCGTGACCAAGGCCGTCGTCGGAACCTCGGTGTCGCCATAGGTCACGAATTCGTCGACGACACCGTCTTTCGGCATCGCGATCACGTTGCCCGTCTCGATCCCGCGGGTGACGAGGCGCACCGCGCCCGCAAGGGGCACGAGCAGCATCTGGAACGCGAAGATGCCCTTGGCCTGATAGCCGGTCAGCCAGAGGATGTTCTCGGGCGAAGAGACCAGGAGAAGGTCCAGGCGATCCGCTTCCATGGCCCGGCGCGTCTTCTCAAGCCGTGCGAGGTACTCGGCCTTCTCGAAGGGCAGCGTATACTTCGTCATGATCGGACCTCCGGGGATGGCGGCCCAGAGCGCGGCCCCCCTCGCGGGGAGGCTTTTCCTCGGCCCGCGGTCGCGCTATAGGTTCGCCCGCCCGGACGATAACACCCCGGGCGACAATATGGGGACGGCCATGGCTGACGATCGACTGACCGCAATCACCGCCCAGAACTGGGCCAGCTTCAAGAAGGTGATGACCACGACGACGCTCGGCGTCATCATCGTCGTGGGGCTGATGGCGATCTTCCTGCTCTAGACGGACGACGCCCCGGGGGCCCCCTCCCTCAGCCGACGATCTCGATTCCGCTGAAGAAGAACGCGATTTCCTGTGCGGCATTCTCCGCCGAGTCGGAGCCGTGCGCGGAGTTCGCCTCGATCGATTCCGCGAAGTCCTTGCGGATCGTGCCCGGAGCCGCCTTGGCCGGATCGGTCGCCCCCATGACGGCGCGGTTCTTCTCGACCGCACCCTCGCCCTCGAGAACCTGCACGACGACCGGGCCGCTGGTCATGAAGTCGCAGAGGCTCCGGAAGAACGGCCGCTCCTTATGGACCGCGTAGAACGCTTCGGCCTGGGCGCGCGAGAGGCGGAGACGCTTCTGCGCGACGATCCTCAAGCCGGCCCCCTCGAGCCGCGCGATCACCTGCCCCGTCAGACTGCGGCGGGTGGCATCCGGTTTGATGATGGACAAGGTGCGTTCGATTGCCATGCTTTCCTCGTTCGAGCGGTCGCGCCTTATAGCGGGAGGTGAGCGGCGGAACAATGGCCGGATACGCGGCCGGTCACACCTTTTTCTCCCACCGCCCCTCTTCGGTCTGCTGCCAATAGGTGAGTTCGTGTCCGGCCGCCTTGTAGACCTGCCAGCGCCGGCGGGCCTCTTCGATCGCCCTGCTGTCATTGCCGTCGAAGATTTCGCAGCACGTCTTGAACGATTCGACGCTCGCGACCTCTGCCCCGTCGGTCAGCACCAGCACGTCGGAGCCGTTCGGGTTCTCGTCGCCGACCGTCAGCCAGACGGGCTGGTCCTCCGCATGCCCGTCGCGCCGGCTGCCATGGGGCAGGAAGCCGCGCTGGCTGTAGGTCCAGAGATGCGCATTCAGCGCTTCGACGCGTTCCTCCGATCCCGCCACCACGACCGCGCGCGAGCCGCGCTCGAGAATCTTCTCAAGCAACATCGGCAGCGCGTCCTCGAGGGTCTTCTTCTGCAGATGATAGAAGCGTATGTCGGTCACGGCCGGTCCACGCGCGATCAGGCCTCCTCATAGTGATCGGCGACGAGCTGGTTCAAGAGCCGCACGCCGAACGAGGTGCCGCCCTTGGGCACGGTCGGCGTGTCCTTCTTGCTCCAGGCGACGCCCGCGATGTCGAGATGGGCCCACGGAACCTTGTTCACGAAACGCTGGATGAACTGCGCGCCGGTGATGCTGCCGGCCCCGCCATCGCCGATGTTCTTCACGTCGGCCGCGTCCGAATCGATGAGCTTGTCGTAGGCATCCGCGAGCGGCATGCGCCACAGCAATTCCTCGGAGGCCTTGCCGGCCGCGACCAGCTTCTCCGAGAGATCGTCGTTGTTGCTGAAGAGACCGGCATGCACGCCGCCGAGCGCGACGATGATGGCACCCGTGAGCGTCGCCAGATTGACCATGAAACGCGGCTTGAAGCGATCCTGGGTGTACCACAGCGCGTCCGCGAGGATGAGGCGCCCCTCGGCGTCGGTGTTGAGCACCTCGATCGTCTGCCCCGACATCGAGGTCACGATGTCGCCCGGGCGCTGGGCGGTCGAGGACGGCATGTTCTCGACGAGTGCGATGACGCCGATCGCGTTGACCTTGGCCTTCCGTCCGGCGAGGGCCCGCATGAGGCCGACGACCACGCCTGCGCCGGCCATGTCCCACTTCATGTCCCACATGTTGTTGGCAGGCTTGATCGAGATGCCGCCCGTGTCGAAGGTGACGCCCTTGCCCACGAAGGCCAAGGGCTGCGCGTCGCGGCGCGCGGCCCCGTTCCAACGCATGACGACGAGCCGGGGCTTGTGCGCGCTGCCCTGGGCCACGCCCAGGAGCGCACCCATGCCGAGCTTGGTCATTTTCTTCTCATCGAGCACCTCGACGCTCACGCCGACCTTGCGCAGCGCCATCGCGCGTTCGGCGAAGCTCACGGGATAGATGACGTTGGCCGGCTCCGAGACGAGGTCGCGAGTCAGATACACGCCCGCGGCGAGCTCGCTCAGCGGCGCGAAGGCCTTTCGCGCGGCGGCCGCCCCTTTGACGTGAATGGCCAGCCGCTTCAGGCGCGGCTTGTCTTCGGGCTTCAGCTTCGTCCGGTACTTGTCGAACCGGTAGGCCCTGAGCGTCGCACCGAACGCGATATTCGCCGCGGCCTCCGGCGCCTCAATCATGCTGCCCGGCACGGGATCGACGAGAACCGCCGCGGCCTGCACCTTCGCAAGCGCCGCGTAGGCCGCACCGCCCGCGGCCTGTGCCGCCAGAAGATCAAAACTGTCGGGATCGCCCAGGCCCAGCAAGACGACGCGATCGAGCTTCGTGCGCGGCGGGGCGAGGACGTCGCGGGTCTCGCCCTTCTTTCCCCTGAACTGCGACGCGGCGATCGCCCGCGCGAGCGCGCCGCCGATCCGCTTGTCCAACTGTACGCCGCTCGGCGCGAGCTTGCCGCCGACGAAGACTCCGACCACGACGGCGCCGGATCCCGGCACAGATAGTTCCGCAAAGCTGATGTCCATTATCGGCCTCGTGTCATGTTTTTTGGCGTGTCTTCGCTGGGATGCCGGATGCAGGGTTCCGCACCGGCCGAGGACGGCAGGACTTTATCCGATCGGATGGCAAAAGGAAGCGTGATACGCCTTTAAGCTATCCGCCGGGCGACGCTTCGCCGCCAGGCCCCGCCCGCCATGCGGAGCCACCGGCCAAGGCCCGGTTTACTGTCGCGGCGCGCGCTCGCGAAGCATTCGGGATGGACGAGGGGCAGGATCGCCGCGGGATCGCCGGCCGCAAGACCGCGGAGCCGCGGCTCCGCGGCACACAGCGCGGCATCGCAGAACAGCAGGAGATTCTGCCGATACCACCACGCCACCTTGGTGTCGTTCCAGGTCGCGAGCCGGAAATGGTCGATCGCCAGATAGCCCCGCGAATGGAAATGCTCCGCCCAGTAGCGCGGCCATTGCTCGTTGAGATGGCCTGCCCCGCCCTGCCCCGGAATGGCGGCCGAAAACAGCACCGCCGGAGCGAGCGCGCACAACTCGGCGACGAAGGCGCCGGCCCGGCCCTGCGGCAGGTGTTCCACGACCTCCAGCGACATCGCGAGATCAAATCGGCGATCCAGCCTGACGGGCTCGTCGAGCCGCATGCGCCGAAACCGGTCGACCGGAATCTTGAGCATGCGCGGCGCGATCCACGGACCGTCGATACCGTAGATATCGGTCACGCCCCTGCGCGCGAACGCCGAGAGCCAGTTGCCGTCGCCGCAGCCCACATCGACGACGCTCTTGACCGGCAAAAGATCGAGCACGCGCGGCACGATGCGCTCCGCCGACGGCCCGGCCGTCCGGTCGAGGTCGCGGTAGAACGCCGCCGAGTATTGCGTCAAGTGCGGGGACGCCGTGCCGACGGCGCCTTCATTTCCCGAACAGTTTGCTCAGCGGGATCGAGTAGGTGATCTCGGCCGTTTCGACCCCCGGATTGACGTCGCTGAATACCTTGCCGTGGGACATGTGGTGGAAGGCGAGGCCCAGCTGGGACGAGTTGTCGAATCGGTAGCCGAGCTCGATGCCCGAGCGCAGGACCGCGGCGCTGCCAAGATCTTTGCCACCACCGCGCGCATAGAATGTCGGCGCGAGACTCGTCGACACGATGAATCGTCTAAGGATGTAAGCATCGAGCCTCAGGCCGGCGTAGCCGTAGACGCTGCCCCCGCTCGTGCCGATCGTTCCGACGAAAGGTTTTGCTTTCCAAACCCAAAGGTTCGACCGGTACTCGAGGCCAAAAAGCGCGGCGCTGTCGGTTCTCTGAACGACATCGAACCATCCGCCCGTGATCGTCAGAAGGTCGGGATCACGGGTGGTCGGCCGGTCTTCGAACAACGCCCAAAGAACGATCGGCGCGCTCGCGATTGCGATACCCATCACGGGCGGGTTGGCCCGAGACGGTGTCGTCGTTCCGGCCCATCCCAGCGCCGCCCCCAGCAGCACGACCAGCAATGTTCTTCGCATCGGACGCCGCGTGTCGCCAAAACCTCGTGCATCATGGCGGCCACCGGCGGAGGGACGCAAGGGATTTGACCGATCGGTCGAAAAACCATGGCCGGCCCGAGGAGGCTTCGCCAAGATGCGGGCGGCCGGACGCCCATCCGCCGGCCATGACCCCCGGCGCCACCCAAACACCGTCACGCAGAGAGATGGCAAAGATCGGCGACCTTTCGGTTTTCAGAGATCACGGGGTCCGTTGGGCCGTCGTGGCGGCCTTCGCCCTCGTCGGGCTGTACCTGACGCTCGATCCCTGGATCGATCTCACCGTCTCGGCGCTGTTCTACGATCCGGGCCGCGGGTTTGCCGCGGACCACTCGCGATTGCTTTCCTCCGCGCGCCACATCGGCAGCGTCCTCGGCAAGAGCCTCGGTGCGGCGATCGGCGTGCTGCTCATCTACCGCCTCCTCAGCAGACGAGACGCGTTCGGCGTCCCGCTCAGGATCCTCGTATTCCTGCTGGCGGTTCAGCTCGTCGGGCCCGTGATCCTCGTCAACGGCATCTTCAAAGAGCATTGGGGCCGGGCGCGCCCCGTCCAGATCACGGAATTCAACGGCACCAAGCGCTACACGCCGCCGCTCGTCATCGCCGATCAATGTCCGCATAATTGTTCCTTCGTGAGCGGCGAGTCCGCCTATGGTTACGCCTATCTCGCGCTCGGCTTCATCCCTCGGCAGAGGCGGTGGCGGGGCGCACTTTTCGGCGCCGGGGCCGGCTTCGGCACGATCATCGGCGCCATGCGCATCGCCCAGGGCGGTCATTTTTTCAGCGACATTTTTTTCTCGGCGGTCCTGATGTTCGCCGTCGCGTGGGCGCTTTATTGGCTGATCGTCGATCCGCGCGGCGGCGCATGGCTCTGCGAGGCCACCCGGTTCGTCAGGGGCAAGCGTGCCGACCGTCGCGGCGAGGACAGCTGACCGGCGATGAAATTCTTTATAGATCAAAGATTTATTCGGCGATGACCGGAGATCCGACGCGGGGAGGAAACCTCGCCCGCCCGATTTGTCGTCGAGCGCCGGGCCGAGGCAGACACCATCGACTGTCCGCAACTAAAGCCTGTCCTTCAATCCACGCTCAATACTATAACTAGGCTCATGTTGGCGATCGGCCGCTACATCTTCCGACAATTGTTCGCGGCGCTGGTGTTCACCACCGTTGTTCTCACTTGCACGGTGTGGCTGACCCAGTCGCTGCGCTTCATCGAGCTCATCGTCAATCGCGGCCTGTCGCTGGGGGCGTTTCTCTATCTGACGGCGCTCCTGCTCCCGAGTTTTCTCATCATCATCGTGCCGCTCGCGCTCGCCTGCGCCATCCTGTTTGTCTACAACAAGCTGGTCATGGATAGCGAACTGGTCGTGTTGAGGGCGGCGGGTCTCAGCCACGGCATGCTCGCGCGTCCCGCGCTTGTCCTGGCCGCGTGCGTGAGCGTGTTCTGCCTGATTCTGACGACCTATCTGCTGCCGGCATCGTCGCGGCAGTTCAAAGACATCGAGAACTCGATCCGCAACGACTATTCCGGGCTGTTGCTGCGCGAAGGCGTGTTCAACACGCTCGGCGAGGGATTCACGGTCTACCTGCGATCGCGGGAGAGCAACGGCGAGCTGCTGGGGCTTCTCGTTCACGACAGCCGCATTCCGAACCGGCCGATTACGATGATGGCCGAGCGAGGCGCACTCGTCGCCGGCGAGGACGGCCCCCGCGTGATCCTCGTGCAGGGCAACCGGCAGGAGGTCGAGCGCGAGACCGGACGGCTTTCGCTGTTGTATTTCGACCGATACACCGTCGACCTCAACACGCTGAGCAATCAGAATCAGCCCCGCTGGCGCGAGCCGTCGGAGCGGTTCCTCTTCGAACTCCTCCGGCCGAACCCGAACGACACCAACGACGTCTTCTACGCAAAGAATCTTCGGGCCGAAGCGTATCACAGGCTGGTCGTGCCGCTTTATCCGCTCGCATTCGCATTGATCGCGGTGGCGGCACTCCTGTCCGGTGAATTCGATCGTCGAGGGCAGACCCGCCGCATCCTCGTCGCGGTCTTTGCCGTCGCCGTTACGCAGGCCGCGGAGCTCGGCCTGTTCAATCTGGCCGGCAAGTTTCCGGCGGTCATCTGGATGATGTATGCCAACCCGCTGATGATCAGCCTGGCGGCGGCGTTATTGCTGCTCCATCCGATTCGGCGGCGGGACCGCTTCGCCGCGGCGATGGCCGGCTGAAGCGGACGCGGCGATGCATCTGGCACCCACCTTCTCCCGCTACCTCGGACGCCAATTTTTCCTTTGCTTCGGCGCGGTCTTCTTCCTCTTGGGCGCGGTGGCTCTCGTCATCGATCTCGTTGAGTTGCTGCGCCGCACCTCATCGAAACAGGATGCGAGCTTCGGCATCGTGCTCGACATGGCGCTGCTCAAGCTGCCCAATGTCATGGAACATCTCGTACCCTTCGCCGTGCTGTTCGGCGGGATCGTCGCGTTCGCGCGCTTGATGCGCCATCGCGAGATCGTCATCGTGCGCGCCGCCGGGTTGTCGGTGTGGCAGCTTCTGATGCCCGCCTTGCTCATCGCCTTTCTCATCGGGATCGTCAAAGTCGCCGTGTTCAATCCTGTCGCGGCGGCGACGCTCGGCAAGTACGAGCAGCTCGAGGCCAAGTATCTCAAGGGACGAAACAGCCTGCTCGCCGTCTCCAGTTCGGGCGTCTGGCTCCGGCAGGCCGATGCCGGCGGCCCCTCGGTCGTGCATGCGCGGTCCGTCTCTCCGCGCGGGATGGAGATGTATGATTTCATCATCTTCCTTTACGACAACCAGAATCGTTTCGTCGGCCGCATCGACGCCAAGAAGGCGCGGCTCGATATCGGTTTCTGGCGGCTCGAAGACGCCTGGATCACCGGACCGGACCGACCGGCGCGTCACGAGGACGAATTCGCGGTGCAAACGGACCTGACGATCGAGAAGATCCAGGAGAGTTTCGCGACCCCGGCCTCCGTGTCGTTCTGGGAGTTGCCGCATTTCATCACGGTGCTCGAGACAGCCGGCTTCTCCGGCCTTCGCCATCGCATTCACTGGAACGCGATGCTCGCCGATCCAGCCCTTTTGTGCGCGATGGTGTTGTTCGCCGCGACATTTACGCTGCGGATGAATCTCCGGCGCGGCGTGCCGCTGCTGACGATCGCCGGCGCGATCGGCACGGGCATCATTCTCTACTTTACATCGGATGTGGTCTTCGCGCTCGGCGCATCATCGAACATCCCGGTGAGCCTCGCCGCCTGGAGCCCCGCCGGAATCAGCCTCTTGCTCGGCGTCTCGGTTCTTCTCTACACGGAAGAAGGCTGAGCGATGCTGCGCCAATGCCTCGCGCTTCTCCTGGCCGTGACCCTGTTCGCCACGCAGGCACGGGCCCAAGCGCCGGTACCGACCCATTTGCCGATCGTGCTGAGCGCCGATGAAGTCACCTACAACGAGGATTTGGGCACCGTCATCGCGAAAGGAAACGTGGAAATCGCCCAAGGCGACCGCGTCCTGCTCGCCGACAGCGTCACCTACAATCAGAGGACGAATATCGTCATCGCGACGGGCAACGTGAGCCTCCTCGAACCCACGAGCGATGTCATCTTCGCGGATTATGTCGAGCTCAGCGATGACATGAAGGACGGGATCATCCAGAACTTCGGCATGCTTCTGTCGGACAGATCGCGGTTTGCCGCGGCGGGCGGGCGTCTGGAGGGCGGCACGAAGCGCGAGCTCCGGAAGGGCGTCTACTCGGCTTGCGAATTGTGCCAGGACGATCCCATGCGGGCCCCGCTCTGGCAGGTGAAGGCCGTCAACATCGTGCACGATACCGAGACGCACGACGTGACCTACCGCGATGCGTGGCTCGAGATGTTCGGCATTCCCGTCGTCTACACGCCCTATCTGTCGCACGCGGATCCGACGGTGGAGCGCCGGTCGGGGCTCCTCACCCCGACCTTCGGCAACGATTCGCAGCTCGGCAAAGTCGTGCACCTGCCATACTTCTTCAACCTCGCGCCCGACAAGGACTTGACGCTCGAGCCGATCGTCACGACCAAGGAACGTGCCGTGCTTGGCGGCGAGTACAGGCAGCGGTTCGCGAAGGGATTCCTCGATACATCCGGCAGCATCACGCGCGTTCCGGAGCGCGACTCGACGGGACAACAGCTGGACCAGGACCACAACCGCGGCCACTTCTTCGGCAAATTGCGCTACGACGTGAACGACACGTGGCGCAGCGGATTCGACGGCGGCTACACCAGCGACGACACCTATCTTCGCCGCTACAAATACAGCACGCAAAACGTCATCATCAACCGGCCCTTCGTGGAGGGATTCCGCGGCAACAACTATTTGCTCGCCCAGGGCTACCATTTCCGCGGCTTGCGCGCGCAGGACAATGAGCGAACCTCGCCCGTCGTCTTGCCCATGATCGACTACAATTACGTCGGTCACACCGACGACTTCGGCGGGCGGTGGACCGCCGATGCGGGCACCATGGTCCTGACGCGCTTCAGCGGCCCGAACAGCCGGCGCGCGGCGCTCCGCACGGGCTGGGAACGGCCCTACACGACGACGCGCGGCGATGTCTGGACGACATCCGTCAGCTGGAACAATGACCTGTACTGGGTCGAATCGGTGCCGAACCCGAATCAACCCGGCACCGAGAAGCTGCGCGGCGTCACGGGCCGCTCGCTTCCGCAGGGCCGCATCGATTGGCGTTATCCGTTCGTGCGCGAGCGCGAAAGTTTCCGCCAGATCCTCGAGCCGGTGGCCAGCGTCATCTTGTCGCCAGGCAGCGCGAACCCGGATCGAATCCCGAACGAGGACAGCCAGGACTTCGAGTTCGACGACACGAACCTGTTCAGCCTCAACCGGTTTCCGGGCATCGACCGCGTGGAAGGCGGCACGCGCGCGATCTACGGCCTTCGCGGCTCGGCGTTCGGCAACGGCATCGGCGTGAGCGAAGTGTTTTTCGGACAGACCTACCAGTTCCGGACCCAGAACGATCTCTTCCAACCGGGCTCAGGTCTCAACGACAAGCTGTCGGACTATGTCGGCCGCTTGCGGATCGCCCCCTCCTCGTATCTCGATTTGCTCTATCGCTTTCGCCTCGAACATCAAGGACTCCAGCCGGCGCGAACCGAAGTCAGCGCCTCCGGCGGCGTGAAAGAGTTTCGCCTCAGCGCGCGCTATCTCAATTTCGAGCAAAAGCGGGAAGTGAATTTCGCCGGGGTCAGCGAGCAGATCTATCTTTCCGCCAGCTCCCAAATCACGAAGAGCTGGGCGATGCGTGCCGGGCACATCCGCAATTTGGGCACGAATGGCGGACCCCTGGCCCATATCCTGGGCCTGACCTACGAGGACGAGTGCTTCTTGTTCGACATCGCCTATACGCGTACCTTTACCCAAGATCGCGACCTGAGACCGAGTTCGTCGGTGCTATTCCGTGCCCTGTTCAAGACCCTCGGCGAAGTTCGCACATCAGCACATTGAACGATGATGAATGACCGCCCACTCCCCGCCCGAACACGACGGCGCATGACGGCTCGATGCGTCACGGCGGCCCTTGTCATGCTCGCGGCGCTGGCGCCCTCGATTCGGACGCCGGCCCACGCCCAGGACGTCATCAACATCGCCGCGGTCGTCAACGACGACGTGATCTCGATGTTCGACCTCCTGGGCCGGACACGTCTCGTTCTGATGACAACGGGGCTGCAAGACAACGCCGAGACGCGCCGCCGGCTTGTCCCGCAGATCCTGCGGACCTTGATCGATGAGCGCCTCCAAATCCAAGAAGCCAAGCGCCTCACCATCGCGATCTCGCCCGAGGAAATCAAAGACGCCTATGCGGAGCTGGAAAAGCAAAACAATGCCCCCCCCGGCAGCCTGCCGGACATTCTCAGCAGGGCCGGAATCGACATTTCGACGCTGGAGTCGCAGATCCGCGCCGCTCTGTCCTGGAACAAGATCCTGCGCCGTCAGGTCCGCAACGTGGTGCAGGTCGGCAACGACGAGGTGGACGAGTTCCTCGCCCGGATCGAGGCCGCGCGCGGCAAGCCGCAAAGCCTCGTCTCCGAAATCTTCCTGGCCGTCGATTCGAACGATCAGGACGATGCGGTCCGAACCTCGGCGTTGCGCCTTGCCGATCAGCTGAAGGCGGGCGCGCCCTTCGACGCGATGGCAAAGCAGTTCTCACAGAGCGCCACCTCCGCGGCCGGCGGCGATCTCGGCTGGATGCTTCAGGGCGAAATGCCGGAGGAGTTGGACACGGTGGTACAACGCCTTGAGCCGGGCCAGATGTCCGCTCCGCTCCGCTCCATCGCGGGCTACCATATCCTTCTGCTGCGCGATCGCCGCGTGATGCAGGCCGCCCCGTCCGGCGAGGTGTTGCTCGGCCTGCGACATATTTTCCTTCGCCTGCCTCCGGGAGCCGGCAAGAAAGAGGCGGCGAATGCGATCGGCTTGGCCAACACGCTTCGCGAGAATGCACAAGACTGCACCGACATGGTCAAGTTGAAAGGCGAAGTCAGCGGCGCCCCCTTCCCTTTGCCCGAACAGGCCAAATTGAGCGACCTTTCCCAAGACCTGCGCGCGGTGCTGACCACGCTCGCGGTCGGGAAGGCCAGCGAGCCGATCGTGGTCAGCGGCGGCGTACTCGTGGTCATGGTCTGCGAGCGAAAAGCGCAAAGCGATTTACCGCCGCGCAAACAGATCGAGGAAGGCCTGTTGAACCAGCGCCTGGACATCCAGGCGCGGCGCTACATGCGCGACCTGCGCCGGGCGGCCTATGTGGACATGCGCGTGTGATGCCGCCAGCGACGGCCGCCATTGCCGTGACGATGGGCGAGCCGGCGGGAATCGCCGGTGAGATCACGCTCAAGGCCTGGCAGGCGCTTCGCGGCGAAGGGCCGGCCTTTTTCGTCATCGGCGATCCCGATCATCTCGACGCGGCGGCGCGTGCGCTCGGCCTCTCCATGCGCGTGGCGCGGATCGATGAACCGGAAGACGCTCCCGCTCGATTCCATGACGCCCTGCCGGTCTTGCCCGAGCGCCTCTCGGTTCCGTCGATTCCGGGACAGCCGGATGCCCGCAACGCCCGCCACGTCGTGAGGGCGATCGATCGGGCCGTCGAGTTCGTGAAAAGCGGCCGCGCCTCGAGCCTCGTGACCAATCCGATCCACAAAGGCGTGCTGTATGAGACGGGGTTTCGCCACCCCGGCCACACCGAATACCTGGCTCATCTCGCGGGCGGAGCGGCCCAGCCCGTGATGATGCTGGCCTGCCGCGAACTCCGCGTCGTCCCCGTCACGGTGCATCTGTCTCTTGCGGACGCGGTGCGGGCGCTCGATCGCGCGTCGATCATCCGATGCACAGAGATCACGGCGGCCGCCCTCGTCCGCGATTTCGGAATCAAGGAGCCCGTGCTGGCGATCGCCGGCCTCAACCCCCATGCGGGCGAAGGCGGGCACCTCGGCAAGGAGGAGATCGACATCATCGCCCCGGCCGTCGCGGCGCTCCGCGCCAAGGGCTTGCACGTCAAAGGGCCCGCGCCCGCCGACACGCTGTTCCACGCGCGCGCGCGCGCCGCGTCCGATGCGGTCATCTGCATGTATCACGACCAGGCGCTGATCCCGCTCAAGACCATCGATTTCGAGGGCGGAATCAACGTGACGCTGGGCTTGCCGTTCGTCCGCACGTCGCCCGACCACGGCACGGCCTTCGACATCGCGGGCCGGGGCGTCGCGAGCGAGACGAGCCTGGTGCAGGCGATCCGGCTGGCCGCCTCGATGGCGGACAGGCGACGGACAGCGGCGGCGTCGTCGACCGCCGCGTGACGCCTCGTCCGGCCTCGGCGCTTCCGCCGCTTCGCGAGGTCGTGGCGCGTTATGAGATCGCGGCGCGCCGGCGCCTCGGACAACATTTTCTGTTCGATCTCAACATCACCGCCCGGATCGCGCGTGCGGCCGGCCCCCTCACCGGTCGCAACGTGATCGAAGTGGGGCCCGGGCCCGGCGGCCTGACGCGCGCGCTCCTCGATGACGATGCGCGGCACGTCTATGCCGTCGAGCGTGATCCGCGCTGCGTCGCCGCCCTGGCCGACGTCGCGGAGGCCTATGCCGGCCGCCTCACCGTCATCGAGGGCGATGCGCTCTCGATCGATTGGGCCCGGCTGGCCCCGCCGCCCCGCATCGTCGTCGCCAACCTTCCCTACAACATCGCGACCGTCCTGCTGACGACATGGCTTCACGCGATCGACGCGTTCGAAAGCCTGACGCT
Organism: Alphaproteobacteria bacterium; assembly: GCA_041484095.1. Classification (GTDB taxonomy): domain Bacteria; phylum Pseudomonadota; class Alphaproteobacteria; order CADEGL01; family CADEGL01; genus JBGPGW01. The sequence goes on along the minus strand of JBGPGW010000022.1, from coordinate 7,821 downwards.
CATGTTTCAGCGCGAAGTCGCGGAGCGGCTCCTGGCCGCGCCCGGCACGAAGGATTACGGGCGGCTCTCCGTGTTGACGCAATGGCTCGCCGAGCCGCGGTTGCTGTTCGGCCTCCCGCCGACGGCCTTCACGCCGCCGCCAAAGGTCCATTCGAGCGTGGTGCGATTCACGCCGCGGCCGGCGCCGCTCGCGCCCGCTGGGATCGCGCCGCTCGAACGCGTCACCGCGGCCGCGTTCGGCCAACGGCGCAAGATGCTGCGCGCGAGTCTCCGGCGTCTCGAGGTCGACACGGCCCGGCTTCTCGACGAGGCCGGTATCGTGCCCACGGCGCGAGCCGAGGAACTGACGGTCCAGGAATTCTGCGCCCTCGCGCGCGCCCTCGATGCGCAATCCGGCGCTAGCGCGCCGCACTCAACGACGTGACGAAGGCGGGCAAGCCGATCTGGCGGCTCTGCCGGAGCCGCTCGGCCGCCAGAATGGCCGTCACGCTCGCGACGCTCTCGTCGACCTGGCGATTGACGACGATGTAGTCGTATTCGGGCCAGTGGCTCATTTCGTCGGACGCCTTGGCCATGCGTCTCAGCACGACCTCTTCGCTGTCCTGGGCGCGGCTGCGCAGACGGCGTTCCAGTTCCGCCCAGGACGGCGGCAGGATGAAGACGCTGACGAGATCCGCCCGCGCGCTATGCTTCAATTGCTGCGTTCCCTGCCAATCGATGTCGAACAGGATGTCGCGCCCGGCCCGCAGCGCTTCGTCGACCGGCCGGCGCGGCGTGCCGTAGCGGTGCCCGAACACGGTCGCCTGCTCCAGCAGGTCGCCCTGACGATGCATGGCATCGAACGTCTCGGGCGTGACGAAGCGATAATCGACGCCGTCCCGCTCGCCGGGCCGCATCGGCCGCGTCGTGAAGGACACCGACATCGTGATGGCGGGGTCGCTCGCCAGAAGCATGCGCGCGATCGTGGTCTTGCCCGCGCCCGACGGCGAGGACAGCACGAACATGATCCCGCGACGTTTGATCCCCGTCGACCCCATGGCGCTACTCGATGTTCTGGACCTGCTCGCGAAACTGCTCGATGACCGCCTTGAGCTTGAGGCCGGTCGCGACCAACGCCGCATCCCCCGCCTTCGAGCAGAGCGTGTTGGCCTCGCGGTTGAATTCCTGGCAAAGGAAATCCAGCCGCCGCCCGATCGCCGTTCCTTCCTTCAAGAGATCACGGCAGGCCACGACATGGGCCGAAAGCCGGTCGAGCTCTTCCCGAATGTCGGCCTTGACCGCGAGCAGCGCCGCCTCCTGCGCCACGCGCTCCTCCGGCAGTCCGATATTGGCCTCGATCATGGCCCGCAATTGCGCGGTGAGGCGCGCCATGATCGCCCCGGGACGGGCGGCGGCGCTTCGCTCGGCTTCGCCTCGCAACCGTTCGATCTCGTCGAGCAGCCGCGACAACACGGCGGCGAGGCGCTCGCCTTCGGCCTTGCGCATCGCGAGCAGCATCGCGACCGCCTCGTCGAACGAGGCCAACATCGCGGCCTCACGCGCTTCGACCGCCTCGGGCGGCTCGGGTTCGGGGTCCGCCTGCTCCACGACGCCGCGGACGGCGAGAAGACCTTCAAGGCGCGGTGGTGCTGGATCGACGCGCCCGGCATAGCGGGCATGAAGCGACAGGAGTTGCTCCAGCACGGCCTCGTTGATCGTGAGCCGCGGTGCCTCGTCGCGTCCGGCGAGCGAGAGCTGGGCCGTGAGATTGCCGCGGTGAAGCCGTGCCGCCAGCGCATTGCGCGCCTTCACTTCGAGGTGGTCGAGCCCGGAAGGCAGGCGAAACCGGGCGTCGAAACTGCGCGCGTTGACGCTCTTGATTTCCCAGGACCAGCTATGGGCGCCGCGCTGCCCCGCCGCGCGCGCGAAGCCCGTCATGCTCGCAACCGACACCGGTCGTTTCCCCCGAATCGAGATATGGTGGTCCAAATATGACGCACCACTATATACTGGTCATATAACGCCAACAACGATTGGAAGCCAGGAGATACCGACGGCTCGGACGGTTCTCATCACCGGCGCCTCGAGCGGCATCGGCGAAGCGCTTGCCGTGGCCTATGCGGGCCAGGCGATGCGGCTCGCTCTCACGGGGCGCGATACGCGCCGCCTCGCCCGAGTGGCCGAATCCTGCCGGAGCGCGGGTGCCCTCGTCGAAGCCGAGCCGATCGACGTGACCGATCGAAGGGCGATGGCGGACTGGATCGCGCATCTCGATGCCGCCGGCCCCATCGATCTCGTCATCGCCAATGCGGGCATCTCCGCGGGCACCGGCAGCGGCGGGGAAAGCGAGGCCCAGGCGCGCACGATCTTCGCGGTCAATCTCGACGGCGTGCTCAACACCATCCATCCCGCACTTGATCGCATGCGCCGGCGCGGCAACGAACGCGGCCGTCTCAAGGGCCAGATCGCGCTCATGAGTTCGCTCGCGGCGTTCCGCGGCTTTCCCGGCGCGCCCGCCTATTCCGCCAGCAAAGCCGCGGTGAAATCCTATGGCGAGGCGTTGCGCGTGGCGCTCGCCCGCGAGGGGATCGGCGTGTCGGTGATCTGCCCCGGATTCGTCCGCAGCCGCATGACGGAGATCAATCGGTTTCGCATGCCTCTCCTGATGGACAGCGCGCGCGCCGCGGAAATCATCCAGCGCGGTCTCGCACGCAATCGCGCACGTATCGCCTTTCCCTGGCCGACATATTTCGGCGCGTGGCTAGCAGGCGTCCTGCCGCCCGCGCTCATCGATCCCGTCCTCGGCGGGCTGCCGCAGAAGGCCGCCCAAGGAGACGGTTAGGGTGTCGTGCCTTCCGACGCGCGCTCCAACCGGCGGAGGCGCGCGACATTGCGGTTGTGATCGTCCAACGTCTCGGCGAAGACATGCCCGCCATTGCCGGCGGCCACGAAAAAGAGCTCGCGCGTCTCGGCCGGATTGAGGACGGCAGCCAGCGACGCGCGCCCCGGACACGCGATGGGGCCCGGCGGCAAGCCCGCGTTGCGATACGTGTTGTAGGGATCGTCGCGCGCGAGATCGGCGCGGCTGAGCGGCCGATCGAGCACCTGAGCGCCCCGCGTCAGCGCATAGACGACCGTCGGATCGGCATCGAGCCGCATGCCGCGCCGGAGCCTGTTGATGAAGACCGCGGCCACGCGCGGCCGTTCGGCCTCCACGCTCGTCTCCTTCTCGACGATCGAGGCCAGGATGAGGGCCTCGTAGGGTGTGGTGTAAGGCAAATCCGGCGTGCGGTGGGGCCATAGCTCATCGAGCGCCTGCTGCATGGCCCCTTCCATGCGCTTGATGAGCCCGAGACGGCTGTCGCCATAGCTGAAGTGATAGGTCTCCGGCAGGAGCGTCCCCTCGTCCGGGCGCGCCAGCAGCACGCCTTCGAGGCCGGCCGTATCGGCGAGCAGCGCGACGATTTGGGCCGCGGTCCAGCCTTCCGGCACGGTCACACGGCGCACCACGGTGCGCCCGGATTCCAGCATGTCGAGAACGCCGCGCGGCGTCACGCCGGCGGGGAATTCGTATTCGCCGGCTCTCAGGTTGTGTGCCTGCCGCTTCAGCCGTGCGGCAACGCTGAGGACGAGCGGCTCGCGCACCACGCCCGCCTCCTTAAGGCGCCGCGCGATCACTTCGACGCCCAATCCTTTCGGGATGACCAGCGTCAGCGGGCTGCCGAGCGGACCCTCGGCATCGAACGCATGAACGCCCCACGCGGCGACGCCGCCCACGGCCAGCGTGAAGACGAACGCGATCGCGAGGACCGCGCGAAGCAGAGCCAGAAGCGGCGATCGGCGAATAGGGCCGGATGGAAGCGGATCGTCCGAGGGCGCGTCCGCGCCGCTCACGACGGGGCGGTGAAGATCAAGGAAACGTTGGTTCCGCCGAAACCGAACGAGTTGCTGAGGACGTGCCGGATGGGGCGGCGCTGCGCTTCGTTCGGCACGAGATCGATGTCGCAGCCGGGCGAAGGGTTCTCAAGATTGAGCGTGGGCGGTGCGACGCCGTCGCGAATGGCGAGAACCGAGAAGATCGCCTCGACGCTGCCGGCAGCGCCCAGCAAGTGTCCGATGGCCGATTTGGTCGACGACATGCAGAATTTATAGGCATGGTCCCCGAACAATCGCTTGATCGCCTTGAGCTCGATCTCGTCGCCGAGCGGCGTCGACGTGCCGTGCGCGTTCACGTAATCGATGTCCTGGGGATTGAGCCCGGCGCGCCGGAGCGCCCCCATCATCGAGCGGAACCCGCCATTGCCGTCTTCGGGCGGCGCCGTGATGTGGTGGGCATCGCCGCTCATGCCGTAGCCGATGAGCTCGCCGTAAATCTTCGCCTCGCGCCGCTTGGCATGTTCGTACTCTTCGAGCACGACGATGCCGGAGCCCTCGCCGATCACGAAGCCGTCCCTGTCCTTGTCCCAGGGCCGTGATGCGCGCGCGGGCGTGTCGTTGAAGCCCGTCGAGAGCGCGCGGGCCGCAGCAAACCCGGCCACGCCGATGCGGCACACCGCGGCCTCGGCACCACCCGCGACCATGACATCGGCATCGTCGAGCGCGATGAGACGCGCCGCGTCGCCCAGCGCATGCGCGCCCGTCGAACACGCCGTGACGACCGCATGATTCGGCCCCTTGAAGCCGAACCGGATCGAGACATGGCCGGAGGCGAGATTGATGAGAGCCGATGGGATGAAAAAGGGCGACAAACGCCGGGGCCCGCGCTCATGAAGGATAATGGAGCCGCGATAGATTTCCTCGAGACCACCGATGCCAGAGCCGATGAGGACACCCGTCCGCTCGAGGCTCTCTTCGTCCGTCGGCGTCCAGCCTGCATCCGTGACGGCCTGCGTCGCCGCCGCCATCGCGTAGACGATGAAACGGTCCATCTTGCGCCGCTCGCGCGCATCGACCCAGTCATCGGCGTTGAAGAGGCCGGAGGCCGTGTCGCCGAGGGGCACCTGGCCCGCGACCTTCGAAGGCAGATCGGAGACGTCAAAGCTTTGAATGGCGCTGATGCCCGACTCGCCGCCGATGAGGCGCGCCCATGTGCGCTCGACGCCGCAACCGAGCGGCGTGACAAGCCCAAGCCCTGTGACGACAACTCGCCGCATGACGGTTACGGGCCGGCAGAAGCGTGTGACAAAAGGTCGATCAATAGAGCGATAGGTTGCCCAATTTCGGCAGCAACCCTAGCTCGCCTGGGCAGAGATGTAGTCGATGGCATCCTTGACGGTGACAATCTTCTCCGCCGCGTCGTCCGGAATCTCACAGCCAAACTCTTCCTCGAACGCCATGACGAGCTCGACCGTGTCCAAGCTGTCGGCGCCCAAATCGTCGATGAATTTGGCATTGCCGGTCACCTTCGCCTCGTCGACGCCCAGGTGTTCGACCACGATTTTCTTTACACGTTCAGTCACGTCGTTGGTGTCTGCCATTTCCCTGTCCCTTGGAAGTTCAGTCCCCACCGCACCAATGAATTCGGCCGTTCCTTCGGGCCGTCCCCAGGATCGCGGGCGCCGCTTGGTAACATAGAACGCCCACCTTGGCCAGCGTCGGCGGGCGGCGCCCGCACCTCATATCATCGCCATCCCGCCGTTCACGTGCAAGGTCTGGCCGGTGACATAGGCCGCCTCGTCGCTGGCGAGGAAAACCGCGGACATCGCGATATCGATCGGCGTCCCGAGCCGGCCCACGGGGATGCGCTCGAGCAGCCGCTTGGTCTGGTCTTCCGAGAGGCCCGCCGTCATGGGCGTTTCGATGAAACCCGGCGCGATGCAATTGACCGTGATCCCGCGCGTGGCGACTTCGGCCGCGAGCGCCTTGGTCATGCCGATCATCCCGGCCTTGGCGGCGGCGTAGTTCACCTGCCCCGGATTGCCGGTCACCCCGACGATCGAGGTGATGCCGATGATTCGGCCCCAGCGCCGCTTCATCATGCCGCGAAGCGCTGCTCGCGCGAGCCGAAAGCCGGCCGTGAGATCGACGTCGAGCACGGTCTGCCAGTCTTCGTCGCTCATGCGCACGGCGAGCGTGTCGCGGGTGAGCCCCGCATTGTTCACGAGAATGTCGAGCCGGCCGAAGGCGGCTTCCGTCCCTTTGAGAAGCGTGTCCGCGGCGCCCGCATCCGCCAGGTTGGCGGGGACGATCGCGCAGCGGTCACCGAGTTCGCCCCTGAGAGACTCGAGGGCCTCGACGCGGGTGCCGGAGATCGCCACCTCTGCGCCCTGCGCGTGCATCGCCCGCGCGATCGCGGCGCCGATACCGCCGCTCGCCCCCGTAATCAGCGCGGCCTTGCCGCCCAATTCAAACACCTTCGGCTCCTATGTCGTCTTGAGGAACGCTTCGATCTCCGCCGGCGTTCCGACGGCGCTCGACGCCAAGTCCCGGTCGATTCGCCGGACGAGGCCCGACAGAACCTTTCCAGCACCCACTTCGACGACGGTGTCGACGCCCGAGGCCTTCATAAACCGGACGCTTTCGCGCCACCGCACGAGCGCCGTCACCTGCTCGACCAGAAGGCGGCGGATCTCGACGGGATCGCTGACACCTTCGGCGGTCACATTGGCAATGAGCGGCACCACGGGCGGCGACATGGCCACGGTCGCCAAATGCTCCTCCATCACGCGCGCCGCCGGCTCCATCATCGCGCAATGGAAGGGCGCGCTGACCGGCAGCATGACGCAGCGCTTGGCGCCGCGCGACTTCGCGAGGTCCACCGCGCGTTCGACCGCGGCCGTGGCACCGCTGACCACCACCTGTTCGTCGCTGTTATCGTTCGCCGCGGCGCAGACTTCCCCTTCCGCCGCGTCCCTGGCAATCGACCGGACGCCATCGAGATCGAGGCCCAATATGGCCGCCATCGCACCCTGGCCCACCGTGACCGCCACCTGCATGGCCCTTCCGCGCGCCTTAAGGAGACGGGCCGCGTCCGGGAGCGCGAAGGTTCCCGCCGCGGCCAGGGCCGAATATTCGCCCAAGGAATGACCGGCAACGAAACGGACGGCCCTGCCGAGGACGAGCTTTCCCTCGCGCTCCAGCACGCGGAGGACGGCGAGGCTGACCGCCATGAGCGCGGGCTGGGCATTCTCGGTCAGGACCAGATCGCTTTCGGGGCCTTCGAACATCAGGCGCGACAGGCGCTGCTGGAGCGCCTCATCGACCTCTTCGAAGACCTCGCGGGCGGCGGCAAAGGCCTGGCTGAGCTCGCGGCCCATGCCGACGGCCTGGGACCCCTGGCCGGGGAAGACGAATGCGCGCACCATGTGCCTGAATCGCCGTGTGAATTGGTGAGGCACAGTGATAGCGCCTGCTGGGGGGCTGTCAAGCGGGGCCGCCCTGGCGGTCGATGTCCCGGGGGTCGCGCCCGAAAAGCGGGGGAACCCCTTGCGAAGTCGCCTGTTTCCTGTATAAAACGGCCGCTCACGCCAATCTTGTGCGGGCCGAAACGGGGGCCGGTGACTGTCCCCGGAGTGCGGCCGACGCGCGGGTGAGCCAGCCAAGGAGTAGGTATGGCACTTTACGAGAATGTGTTTCTCGCTCGGCAGGATATCTCGCCGGCCCAGGTCGATGCGCTCATCGAGCGCTTCGCGGAAATCGTGACGACCGGGGGCGGGACCGTCGCGAAGAAGGAGTATTGGGGCCTTCGAAACCTCATAACTCGCATTAAGAAAAACCGCAAAGCCCATTACGTGCTTCTGAATTTAGATGCGCCGTCCGCTGCGGTCCAGGAGCTGGAGCGCAATCTGGGCATCAACGAAGACGTCCTGCGCTACATCACGGTGCGCGTCGAAACGCTCGAAG